>CAZDYH010000084.1:0-6832 GCA_964509355.1 uncultured Mycobacterium sp.
GAGGGCAGGCCCAGCAAGCCCGTGCGTGTCACCTCCGACGACCGCGGTGAGTTCGTGCTCGACCATGGCGCGGTGGTGATCGCGGCAATCACGTCATGTACCAACACCTCCAACCCGTCGGTGATGCTCGGCGCCGCGCTGCTGGCCCGCAACGCCGTCGAGAAGGGGCTGACATCCAAGCCGTGGGTCAAGACCTCGATGGCACCGGGCTCGCAGGTGGTCAGCGACTACTACGACAAGTCCGGGCTGTGGCCGTACCTGGAGAAGCTGGGCTTCTACCTGGTGGGTTACGGCTGCACCACGTGTATCGGAAACAGCGGCCCGCTGCCCGTCGAGGTCTCGAAGGCGATCAACGACCACGATCTCTCGGTGACCGCGGTGCTGTCGGGCAACCGCAACTTCGAGGGCCGCATCTCCCCCGACGTGAAGATGAACTACCTGGCGTCACCGCCGCTGGTCATCGCCTACGCGCTGGCCGGCACGATGGACTTCGACTTCGAAGCCGACGCGCTGGGCGTTGACGGTGACGGCAACGACGTCTTCCTGCGCGATATCTGGCCGTCGGCCAAGGAGATCTCCGACACCATCGCCTCGTCGATCAACCAGAAGATGTTCACCGACAACTACGCCGACGTGTTCAAGGGCGACGAGCGCTGGCAGAACCTGCCGACCCCGAAGGGCAAGACGTTCGACTGGGACCCGGAGTCGACGTATGTGCGCAAGCCGCCGTACTTCGACGGTATGCCGGCCGAACCGGCGCCGGTCACCGATATCACCGGAGCCCGGGTGCTGGCGCTGCTTGGTGATTCGGTGACCACCGACCATATTTCACCGGCGGGCAACATCAAGCCCGGCACCCCTGCCGCGCAGTACCTGGAGGGCCACGGCGTCGACCGCACGGACTACAACTCCTACGGATCGCGGCGCGGCAACCATGAGGTGATGATCCGCGGCACGTTCGCGAACATCCGGCTGCGCAACCAGCTACTCGACGACGTGTCCGGTGGCTACACCCGCGATTTCACCCAGCCGGACGGGCCCCAGGCGTTCATCTATGACGCGGCGCAAAACTATGCGGCACAAGATATTCCGCTGGTGGTGCTGGGCGGCAAGGAGTACGGGTCCGGCTCGTCGCGGGACTGGGCCGCCAAGGGCACCCGGCTGCTGGGGGTGCGGGCGGTGATCACCGAGTCCTTCGAGCGTATCCACCGCTCCAACCTGATCGGTATGGGCGTGATTCCGTTGCAGTTCCCGGCGGGTGAGTCGGCGGCGTCGCTGAAGCTGGACGGCACCGAGGTCTTCGATATCACCGGTATCGAACAGCTCAACACCGGCAAGACGCCGAAGACGGTGCACGTCAAGGCCACCAGGTCCGATGGCAGCACAGTCGAGTTCGATGCCGTGGTGCGCATCGACACCCCCGGTGAGGCGGACTACTACCGCAACGGCGGCATCCTGCAGTACGTGCTGCGCAACATGCTGAAATCCAGCTAGCGCCATCTGCCATGCCCCGGGTCAGCGAGGACCATCTTGCGGCGCGACGTCGCCAGATCCTCGACGGCGCCCGCCGGTGCTTCGCGGAGTACGGCTACGACAGGGCGACGGTGCGCCGGCTGGAACAGACGATCGGGCTGTCCCGCGGCGCGATCTTTCACCATTTCCGGGACAAGGACACGCTGTTCTTCGAGTTGGCCCGCGAGGACGCCGAGCGGATGGCCACCGTGGCGTCCCGCGAGGGGCTGATCCAGGTGATGCGCGACCTGCTGGCGGCGCCGGACCAGTTCGACTGGCTGGCCACCCGGCTGGAGATCGCCCGCAAGCTGCGCAACGATCCGGTGTTCCATCGCGGATGGTCGGAGCGTGCCGCGGAGTTGACGGCGGCCACGACGGATCGGCTGCACCGGCAGAAGCAGGCCGGGCGGCTGCGCGACGACGTCCCCGGTGACGTGCTGCAGTGCTACCTGGATCTGGTCCTGGACGGACTGGTGGCTCGGCTGGCGTCCGGCGACGACCCCGGACGGCTCGCCGCCGTTCTGGACCTGGTCGAGGACTCGGTGCGGCAGCGCTAGCGCGATTCAGCGCTAGGGACCCGGGGACCGCGTTCGGTGGTTGGGACCGCCACGGCTGCGCATCGTGGTGCCCGACTCACGCAGCATGCTGTGGATCGACCCATAGGACAGGCCCTTCGACGCCACCAACGTGCGGATACTGGAGCCACCCTCGTAGGCGCTCCGCAGCTCGTGCAGCAACTGGTCGCGTGCCGCATTCGGTTTCCTCATCGACGACTCCCCGGTGTTAACAGTCCCCAGCACATTCAGAGTAAGAAGCCGGTGTCAGCCGCATGACCGAAATCACCGAAATAGGCTGTGCCAGTTGTCAGGCGAGTTCGATGAGATCCCGATAGTCCTCCGACCAGAAGTCCTCGGTGCCGTCAGGCAGCAGTACCACCCGCTGCGGATCGAGCGCCTCCGCCGCCCCGGGGTCGTGTGTCACCAGCACCACCGCACCAACGTAGCTGCGCAGCGCGTCGAGAACCTGCTCGCGCGAGGCCGGATCGAGGTTGTTGGTCGGTTCGTCGAGCAGCAGCACGTTGGCCGTGGAGGCCACCAGACCCGCCAGTGCCAGCCGGGTCTTCTCCCCTCCGGAGAGCGTGCCCGCCGGTTGGTCGAGTTGTGGTCCGCTGAACATGAACGCGCCGAGCAGCCCGCGCAGATCCTGCTCGCCGGTGTCGGGTGCGGCGTGCCGGATGTTCTGCCACACCGTCGCGGTGTCGTCGAGGGTGTCGTGCTCCTGGGCGAAGTAGCCGATCTTGAGACCATGGCCAGGTTCGACCCCGCCGGCGTCGGGAGTCTCGACTCCGGCCAGCAGGCGCAGCAGCGTGGTCTTGCCCGCGCCGTTCAGCCCCAGCACCACGACACGCGAACCGCGGTCGATCGCCAGGTCGACACCGGCGAAAACCTCGAGTGACCCGAACGTCTTGGTCAGCCCCTTGGCTACCAGCGGGGTACGGCCGCAGGCGGCCGGTGTCGGGAACTTGATCCGAGCGACCTTGTCGGCAACCCGCTCTTCGTCGAGTGCGGCCATCATCCGGTCGGCGCGCCGCAGCATGTTCTGCGCGGCAACGGCTTTGGTCGCCTTGGCGCCCATCTTCGCGGCCTGGGTGCGTAACGCGGCGGCCTTGCGCTCGGCGTTCGCGCGTTCACGGCGGCGACGTTGCTGATCGGTCGCGCGGGCATCGAGGTACTTCTGCCACGTCATGTTGTAGACGTCGACCTCACCGCGCACGGCGTCCAGAAACCACACCCGGTTCACGACATCGGCCAGCAGGTCGACATTGTGGCTGATGACGACCAGCCCACCGGTATGCGTCTTGAGGAAATCGCGCAGCCAGCCCAGAGAGTCGGCGTCGAGGTGGTTGGTCGGCTCGTCGAGCAGCAGGGTGGTGGCCGACCCGGCGCCGGTCTCCGAGGCGGTGAACAGGATCCGCGCCAGCTCCACCCGTCGGCGTTGGCCGCCGGACAGGGTCCGAAGTTGTTGGGTCAGAACACGTTCGGGCAGACCGAGGCTCGCGCAGATACGACCCGCTTCGCTCTCGGCGGCGTATCCGCCCAGCGCGGCGAACCGCTCCTCGAGCTGACCGTAGCGACGTACGGCGCGGTCGCGGGTCGCGTCGTCGGCCACTTCGGCCATCAGCGCCTGCTGCTTTTCCAGATCGGCGAGCAGAGTGTCCAGGCCGCGCGCCGAAAGCACCCGGTCGCGGGCCAGCACTTCCAGGTCCCCTTCTTTGGGATCCTGCGGCAGATAACCGATCTCGCCCGTCCGCGTTACGGTGCCCGCATAAGGCTCCGCGGCCCCGGCGAGGATGCGCATGGTCGTGGTCTTGCCGGCGCCGTTTCGTCCGACCAGCCCGATGCGATCACCGGGCTGCACGCGCAGGGCGGGCCCGGCGGCGGACAGCAGCGTGCGCGCGCCGGCGCGGACCTCGAGGTCCGTTGCGGTGATCACGGCGGTGCTCCCATTGCTAGATCACTTGTCATCGGTGAAGACCGCGGGGCGCTTCTCGGCGCGCGCCGCTACCGCTTCCTCGAAGTTGCCGGTGAGCAGGCGCACATAGAGTTGTCCCAGCCCCTCGGCCTGCATGTGTCCTTCCAGGGTAGCTGCGTCCAGTCCGCTCCACAGTGTGCGCTTGGTCAACTCCACGCCCGGGCGGGAGAACGCGGCGATGCGCTCGGCCATCGCATAACAGGTTTCCAGCAGATCTTCGGCCGGAACCTGGCGCGAAACCAGGCCGATCCGCTCGGCCTCCTCGGCGTCGACGTCGCGGCCGGTGAGCATGATCTCGAACGCCCGCGACGATCCGATGGCCCGGGGCAGCAGATAGCTCAAACCCAGTTCACTGGAGGTCAGCCCGTTGTTGATGCCCGCGGCCCGGAAGTAGGCATCGCCGGCGGCGATCCGGATGTCGGCGGCCAGCGCCAGGCACAGCCCCCCGCCGATCGCCGCGCCGTTGACGGCGGCGATCACCGGTTGATGCAGACGACGAAGCGCCAGAATGACGTCGTCGAGCAGTTCCATCGACCGCAGCGCGGACGTCGGGCGGGTCAGCCCACCGACGTTGGGTACGGCGCCCGCGGACTTGTGATCGGCGCCCGAGGAGAATCCGTTGCCCGCCCCGGTCAGCACGATCACCCGCACCGAGTTGTCGTAGGTGATCTCTTCGAGTGCCTGCTTGAGCGGCACCATGACGTCGAACGCCATCGAGTTCATCCGCTCGGGCCGGTTGAGGGTGATCAGCGCGACCTGCGGGCGCGGGCGTTCGACAAGGATCATGCTCACGGGGTGCACGCTATCGCGTGCAGCCCGCCGGGCCCGATTCCCGGTCAGTCCTCAGTCGGCGTCTTGAGCCGACTGAGCCGCGATGGCGGCGTCGATGTCGAAGTCCTTCACCTGCTGCACCAGGTCCTCCAGCGCGGCGGGCGGAAGCGCGCCTGCCTGGTTGAACACCAGCTTGCCGCTCTTGAAGGCCATCAACGTCGGGATGGACCGGATTTCTGCGGCCGCGGCGAGCTGCTGCTCGGCCTCCGTGTCGACCTTGGCGTGCACGATGTCGGGGTGCTTTTCCGAGGACGCCTGGAAAGTCGGTGCGAACGCACGACACGGCCCGCACCACGATGCCCAGAAATCCACCAGCACGATGTCGTTGTCGTTGATGGTGTCGTTGAACTGTTCTGCGGTGATGTCTCGGGTAGTCACGACCCTCGTAACGCTGGGAACCGTCCCGCTGTTCCCGCTGACCCGGCTAACGAAAGTCCCGGAAGACGTCCAGCAGCCGACGGCGGTACGCGGGATCGAGCTGCTCGTCGCTGATCCTGCCGACAGTGCGAACGGTCGCGCGGAACTGTTCGAGGTAGTTCTCGCAGCCGTCGCATTCCAGTAGGTGCATGTCGAAGCGGGACCGGGTCTCCGGGTCGAGCGCACCGTCGAGGTAGGCGGTCACCAGCTCGACAAGCTCGTTGCAGGCCATCGTGTCATCGGTCATGCGGAATCCCCCAGGTACGCTTCGAGCGCACGGCGCACGACGGCCCTGCCCCGGTGCAGCAGCACCCGCTGGTTGGCGACGCTGATGTCGAGCAGTTCGCACACCTCATCTGAGTCGAATCCGAGCATGTCCCGCAGGGTGACGACCATCTTCTGGCGTTCCGGCAGCTGGTCCAGTGCCCGACGGGCGACCGCCACCAGTTCGTCGCCGAGCACCGAGCCCTCGGGCGTATCGGGGAAGGGCGACGGCTCATCATTGTCCTTCCAGTGTCCGGGCCAGGGATCGTCACCGGCCCGGAACCGTGCCGGGTCCACGGTTCCACCGGTGAATGCCGCAATCGCGGCGTCGGCGTCACGGCGTTCCCGGATCCCACGAGCCTTGGCGATATTGATCATCACCGCGAAAAGCCAGGTGCGCAGCGAGGATCGGCCTTCGAACTTGGCGATGCCCTTGACCAGCGCGATCCAGGTCTCCTGAACCACCTCTTCGGCGATCTCGTGGCTGGGCACATACCCGCGCGCCACGCGCAGCATCGACGGTGTGTACTGGTCCACCAACGTCGCGAACGCCGCTTCGTCGCCGCTGCGCAGCGCGGCAACCAGCTCCGACTCGTGCTCTGCGGTCATCGGAACCTGATGGTATCCGCTCGGCGGTGTTCCGGATTGGCAACGCGAGTTGGTTCACAGCTGACCGCGGCCCCGCTCGAAGAAATCGAGAATGCTCGCCGTCACAGCGTCTGGATCCTGTGCGGGATCGAGGGGGGACAGCGCTCCGAACGGGGCGTTCCAGAATGGGCCGGTCCGCGGTGTCCACGGGCCGACATAGGCATACGGCCGCGGGTGATACGAGTCACCCGGTGAGACACCGTAGTTCACCTCGTCGGCGGTTATCGCGACGTCGAAGTGCTCGGGCCACAGCACCGGCCGCTCTTCGGGGACGAACGCCTGCAGGCCTTGAGCGCCGGCGTAGAGGCTGCGGTAGATCAGCTCCGCGGCCGCACTGTCGATATCCAGGACGGTGTCGGCGTCCAACGGGTCGGCGCTGGTGTAGACACCGGTCGGCGGACCTGCGCGCAGACCGGCGGCCGCGGCCAGGCCGCTCACCGGTCCGGCGAGCGCTACTCGGCCCTGCGGCCAGACCAGGTCACCGCCCTGCACCTCGACGGCCAGCGCGGTGCCGGTGAATCCGGCCGGGCGAACCGCGAGCCGGATCGTCCCCGCGGCGCGGTACTGCGGGCCGGCGATCAGGCTTTCGGCGACACCGTGCAGTTGGCGGCGAGTGGCGTCGAAGACG
>CAZDYH010000084.1:6932-12823 GCA_964509355.1 uncultured Mycobacterium sp.
ACATGGGCGTCTATGCGGTCACAGGTTCAGCCTCGGGGATGGGGCACGAGGTGGCGCGGAAACTGCGCGACGCCGGAAACACCGTGATCGGCGTCGACATCAAGGAGGCCGATATCGTCGCCGACCTGTCGACCCCCGGAGGGCGTAGAGCGGCGGCCGACGGCGTCCTGGCCGCGTCGGGCGGGAAACTGGACGGCGCCGTGCTCGCGGCCGGCGTCGGCCCGACCCCGGGCGCCGGCCGCCTGCACCTGATCGCGCAGGTCAACTATCTCGGCGTTGTCGACCTGCTGGAGGCGTGGCGCCCGGCACTGGCCGCCACCGACCGGGCAAAGGTCGTAGTCTTCTCGAGCAACTCCACCACGTCGACTCCCCTGGTTCCCACGCGCGCCGTCCGCGCACTCCTTGCGCACGACGCCGAGAAGGCAGTGCGCGCGGTGAAGCTGTTCGGCAAGGCCGCTCCGGCGATGGCGTACGCGGCATCCAAGATCGCGGTCAGCCGTTGGGTCCGCCGTCACGCGGTAACGCGGGAGTGGGCCGGTGCAGGCATCCGCCTCAACGCGCTGGCTCCAGGGGCGATCATGACGCCTCTCCTGGAGAAGCAGCTTTCGACGCCCGCAGAGGCGAAAGTGATTCGGTCATTCCCGGTTCCGATCGGCGGGTTCGGCGAGGCCGGGCAGCTGGCCGACTGGGTGGTGTTCATGCTGTCGGATGCCGCGGACTTCCTGTGCGGCAGCGTCGTGTTCGTCGACGGCGGGTCGGACGCGTACTTCCGCGCCGACGACTGGCCCAGGGCCGTTCCGGCACGCGCCCTGATCCCGTACCTGACGCGGTTCAGGGCATTCGCCCGCCGACAGCGCTAGACGGTGAAGCCGAGGGCGCGCAGCTGTTCGCGGCCGTCCTCGGTGATCTTGTCCGGCCCCCACGGCGGCGACCAGACCCAGTTGATCTTCAGGTCGCTGACCAGCCCGGTACCGATGAGTGCCGCTCGGGACTGGTCCTCGATGACATCGGTCAGCGGGCAGGCCGGTGAGGTCAGGGTCATGTCGAGAAGCGCGACGGTGCCGGTGTCGCCCTGCTCCAGGTTGAGGTCGTAGACCAGTCCGAGATCGACGACGTTGATGCCGAGCTCCGGGTCGACGACGTCGCGCATCGCCTCCTCGAGGTCGGCGAGCAGTTCGTCGTTGGGCGCAGCAGTATCGCTCATCGTCTGTCCTCCAGATCCAGTTGCGCACCCGTCTGGGCGAGCGCGTCTTTGAAAGCCATCCAGCCCAGCAGCGCGCATTTCACGCGGGCCGGGTACTTGGCGACGCCGGCGAACGCCACCCCGTCACCGATCACGTCCTCATCGCCCTCGATGTTCCCGCGCGACGAGATCATCTCGGTGAACGCCGCCACCGTCTTCAGCGCGTCGCCTACGGTCTGGCCGATCACCTGATCGGTCAGTACCGAGGTGGACGCCTGGCTGATCGAGCAGCCCTGGCCGTCGTAGGAGATGTCGGCGACCGTTTCGCCGTCGTCGGACAGCGCCACCCGCAGGGTGACCTCGTCTCCGCAGGTCGGGTTCACATGGTGCACCTCGGCGTCGAACGGTTCCCGCAGCCCGCGGTGATGCGGGTGCTTGTAGTGATCGAGGATCACTTCCTGGTAGATCTGCTCCAGCCGCACCGTTGACTCATGCCCCGCCGAAGAAGTCCACGGCCCGCCGTACCCCCGCCACCAAACGGTCGACCTCGTCGAGCGTGTTGTAGACGGCGAACGACGCCCGTGCCGTCGCGGCGATGCCGAAGCGTCGATGCAGCGGCCACGCGCAGTGGTGCCCGACCCGCACCGCGACGCCGTCGTCATCGAGAACCTGACCGACGTCATGGGCGTGGATCCCGTCGACGACGAATGATACCGGCGAACCCCGGTCCAGCGTCGATACCGGGCCGATGACGCGGACGCCCGGGATACCGGACAGCCCGTCGAGCGCCGCCGCGACCAGTTCGCGCTCGTGCGCCTCGACCGCGCCAATCCCGACGGCGGTCAGGTACCGTGCGGCCGCCGCCAGCCCGACCACCTGCGACGTCATCGGCGTACCGGCCTCGAACCGTTGCGGGGCCGGCGCGTAGGTGGCGGCCTCCATGGTCACCGTCTCGATCATCGAGCCGCCGGTCAGGAACGGCGGCATCTCGGCCAGTAGTTCGCGCCGGCCGTAGAGAACGCCAATTCCGTTGGGGCCCAGCATCTTATGACCCGAGAACACGGCGTAGTCGACACCGAGGGCGTGGAGGTCGACCGGCTGATGCGGTACCGACTGGCACGCGTCGAGCAGCGTCAGTGCCCCGACGGCCTTGGCGCGTGCCACCAGTTCGGCGACCGGCGCGACGGCCCCGGTGACATTGGAGTGGTGGCTGAACGCGACCAGCTTGACCCGTTCGTCGAGTGTCAGCGAGTCCAGGTCGATGCGGCCGTCATCGGAAACCGAGAACCAGCGCAGCGTCGCCCCGGTACGACGGGCCAGCTCCTGCCACGGGATCAGATTGGCGTGATGTTCCAGCTCGGTGGTGACGATGACGTCGCCGGGGCCGACGGCCCGCCCGAAACGACTGTCGCCCAACACATACGAGACCAGGTTGATCGACTCGGTGGCGTTCTTGGTGAACACCAGCTCATCCGGCTCGGCTCCGACGAAGACGGCGATGTCGGCGCGGCCCTGCTCATAGGCGTCGGTGGACTCCTCCATCAGCTGATGCGCACCGCGGTGCACCGCGCCGTTGGAGGTGGTCAGGAAGTCCCGTTCGGCGTCGAGAACCTGAAGCGGCCGCTGCGAGGTCGCGCCGGAATCCAGGTACGCCAGCTGATTTCCGCCCCGCATGACCCGGCGCAGGATCGGGAAGTCAGCCCTGATCGCAGCGAGATCCAGAGCAGGGCGCACCGACGTGGTCATGATCAGGCTTCCGCGGCCGCTGCCCGCGTGAAGCGCTCGTAGCCGTTCTCTTCCAGTTCGTCGGCCAGCTCCGGCCCGCCGGATTCGATGATCCGGCCGCCCACGAAGACGTGCACGAACTGCGGCCGGATATAGCGCAGGATGCGGGTGTAGTGCGTGATCAGCAGGACGCCGCCGTGCTCGGATTCGGCGTAGCGGTTGACCCCATCGCTGACCACGCGCAGCGCGTCCACGTCCAGCCCGGAGTCGGTCTCGTCGAGGATCGCGATCTTCGGTTTGAGCAGACCCAGCTGCAGGATCTCGTGGCGCTTCTTCTCCCCGCCCGAGAAGCCTTCGTTCACGCTGCGCTCGGAGAATGCCGGGTCGATGTCCAGAGCAGCCATCGCGGACTTGACCTCTTTGACCCAGTGCCGCAGCTTGGGCGCCTCGCCGCGGACAGCGGTGGCGGCGGTGCGCAGGAAGTTCGACATCGAGACGCCCGGCACCTCGATCGGGTACTGCATGGCCAAGAACAGTCCGGCGCGGGCGCGTTCGTCGATGCTCATCGCCAGCACGTCCTGGCCGTCGAGGGTGATCGAGCCGGAGGTAACGGTGTACTTCGGGTGTCCGGCGATGGCGTAGGACAGGGTGGACTTGCCGGATCCGTTGGGCCCCATCAGCGCATGCGTCTCGCCGGAGCGCACGGTCAGATTGACGCCCTTGAGGATCTCGATCTCGCGTTCCCCTTCGGCCGCGTTCGGGTTCTCGACACTGACGTGCAGGTCTTTGATTTCCAGTGTGGTCATGAGGTGGCAGGTTCTCTATCTGTTGCGGTGATGGCCAGTTCGTGTTCGATTGCTTCGGTGAGGCGGTCCCGGACGTCTGGGACGGCGATCTGTTGGATGAGCTCGCCGAAGAAGCCGCGTACCACCAGCCGGCGGGCCTGCTCCTCCGGGATACCGCGGGTCCGCAGGTAGAACAGCTGCTCGTCGTCGAATCGTCCGGTGGCGCTGGCGTGTCCGGCGCCGACGATCTCGCCGGTCTCGATCTCCAGGTTGGGCACCGAGTCGGCGCGCGCGCCGTCGGTGAGCACCAGGTTGCGGTTCACCTCGAAGGTGTCGGTGCCGGTTGCCTCCGCGCGGATCAGCACGTCGCCCACCCAGACGGTGTGCGCGTCGGGCCGCGACGATGCCGGATCGCCTTGCAGCGCACCCTTGTACAACACGTTCGACTTGCAGTTGGGCTGTGCGTGGTCCACCAGCAGCCGCGATTCGAAGTGCTGGCCCGCGTCGGCGAAATACAGGCCGAGCAGTTCGGCGTCACCGCCGGGAGCGGCGAACCGCACCTTCGCAGACATCCGGACGACGTCGCCGCCGAGGGTGACCGCGACATGCCGCAGCACCGCGTCCTTGCCCAACCGGGCGTGCTGGGCACTGACGTGAACGGTGTCGTCGGCCCAGTCGGCGATCCACACCACGGTGAGCCGGGCGGCGTCGCCGACGACGAACTCGACGTTATCGGCGTAGATCCCGCTGCCGTGGTGGTCGATCACCACGACGGCTTCGGCGAGTTCCTCGACGCGGATCTGCAGATGCCCATACGCCACCGCACCCTCGCCGGGGCCGGTGACAACCACCTCGACCGGGTCGACGGTCTTGGTGTCGCGCTCGACGGTAACCAGCGTCGCGGAGTTGAACGACGAGAATGCTTGGGCGGCAACGCGATCGCTGGGCACCCCGCCCTGGCCGAGCCGCTCGTCGCCGCGGCGCACTGTCTCGACCCGGACCCCGGGCTGTTCGCTGACGGAGATGTCGGCGCTGCCGGTGGCGACCGCCGATCCGTCGTGCAGGCCGTGCAATCGCTTGAGCGGAGTGAACCGCCAGAGCTCGTCCCGGCCGCCGGGTACCTCGAAGGCGTCGACGTCGAAGGAGGCGAACTGTTCTCCCTTGTTGGCGGCGATCCCTTCGACAGCCTCGGTCAGCCTGGTGTCCGCCACTAACCCACCGCGCCTTCCATTTGGAGCTCGATCAGCCGGTTGAGTTCCAGCGCATACTCCATCGGCAGTTCCTTGGCGATCGGCTCGACGAAGCCGCGCACCACCATCGCCATCGCCTCGTCCTCGGTCAGGCCGCGGCTCATCAAATAGAACAGCTGCTCGGCGCTGACCTTGGACACGGTGGCCTCGTGGCCCATCGTGACGTCGTCCTCGCGGATGTCCACGTACGGGTAGGTGTCACTGCGGCTGATGGTATCGACCAGCAGCGCATCGCATTTCACGCTCGACCGCGATCCGTGCGCTCCCTTGTTCACCTGAACCAGGCCACGGTAGGAAGCACGGCCACCGCCGCGGGCCACCGACTTGGAGATGATGTTGCTCGACGTGTTCGGCGCCAGGTGCAGCATCTTGGCGCCGGTGTCCTGGTGCTGGCCTTCGCCGGCGAACGCCACCGACAACACCTCGCCCTTGGCGTGCTCGCCGGTCATCCAGACCGCCGGGTACTTCATCGTGACCTTGGACCCGATGTTGCCGTCGATCCACTCCATGGTGGCGCCGGCCTCGGCGCGGGCCCGCTTGGTAACCAGGTTGTAGACGTTGTTCGACCAGTTCTGGATGGTCGTATACCGCACCCGCGCATCGGGTTTGACGATGATCTCCACCACCGCCGAATGCAGGGAATCGCTCTTGTAGATCGGCGCGGTACAGCCCTCCACATAGTGAATGTAGGAGCCCTCGTCGGCGATGATCAGGGTGCGTTCGAACTGGCCCATGTTCTCGGTGTTGATCCGGAAGTAGGCCTGCAGCGGAATGTCAACGTGCACACCGGGCGGCACATAGATGAACGACCCACCTGACCACACTGCGGTGTTGAGTGCGGAGAACTTGTTGTCCCCGGCCGGGATCACCGTGCCGAAGTACTGCTTGAAGAGCTCCGGCTGTTCCCGCAGGGCGGTATCGGTGTCGAGGAAGAGCACGCCCAACTTC
>CAZDYH010000085.1:0-3348 GCA_964509355.1 uncultured Mycobacterium sp.
CGGTCCTTGAGCCGGAACACGCCGTCGCCGTACTCGGTCCAGCGGTTGGTGGTCTCGTAGGGGCCGCGCGGCAGCAGCGCAGGGAACAGGATCTCCTGCCCGCCGATGGCGTTCATTTCCTCGCGCACGATCTGCTCGATCTTGCGCAGCACCCGTAAGCCCAACGGCAGCCAGCTGTACAGCCCGGGCGCGATCGGCCGGACGTAGCCGGCCCGGATGAGCAGCCGGTGGCTGGGTACTTCGGCGTCGGCGGGGTCCTCCCGCAGCGTGTGCAGGAACAGCTCGGACATCCGGGTGATCACAGCCCGCAAGCTTAGCGATGAGCCTCTCGGGCGAAGATCCGGTGGCAGCGATGAGGAAAGCTAGAGCTCACCGGCCTCCACCGCTTCCTTGGTGTGCTGCGCTGCCGCGATCTGGCGGGCCGAGAATCCGATCCAGAACGCGCTGATACCGACCAGCACCGCGAGTGCGGCCACCCACAGCAGCGAATAGGTGTAGCCGCGATCGAGCGCGTCGAGCTGGCCCGGCGTCATATCGGCCACCGGTCCGGTCGTGCCGCCGAGATAGAGCGTGCGCGATGCCTGGACGGCCTGAACCACCACCAGCACCAGCGGGCCGCCCAGGTTCTGCACCATCAGCGTGATCGCCGAAACCGGCCCGATCTCCCGGGGCCCCACTTCGGCGACCGCGCACAGCGGCAGTATCACCGAGATCACGCCGATGCCGAATCCGCCGACGACGATGGGAATGACCAGGTCCGGGAAGTACGGGATGCTGCGGGTCAGCGTCGACCCGTACAGCATGGCGCCAAGTACCAGCAGGCCGCCGCCGATGATCAGCCAGCGCGGCGCGATGCGCGGCGCGAGCCGGGCGGCCAGCACGTTTCCCAGTCCCAGCGCGAGCGCGAACGGAATGAAGGAGATGCCGGCCCGCAGCGCCGAATAGCCGAGCACGACCTGGACGTAGAGCCCGATCATCACCGTCAGGGTCAGCAGAACCCCGCCCGCCAGGAACAGCGACGCGAAGGTCATCACCCGGTTGCGGTCCCGGAACAGCGAGAACGGCACCAGCGGATGATCCGCGGTGCGCTCCACGACCAGGAATGCACCCGCCAGCAGCACGGTGGCCACCGCGGCGCCGATCACCCACGGGTCGGTCCATCCGCGCGGGGGCCCCTGGGTGAACACCAGCACTGCGGCGGTGCAGCCCAGCGTGGCCAGCAGCGCCCCGATGGCGTCCAACTTGAGCCGCTCGTGACGCGTCTCAGCCAGCCGGGTCACGGCGATCGCGATGATGCCGATGCCGATCGGGATGTTGATCAGGAACGCCAGCCGCCAGGACAACACCGTGAGCGCGCCGCCGAGCACCAGGCCCAGCACCGAGCCCACGCCCTGCATAGCGGCCGAAGTCGCCATGGCGCGGTTGCGGGCCTGCCCGACGGCATAGGTCGACGCGATAAGCGCCAGCCCGGTCGGCGCGGCCACCGCCGCGCCGATGCCCTGCACGGCTCGCGCGCCGATGAGCACCAGGTCATCGGTCGCCAGGCCGCAGACCAGCGAGGCCAGCGTGAACACACCGACGCCCGAGATGAACGCCCGCCGGTGCCCGATGGCGTCACCGACGCGTCCGCCGAGCAGTAGCAGCCCGCCGAAAGTCAGCACGTAGGCGGTGATAACCCAGCTCTTGCCGGCATCGGACAGACCCAACTCCGCCTGCATCCGCGGCAGCGCCACGACAACGATGGTGCCGTCCAGCGTCGACATCAGCTGCATACCGGTGATCGCCACAATGGCGATACCCAGCACGCTTGATGCCAGCGGTCTGGCTGCCGGCTGAGAACCACCCGCGGCAGACACGAAAAGCCAGCCTACCGACGGTGCGATTGCGGAGCGACTCTGCGGCGAACTCTGGGAAGCCAGAGCACCGCGACCGACGGAGCTAGAACTCCCCGGCGTCGATGGCTTCCTTGACCTCTTGCGCGTGCGCGACCTGCTCTGCGGTGTAGCCGATGAACAGTGCGGCTCCGCCGACCAGGACGGCCACTGCAGCGACCCACAACAGGCCGTAGGTATAGCCCTGGTCGAGCGCGTGCAGCTGAGCGCCGTTCATCTTCTTCACCGGGCCGGTGGTGCCGCCCAGGTAGAGCGTTCGCGACGTGATGACGGCCTGGATGACGGCCAGCACGACCGGTCCACCCAGGTTCTGCAGCATCAGCGCGATGGCCGACACCGGTCCGATGCGGTCGAAACCGACCCCGGCAATCGCCGACACCATCAACGGGACGACGATCATGCCGATACCGAACCCGCCGACCGTGATCGGTATCACCAGGTTCGGGAAGTATGGGATGCCGCCGTTGAGCGTGGAGCCGTAGAGCATCGCGGCCAGTACCAGGATGCCGCCGCCGATCACCAGGATCCGCGGCGGGAACAGCGACACCAGATGCGAGGACAACCCGAGGCCGATGCCCAGCGCGACGACGAACGGGATGAAGCCAATGCCGGCGTGCAGGGCGCTGTAGCCCATGATGTCCTGCACGTACAGGCCGATGGTGACCGTGAGGGTGAACATCACGCCGCCGGCCAGGAACACCGCCGCGAATGTGGCGACCCGGTTGCGGTCGCTGAAAAGATCGAATGGAACGACGGGGTTCACCGCGGTCCGCTCGACGACGGCGAACGCCACGAAGGCCAGCACGGCGATCACCGCGCAACCCATGGTGACCGGCGTCAGCCAACCGTTCTCCGGGCCCTGCGAGAAACCGAATACCGCGGCCGTGCAGCCGAGGGTGGCCAACAGCGCCCCCGCCGCGTCGAGCTTCATCCGCTCGCGGTTCGTCTCGCGCAGGGCGGTGCGGGCCAGATAGATCATCACCAGTCCGATGGGCACGTTGACCAGGAAGGCCAGTCGCCACGACACCTCGGTCAGTGCGCCGCCGACGACCAGGCCCATCACCGAGCCGACCCCGGTCATCGCGGCGAAGACCGCGGTCGCGGCATTGCGCGCCGGCCCCTTGGGGAACGTCGTGGCCACCAGCGCAAGACCGGTCGGCGAGGCGATGGCCGCGCCGACACCCTGCAGCAGCCGGGCGGTAACCAGCGTCACCTCATCCCAGGCGACGCCGCACAGGATGGACGCGATGGTGAACAGCGCGACACCTACGATGAAGGTGCGCTTGCGCCCGATGGTGTCGCCGAGGCGACCGCCGAGCAGCATCAGTCCGCCGAACGTCAGCACGTAGGCAGTGATCACCCAGCTGCGGCCGGCGTCGGACAGGCTGAGCTCGTCCTGAATCTTAGGAAGCGCCACGATTGCGACGGTGCTGTCCATGGTCGCGAGCAGCTGCAT
>CAZDYH010000085.1:3448-12711 GCA_964509355.1 uncultured Mycobacterium sp.
TCTTAGGAAGCGCCACGATTGCGACGGTGCTGTCCATGGTCGCGAGCAGCTGCATGCCGCCGATGGCGACGACCGCGGCGATGAAGCGACTCGACGGCAGCCAAGTCGGGTGGTACCTGCTGGTACGAACCACAGCCACTCGCTCGACATGCACCGAGACCGCTCGCTCCGGGCGCGCAGGGTGCCGACTTGACACGGCGCGCTCCGCATCGTCGAGAGCCGTCATAGCGGGCTACCCTACAGTAATATTAAGAATATTTTAAGCGCCGAAGGCTGCGACCGACCCGATGACAATGATCGCGGGAGGTCGGACGCCCTCGGCGCGGATTCGTTCCGGCGCGTCGGCCAGTGTGGCACGCAACGCGCGTTCGGCGGCTGTGGTGCCGTGCTGAACCACCAGCACGGGCGTATCCGCAGGTCGGCCGCCCTTCAGTAACACTTCGGCGAACAGCTCGATGCGTTCGACGGCCATCAGCAGCACGATCGTGCCCGTCATCGCCGCCAGCGCATTCCAGTTCACTAACGATTCGGGGTGATCGGGCGCAAGATGGCCGCTGACCACGACGAACTCGTGATTGACGGCCCGATGAGTGACCGGAACGCCGGCCAGAGCGGGTACTGCTATGGCGCTCGTCACACCGGGCACCACCGTCACCGGAATGCCGGCCTCGACACAGGCCAGCACTTCCTCGTATCCGCGTGCGAACACGAAGGGGTCGCCGCCCTTGAGCCGCACCACGAACTGCCCGGCCCTGGCCCGGTCGATCAGGACGTCGTTGATCGCGTCCTGAGCCATGGCCCGGCCGTACGGGATCTTGGCGGCGTCGATCACCTCGACGTGCGGGGGCAACTCGGCGAGCAGTTCGGGAGGGGCCAGCCGGTCGGCGACCACCACATCGGCGTGCGCGAGCAGGCGGCGCCCGCGGACGGTGATCAGCTCCGGATCGCCGGGACCGCCGCCGACGAGCGCCACCCCGCCGCGCACCACGTCCGGGGTGTCGGCGGTGATGACGCCGCGCTGGAACGCCTCACGGATGGCCGACCTGATCGCCGCGGACCGGCGATGCTCGCCGCCGGCCAGCACGCCCACCGCAAGACCCTCGTAGTCGAAGGACGCCGGCGTTACGGCGGTGCCCTCCCGCGCCACGTCGGCGCGGACACAGAAGATGTGGCGGCGCTCGGCCTCGGCGACCACGGCGGCGTTGACAGCCGGGTCGTCGGTGGCGGCGATCGCGTACCAGGCCCCGTCGAGGTCGCCCTCGCGGTAGTCGCGCATCACCAGCGTGATACCCGCTGTGGCCTCGACGGCCGGTGTCGCGGCACGGGTGATGACGTGCACGTCGGCACCATTGGCGACCAGCAGGCCGAGTCGACGCTGGGCGACGGTTCCCCCTCCGACCACAACGACCTTCTTACCGGCCAGCCGCACGCCGACCAGATAGGCGTTCTCAGTCACCCGGCCAACCTAGTGCCGGCCGCGTGGGCGACGAAGCGTCGCACAGCGGCCGACTGCGCGGCCGGATGGGTGTGCAGGTAGGAGGCGTGGACCCCGCCATGCACCGCGCCGTCGCGCACCGTCCTACCGCCGTCGCCGCGATACACCCAGGCCGGGTCGTAGTCACCGGCGAAACTGACTGCGGTGCGGTGGAATTCATGCCCCACGGCGCGCTGACCGGCGGCGTGCAGCGACGAGTCGGCTACCGCGACCGCGTCCCGGTAGCCCAGTGTCAGCCGTTCGGTGAACCGCGCCGCGCCTGCCAGCACTGCGCACATCGGGTGCCCGTCGAGTTCGGAGACCAGGTACGTCAGGCCGGCGCACTCGGCGTAGACGGGTGCGTGCTCGGCCAGGGCGCGGATCTGCCGCCGCACCACGGTGTTGGCCGACAGCTCGGCCGGGTATTGCTCGGGGAATCCGCCCGGCAGCACCACCGCGGCCGCGTCGGCGGGCAGCGGTTCGGACAGCGGGTCGAACTCGGCCACCTCGGCTCCGGCGGCCCGCAGCAGTTCGCGGTGTTCGGTGTAGCCGAAGCTGAAAGCCTTACCGGCGGCCACGGCGACAACGGCCCGGCCGGGCACCGGGCTGCCGACGGCCGTGCCGGGATCCCATGGCGCGGCGTGCACGTCGGCGGCGGCGAGCGCCGCGACGGCGGCGACGTCGACGTGCCGGGCGACCAGGGCGGCCATCGCCTCGACGGCGGCACCGGCCCGTCGACCGTGTTCGACCGCGGTGACCAGGCCCAGATGCCTTGACGGGACGGCTAATTCGTCGACGCGTGGGATCGCGCCGAGCACGGGGACGCCGGCGGTTTCGCAGGCCTGACGAAGCACCTGCTCATGGCGTGCCGAGCCGACCCGGTTGAGGATCACGCCGCCGATGCGGGTGTCGGCGTGAAATGTCGAAAAGCCTTGCAGCAGTGCGGCGATACTGTGGCTTTGCCCGCGGGCGTCTACCACCAGCAATACCGGGGCGTGTAGCAGGGCGGCGACATGGGCGGTCGATCCCAGGGCCGGGACCACCGGACTCGGGTCGATCCGACCGTCGAAGAGGCCCATCACGCCTTCGATGACGGCGATATCGGCCTCGGCGCACCCGTGCCGGTAGAGCGGACCGATGAGCCCGTCGCCCACCAGCACCGGGTCGAGGTTGCGGCCCGGCCTGCCGGTAGCCAGCGCGTGGTAGCCGGGGTCGATGAAGTCCGGCCCGACCTTGAACGGCGCGATGCGATGACCGGCCCGCCGCAACGCGCCCATCAAACCCGTTGCCAGCGTGGTCTTTCCGCTGCCCGACGACGGCGCGGCAATGACGATTGCCGGCGTGCTCACCACCCGCGCCACCCCCCCTTGCCGCGAGCGTGCGTGTCGGTACGCCGACACGCCGTGCGGCCTGGCATTTTGTGCACCCTCGCGGGGAGGGAGGCTCGCCCGCTCGTCACCATTCGATACCCCGCTGGCCCTTGCGGCCGGCGTCCATCGGGTGTTTGACCTTGGTCATCTCGGTGACCAGATCGGCGGCGTCGAGCAACCGCGGCGGCGCGTCGCGCCCGGTGATCACCACATGCTGGGTGCCGGGGCGCGCCAGCAGCGTGTCGACCACGTCGTCGACATCGACCCAGCCCCAGTTCAGCGGATAGCTGAACTCGTCCAGAACATAGAAGTCATGACATTGCGCGGCGAGGCGGCGCTTGATCTCGGCCCAGCCGTCGGCGGCTGCGGCGGCATGGTCGTCATCGCTGCCGGCCCGGCGTGACCATGACCAGCCCGTGCCCATCTTGTTCCACTCCACGGCACCGCCGACACCGTGCTCATCGTGCAGGCGGCCGAGCTGGCGGAACGCCGCCTCTTCGCCCACCTTCCACTTCGCGCTCTTGACGAACTGGAACACCGCGATGTCGAAACCGGAGTTCCACGCCCGCAACGCCATCCCGAACGCGGCCGTCGACTTGCCCTTGCCCGGGCCGGTGTGCACCGCAAGCAGCGGTGCGTTGCGGCGGGCCCGGGTGGTCAGGCCGTCGTCGGGCACGACGAGCGGACGACCCTGTGGCATAAGCGGTTACCTCCCACCAGCTCAGGCCGCGCTGCGCACGGCCCGTGTCAGACAGTCCGCGCGCAGCTGCTCCAGCCGCACAGTCGGCGCGCCCAGATAGCCGGCCAGCTGTCCGGCCAGACCGAGCCGCACATAAGAGGTCTCGCAGTCCACCACCACCGCCGCCGCGCCCTCGGAGACCAGCCGGGCAGCGGCGGACCGACTGCGGCCCAACGGGTCCGGTCCACCGGTGGCCCGGCCGTCGGTGAGCACCACCACCAGGCAACGCCGGGCCCGGTCCCGCACCTTCTCCCGTGCGACGATGTCGCGGGCGGCCAACAGCCCCTGCGCGAGCGGTGTCTTGCCGCCGGTGTCGAAGCGCGCCAGCCGGCGCGCCGCGATGTGCGCCGACGACGTCGGCGGCAGCAGGATCCGGGCGTCTTGCGCCCGGAACGTGATGACGGCGACCTTGTCACGCCGTTGATACGCATCGCGCAGCAGCGATATCGCGGCACCGCTGACGGCGGCCATCCGGTCCCGGGCGGCCATCGATCCGGACGCGTCCACGACAAAGATCACCAGGTTGCCCTCGCGGCCTTCGCGTATGGCGTGGCGCACATCCTGGGGCCCTGGCCGCGGCGGCCCCGGCATGTCAATGCGGGCTGCGGCGGCGAGCAGGGTCGCGAACAGGTGCAGACCGTGGCCACTGTGGTTGTCATCGGTCGCGGACACGACCGTCCCGAACCGGTTGCGGGCCCGCGATCGGCGTCCCGGTGCTCCCTCGCCGACACCGGGCACGGTCAGCGCGCGGGTGCGAAAGACCGCCGACGGTGCGGCACTGGGCTTCGGCGATGACGACGATCGGCCAACCGACGTCGTCTGGGGTGACGTCGATTCCATCGGGGATTCCGGCGCGGAGAGGCCGCCGCCGGGCGGATCGGGTTCGGGTTCGGGGTTCTCGGCGTCCCCTGAGGCACCGGCCTGGGCCAGCGCGTCGTCCAGTTGGCCCGGGTCGATACCGGGGTCGTCGAACGGGTCGCGGCGGCGCCGGTGCGGCAATGCGAGCTCGGCCGCCACCCGGATGTCCTGCTCGGCGACGGTGTCGGCGCCGCGCCAGGCCGCGTGCGCGACTGCGGTCCTGGCCACGACCAGATCGGCCCGCATACCGTCGACTTCGAAGGCCGCGCACAGCGCCGCGATACGCCGTAACTCGTTGTCCGGCAACACCACATCGGGGACCAGGACCCGCGCGGCGGCGATGCGGCTGGACAGCTCGGCATCCTGTTCGGCATAGCGGCCGGCAAAGGCAACAGGGTCGGCCTCGTAGGCCATCCGCCGGCGGATGACCTGCGCCCGCACCTCCACATCCCGCGAGGCGTGCACGTCCACTGTGAGGCCGAACCGGTCCAGCAGTTGCGGGCGCAGTTCACCTTCCTCGGGGTTCATCGTGCCGATCAGCACGAACCGCGCCTCATGGGAGTGCGATACCCCGTCCCGCTCGATGTGCACCCGCCCCATCGCAGCGGCGTCCAAGATCACGTCGACCAGATGATCATGCAGCAGATTCACTTCGTCGACGTACAGCACGCCGCCGTGTGCCCGCGCCAGCAGTCCGGGCGCGAAAGCGTGCTCACCGTCACGCAGCACCCGCTGCAGGTCCAGTGAGCCGACCACCCGATCCTCGGTGGCGCCCAGGGGCAACTCGACCAGGCGGGAAAGGTTGCCTGATGTCGCCGGCCCCGCGGCTCCGTTGCCTGATGTCGCCGGCCCCGCGGCTCCGTCGGCCCCGGCGAGCACCTCGGCCAGGGCGCGCACGGCCGTCGACTTCGCGGTGCCCTTCTCGCCCCGGATGAGCACCCCGCCGATCTGCGGGCGCACCGCACACAACACCAGCGCCAGCCGCAGCCGATCGTGCCCGACGATCGCGCTGAACGGATAGGCAGGTACCGATGACGTCGCCGTCACGGGTGCTCGGCTTCGGGCCGGGATCCCTGGCGCACCATCGGCACGTGCGGGACGCCGTCGTCGAGGAATTCGTCGCCATCGCGGACGAACCTGTGCCGGGCGTACATCGCCTCGAGGTAGGTCTGCGCGTTGATCCGGCACGGGTAGTCGCCCACCTCGGCAAGAGCCGCCTGCAACAGCCGGGTGGTGTGACCCTGACCGCGTGAGCTGCGCTTGGTGCACACCCGCCCGATCCGAAACGCCTTCTCGCCGCCGGCGTGCTCCTCCATCAGCCGCAGCGTGGAAATCACCTCGCCGTCGGCCTGTTCGAGCCAGAGATGGCGGGTCTCGGCGAGCAGGTCGCGGCCGTCCAGTTCGGGGTACGGGCAGGCCTGTTCGACGACGAAGACCTCCACCCGCAGCTTGAGCAACTCGTAAAGGGTCGCGGCGTCAAGGTCTTTGGCCCAGATGCGGCGCAGTGCGACCGTCATGGCGCAGCCACCGTCACGAGGTAACCGCCGGTTCCAGCCCGAGCACCTTGGTGCCCCAGGACCAGACCTCGTCGAACAGCGCCGGATCGTCGGACAGTTTAGTGCCCAGCGAGGGCACCATCTCCCTGAGCTTGGGCTGCCAGGACTCGTACTGCTCGGGGAAGCACCGCTGCATGACGTCCAGCATCGCCGGCACCGCGGTCGACGCTCCGGGTGATGCGCCCAGCAGCCCGGCGCTGCTGCCGTCGGCCGCCGCCAGCACCGTGGTGCCGAACTCGAGCACGCCGCCTTTGCGCTTGTCGTTGCGGATGACCTGGACGCGCTGACCCGCTACTTCAGTTTCCCAGTCAGAGTTGGCCGCGGTGGGCGCGAACTCGCGCAGCGCTTCCACCCGATCGTCTTCGGAGAGCAGCAACTGCCCGATCAGGTACTGCAGCAAGGGCAGCTGGGTCAGCCCGACTCCGAGCATCGACGCCACGTTGTCCGGCCTGATCGACGACGGCAGGTCGGTGATCTTGCCGGCCTTGAGGAACTTCGGCGACCAGCCGGCGAAGGGCCCGAACAGCAGCCAGGACTTGCCGTTGATCATCCGGGTGTCCAGGTGCGGTATCGACATCGGCGGTGCGCCCAGCGCCGGCAGGCCGTACACCTTGGCGTGGTGCGCCGCGGTCAGCTCCGGATTGCCGGTGCGCAGGAACTCACCCCCGATCGGGAAGCCGCCGAACCCCTTGACCTCGGGGATGCCGGCCTTCTGCAGCAGCGGCAACGAGCCGCCGCCCGCGCCGACAAAGACAAACTTCGCGCTCAGCTTGCGCACCTCGCCGGTACGGCGGTTGCGGATCTTCAGCGTCCAGCTGCCGTCGGACTCCTTGTACAGGTCACGCACTTCGTGCCCGAACAGCGTCGTCATGCCGCGCTGGGTGCCGAACCCGATCAGCTGCCGGGACAGCGAACCGAAGTCGACATCGGTGCCGCCCTGCGTCCAGTTCAGCGCCACCGGCTCGGAGAAGTCGCGCCGCTCGGCCATCAACGGCAGCCGGCGGGTGAACTCGTCGGCGTCGTCGATGAACTCCATGGTGGCGAACAGCGGGTTGGAGACCAGGGCTTCATGGCGCCGCCGCAGGTAGTCGACGTTATGCGCGCCGTGCACGAAGCTGACGTGCGGGATGGGGTTCAGGAAGCCGCGCACGTCGGGCAGGATGCCGTTCTGCACCGCGTACGCCCAGAACTGGCGGGTCACCTGGAACTGCTCGTTGATGGTGACCGCTTTGGTGATGTCGATCGTGCCGTCGGGATTCTCCGGTGTGTAGTTCAGCTCGCAGAGCGCGGAGTGACCGGTGCCGGCGTTGTTCCACGGATCGCTGCTCTCGGCGGCCACGGCGTCGAGGCGTTCGACCAGGGTGATGGACCAGTCGGGCGCCACCAGCTTCAGCAACGCACCCAGTGTGGCGCTCATGATTCCCGCGCCGACCAGCACGACGTCGGTCTTGGCTGAGCTGTTCGTGGTCGGTTCTGCCATCCGGATCGTGCGTCCCTCGCTCAGGCGGCCCGCTCCCCATGGTCATCGCGCGGGCGGCTGGTGTTCCTCCACACTCTTCGCCCGAGCGGCTCATCGGTGACGGCTGTACTAGTAGCCAGGTTATCCCGACGGCTCCGGCCTCGGCCCGGGGGCCGCGACGGTGGCCGGGACCATTGGCGCAGCCACCGTCACGCGGTAACCGCCGGTTCCAGCCCGAGCACCTTGGTGCCCCAGGACCAGACCTCGTCGAACAGCGCCGGATCGTCGGACAGTTTAGTGCCCAGCGAGGGCACCATCTCCCTGAGCTTGGGCTGCCAGGACTCGTACTGCTCGGGGAAGCACCGCTGCATGACGTCCAGCATCGCCGGCACCGCGGTCGACGCTCCGGGTGATGCGCCCAGCAGCCCGGCGCTGCTGCCGTCGGCCGCCGCCAGCACCGTGGTGCCGAACTCGAGCACGCCGCCTTTGCGCTTGTCGTTGCGGATGACCTGGACGCGCTGACCCGCTACTTCAGTTTCCCAGTCAGAGTTGGCCGCGGTGGGCGCGAACTCGCGCAGCGCTTCCACCCGATCGTCTTCGGAGAGCAGCAACTGCCCGATCAGGTACTGCAGCAAGGGCAGCTGGGTCAGCCCGACTCCGAGCATCGACGCCACGTTGTCCGGCCTGATCGACGACGGCAGGTCGGTGATCTTGCCGGCCTTGAGGAACTTCGGCGACCAGCCGGCGAAGGGCCCGAACAGCAGCCAGGACTTGCCGTTGATCATCCGGGTGTCCAGGTGCGGTATCGACATCGGCGGTGCGCCCAGCGCCGGCAGGCCGTACACCTTGGCGTGGTGCGCCGCGGTCAGCTCCGGATTGCCGGTGCGCAGGAACTCACCCCCGATCGGGAAGCCGCCGAACCCCTTGACCTCGGGGATGCCGGCCTTCTGCAGCAGCGGCAACGAGCCGCCGCCCGCGCCGACAAAGACAAACTTCGCGCTCAGCTTGCGCACCTCGCCGGTACGGCGGTTGCGGATCTTCAGCGTCCAGCTGCCGTCGGACTCCTTGTACAGGTCACGCACTTCGTGCCCGAACAGCGTCGTCATGCCGCGCTGGGTGCCGAACCCGATCAGCTGCCGGGACAGCGAACCGAAGTCGACATCGGTGCCGCCCTGCGTCCAGTTCAGCGCCACCGGCTCGGAGAAGTCGCGCCGCTCGGCCATCAACGGCAGCCGGCGGGTGAACTCGTCGGCGTCGTCGATGAACTCCATGGTGGCGAACAGCGGGTTGGAGACCAGGGCTTCATGGCGCCGCCGCAGGTAGTCGACGTTATGCGCGCCGTGCACGAAGCTGACGTGCGGGATGGGGTTCAGGAAGCCGCGCACGTCGGGCAGGATGCCGTTCTGCACCGCGTACGCCCAGAACTGGCGGGTCACCTGGAACTGCTCGTTGATGGTGACCGCTTTGGTGATGTCGATCGTGCCGTCGGGATTCTCCGGTGTGTAGTTCAGCTCGCAGAGCGCGGAGTGACCGGTGCCGGCGTTGTTCCACGGATCGCTGCTCTCGGCGGCCACGGCGTCGAGGCGTTCGACCAGGGTGATGGACCAGTCGGGCGCCACCAGCTTCAGCAACGCACCCAGTGTGGCGCTCATGATTCCCGCGCCGACCAGCACGACGTCGGTCTTGGCTGAGCTGTTCGTGGTCGGTTCTGCCATCCGGATCGTGCATCCCTCGCTCAGGCGGCCCGCTCCCCATGGTCATCGCGCGGACGGCTGTACCAGTAGCCAGGTTATCCCGGCAGCTCCGG
>CAZDYH010000086.1:0-3863 GCA_964509355.1 uncultured Mycobacterium sp.
GGCGCAGCAGCGCCTCCACCTCTTGCGGAACGATCGATCCACCGAACACCCGGGCAAACGCATCACCCACGGTGTCCTCGAGTTTGCGCTCGATGCGTTGAACCAGGCCCTTCTGGATGCTCATCTCACCCGTCCCGTCGCGTCATTCGCTGAAGTGGCCGACTCCGCCGCGTGTCGCGCCGCCACCGTTGTTCACCTGCATGGTATCGGGACGGGAGCGCGCAGCGGCACCACTAGAACTCTGAGAATCCCGTCGGGGCAGGTCAGGGGCATGATCAGAGGGCCGTTAGGGGCGGTTTTCGCGGCCGCTTCGGCCGGTCAGCGCGGCCGGGGGACCGGACCGCCGCCGTGATAGGCTCCACCGGTTGTTTGGGCGAGTGGCGGAATGGCAGACGCGCTGGCTTCAGGTGCCAGTGTCCTTCGGGACGTGGGGGTTCAAGTCCCCCTTCGCCCACCATCCATTGAACCGAGTCGGCAGGCTGAAACCGTCGGCCGGCTTCGCGACGAGGAGCCAGCGTTGACGGCCGTGGCGTCGATTCCCGCGAGCCCGGCAGAGGTGACGACCGCCTGGCTCAGTACGGTGCTCAGCACCGAAACCCGCAAGGTCGTGGTCAGCGGCGTCGAAGTGACGCCCGTCGGGACCGGACAGACCGGCTCAACCTATCGGGTGGTGCCCAGCTATACCGACGATCAGCCCGGGCTCCCGGAGAGCTTCATCGTCAAATTGCCGTCGCAGGACCGCACGGTCCGCGAACGCGTGGCGCTCAGCTACCGTTCGGAGTACGCGTTCTACACCGATGTGGCGGACACCCTGTCCCTGCCGTTGCCCCGGTGCTATCACTGCGAAATCGCCAACGACGGAGCCGACTTCGTGCTGCTGCTGGCTGATATGGCACCGGCGGTGCAGGGTGACCAGATCCGGGGCTGCACCCTCGCGGAAGCCCGTCTGGCGGTCGAGGCACTCGCCGGACTGCATGGCCCGCGCTGGTGCGACCCCGCCTGGCTGACGTTCTACGGCACGGTGATGCCGAAACCCGATGCCGACACCGCGCGGGGCCTGGGCGGTATCACGCGGATGGCGGTGGACGTCACCGCCGAGAAGCTGGGTCCGCGGATGACCGCAGCCGATCGTGTCACGCTCGCGGAGTCGGCGGCGCTGGTAGGGGAGTGGCTGATGCTGGAACCCGACCGCTTCAGCCTGCTGCACGGCGACTACCGGCTGGACAATCTGCTGTTCGACCCCGAGCGCACCCGGGTCACCGTGGTCGACTGGCAGACGTTGACGGTCGGCCTGCCGGCGCGCGACCTGGCCTACTTCGTGGCGACGAGCCTGGGACCCGAGCTTCGCGCGGACGCCGAGCAAGAACTCGTCGGCATCTACCACGAGGCCCTGCTGCTGCACGGCGTAGCCGGCTATGACCTGGACACCTGCTGGCGGGACTACCGGCTCGGCATGCTGCAGGTTCCGCTGATCACCACGCTGGGATTCGCGTTCTCGGCGGCCACCGATCGTGGCGACGAGATGGCGTTGGCCATGCTCGGTCGCGGCTGCCGGGCGATCCGCGAACTGGAAACCCTGGACCTGATCCGGCAGCCGGCATGAGCGCGGGGTTTCCGGAGCTGGGCTGCTATCTGCTCGCGGGGCAGCCCCGAACCGCCCGCGATATCGTCACCGAGGTTGGCGATGCCGAGCGGCTGGGGCTGGGCACCGCGTTCATCTCCGAGCGCTACAACAAGAAGGAAGCCGCGGTGCTGTGCGGGGCCGCGGGCGCGGCGAGCGACAGCATCGAGATCTGCACTGCGGCGACGAATCACAACACGCGCCACCCGATGGTGACAGCGGGTATGGCGCGCACGATGCAGGATCTCACCGGCGGGCGATTCACGCTGGGCATCGGCCGCGGGATCGCCATGCTGCAGGGCGCCTACGGTATCCCCAAGATCACCACCGCCCAGATGGAAGACTTCGCCGGCCTGATGCGCCGGCTGTTCCGCGGCGAGACGATCATCGGGCACGACGGACCGGCCGGGCGCTTCCCCGTTCTGCATCTCGACGGCAGCCTCGACGAGCATCTGCCGATGTGCCTGACGGCCTTCGGCCCGGAGACCCTCAAGCTCGGCGGACGGTGTTTCGACAAGGTAGTCCTGCACACGTACTTCACCGACGAAACCACCCGCCGGTGCGTCGAAGCGGTCAAGTCCTCAGCGGAATCGGCCGGTCGGGATCCCGACGACGTGGTGGTGTGGTCATGTCTGGCCACCGTCGGCGATCACCTGCCGTATCCGGACCGCCTCCGCAAGACGGTGGGCAGACTCGGCACCTACCTCCAGGGTTACGGCGGCCTTCTCGTTGACACGAATCGCTGGGATCCCGCTGTCTTGCAACGTTTTCTGGCGGATCCGGTGGTCAGCGGAGTCGCCGGCCTGGACGTCGTCGGCACCACCGGGCAGCTAGAGCACGCGGCGACGCTGATCCCCGACGAATGGCTGGCGCCAAGCGCGACCGGCAGCCCTGCGGAGTGCGTGACGGCGATCGACCGCCAATTCGACCTGGGATGCGACGCGGTCATCCTGCACGGCTCGACACCCGCCGAACTGGCCCCGATCGTCGCTGCGTACGCGGCGGCGCGACGGTAGCGACGCGCGCACTCCTCGGAACCGCGACCCTACGCAGCGGAGCGCGGAACCGCTCCGGGGGACTGCGGCAGGTGGAAAACGGTCGCCACAGCGGGTGCTGTCTCGCGTTCGCGCCGGCAGAGCAGCGCCGAGCTCTCGGGTAGCTCCCGGGGATTGATCTCCCCCGCCGCGATGCGACGCAACATATCGTGGGCCCGGGCAAGCTGCGCGCGTTTGCGGTACTGGCCGCCGGGCAGCTTGATACCGGCCCACACGCCGTACTCCTCGCCGAGTTCGACGGCGCGCTGCGCGCAGCGGCGCTGCTGGGCCAGTGGGCAGCGACGCAGGCAGAGGATCCGGGCCTCGGTGGCCGATTGTTCGTAGGCGCGTGCCTTGGCGGCACCGTCGCCGCCGTCGTCGTCGGCGTAGCCGAACCACAGATCAGGGTTGGTCGTGCAGGGATGGTGCATGTCCGTCTCCTCATCGCCAGAAGCAGTGACGAAAGCGTATACATATTTACCGGACGAGGCAAGTGAAACGTTAACATAAACGTATATACATCGATGGTCATGACTGGCTGTGTACGATCCGTCTATGGCTGGAGCCCGACGGTGAGCCGTGCGGCGGCGGGGGCGGCCATCCGGGCCTTGCGTGAGTCACGCGACTGGTCACTGGCGGATCTGGCGGCAGCGACCGGCGTCAGCATCATGGGCCTGAGCTATCTGGAGCGCGGGGCCCGTAAGCCGCACAAAGGCACTGTTCAGAAGGTTGAGAATGGCCTCGGGTTGCCGCCGGGAACGTACTCGCGGCTGCTCGTGGCTCAGGATCCGGACGCGGAACTCGCCCAACTCGTGGCGACAGAACCCGCGGTAGCTGCGCCGCCGCGCGCCTCGGGAACCGTCGTGGTGGACCGCCACGACGACACCGAAGTGCTCGAAGCCTATGCCGAAGCGCAGCTGGAAGCGCTCAACTCGGTGATCGCCCGGCTGCCGCCGACGACATCAGACGAATATGAGACGTATATTCTCTCCGTGATCGCTCAGTGCGTGAAGGCGGAGATGCTCGCAGCCAACTCCTGGCGGGTGGCCGTCAACGCAGGCGCGGATCCGGCGGGCCGGCTCATGCAGCATCTCGGGGCGTTGGAAAACACGCGCAGCGAACTGCTCAAGCGCATGCCGGCCAGCCTGAGCGCTCGTTTCGATCAGGCGTGCACGCGGTCGCCGCTACCCGAGGCCGTGATCGCCACG
>CAZDYH010000086.1:3963-5891 GCA_964509355.1 uncultured Mycobacterium sp.
TGGGGGACATGAGCGTTACCAGCTTGCCGTGGGTGCCAGTCGCGAGGCGTTGCGGTCGGCCACGCGTACCGACGGCGCGCTGGCGGCCCTCATCGCCGGCGCCGAGCGGGATCATGCCGATGCCCGTCAGCAGACCAGAGCGGTGCTGGATGCTGCCCACGCCGATCCGGACGCACCCGCCGACTCACCGATGGCGCAACGCGAAGCGATGCGCCGGCGCGCGGCTCGGCTGCGGGCGCAACATGCGCATGTGTTGTCGGCTCGCAGACGGGCACGCCGGCGTCTGGCCCTGCTGCGCGCGCTGCGCTATCGGGTGCTGCGGCGCGGGATCAGACTCGACGGGTTGCGTCTGGCGCCACCCGGTAGCCGTGCCGGTATCGCCGTCCGCGCCGCGCTGTCGCGGCTGGGTAGGCCATACGTCTGGGGCGCGACGGGCCCGAACCAGTTCGATTGCTCGGGGCTGGTGCAGTGGTCGTACGAACAGGCCGGGATCCACCTGGACCGCACCACCTATCAGCAGATCGACGACGGTATTCCGGTGCCACGATCCCAGGTGCGGCCAGGTGACCTGGTCTTCCCGCACGCCGGGCACGTGCAGCTGGCGATCGGCAACAACCAAGTCGTGGAAGCTCCGCACGCGGGCGCCACCGTCCGGGTCAGCCAACTGGGCACGAACGTGCAGATCCGCCGACCGCTGCAAGGCACGTGAGTTGTTGGTCCCAACTCGCCTGAGTACCTTGCTGTTATGACGGATCAGACCGGACCCGGGGTGGCTGCCATGCAGGCACGTCAGGTCGCGTTGTCTAACCGGCACACGGCAGCGACCGAGGCAGATCGGGCCCTGGCCGATGCCTTTGCCAGTGCCTACGCCGCCACCGTCGAGGGCATCAACCGACTCGATGCCATCCAGTCCGAAATTGACAGTGCCGTCCAGAACCGGGCCGCACTCGCGGTCGACACCCCGATGGGTGCGCGCGAGTTCCAGAGGTTCCTGCTCGCCAAACACCGCGAGATCATCGCGATCGTGTCGGAAGCGCATCAGGACGACGGTGCGAAGAAGGCTCTGCTCGAGTCGCTGCGGTCGCGGTACTCCGTCTCCGCGGGATAGCAACAGCGCTCGAATCGGGTGAATTGTCGGCGGGAACGCCGCTGCGTACTGTCGCCGCCATGGAGGGGCTGCGGCGTGGGTGCATTTGAGGATCTCCATGATGCGATCGAGCGCATCCAAGAATGCACGGGCGACGCCAAAGCCTGGCTGCGGGGGCTTTCGCCATCAGACTTGAGCGACGTGAGTTTGAGTGCGGTGAGCCCGCAGGTCGCCGATGGCCTCCTGAACAAGATCAGGCAACAGCACCGGGATCTGTTCGATCCGCAGACCGGCGAAATGATCCTTCCGGTAACAAGAGCGCCGAACAGTCCACCCGGAAGTCCACCGCCTGGCCCCGACCGGCAGGACGGTGAAGCCGCCGAAGCGATCAGGCAGGCGGAAGCCGAATTGGCGCACCAGAATTCGTCGACCGCGCAACTCGACCTCCAAGTGATCACGGCGGTCCTGAATGCGCACTTGACGACAGTCGAAGGCAGGGACGCTCTCAACAAGCTGCAGGATGAGATCGAGGCTGCGGTAAGGACCCGTACCGATCTGGACACCGCCGCCGGTGCCCGCGATCTGCAGCGCTTCCTGATCGGCAAGCTGCGGGACATCCGGGGTGTGGTGGATAACGCGAGCCTCGACGCGACATCGAAGGCCGCGTTGGCATCCGCGTGGACCTCGCTCTACAGCGCTTCGAAGAGCCGCGGCGGTGACTCCACTGAACCGACCGAAGGTTCTGCCACGAACGGATCTGTCGCACCGGGCGACGCGGAGCTGACGGACCCGGAAAGCGACCCCTTGCTCGAGCAACTGCTGGCCGATGATCCCGGTCTGT
>CAZDYH010000086.1:5991-9214 GCA_964509355.1 uncultured Mycobacterium sp.
GGCGGCAAGGAGCCGGAGCTGGCGTTACCCGCGGAAGCGGCGATCCCATCCGGGGAACTGCTGATGGGGGACGACGGGCCGTCGGATCCCGACAGCGGCGAAGGGAGCAACGATGAGGAGCCGGCAGCCATGGCTGCGGCGCCGGAGTCCGCTCCGCCAGCGGGGCCGACGAGCGTGCAGCTGCCCACCGGTGAGACGGTCATCGCGCCCAATCCACAGATCGCCGGTGCGATCAAGGCCGCGGCCAGCGGAACGCCGATCGCGGATGCCTTCCGCCAGCAGGGAATCAACATCCCGCCCCCCGGTACCGGCGTCGCCCACCCCGTCGATCCGGCGCAACTGGCACCGGGAGACATCGGCATGTTCACCGATCGTCAGGCACTCGCCGTCGGGAACGGCAAAGCCCTGCTCGATGGCCGGATCCAGCCCATCGCCAGCGTCAGCGGCCCGAGCTTCCTAGGCTGGGAGCATCCGCCGACACCGGGGACCACGACGTCGTCAGCCAGGACCGAAACACCAACACCCACTCGGCCGGCGGTCACGGCCGGCATGTCACAGTAGGAGAAAATCATGGCAGAACGAATCCATGTGGTGCCCGGGAATCTGCGCGAGGCCGCCGGCCGCCACCAAGAGACGGCCGACTATCTACGGACCATCCCGTCGACGCACGACGCGTTACAGCAGAGTCTGGATTCACTCGGACCGATCTTCAGCGAACTGCGCGAAGCGGGGCGCGAACTACTCGAGCAGCGACGTCAGTGCTATGAAGAGCAAGCCGATGACCACGCCGATATGGCGCGGAATCTGAGCACATCCGCGGACCTGTGGGAGGAGCAAGACGCTGATGCCGCCCGCAGGCTGGGGGGCCTCGTCGATGATGGCCGATGACAGACGCCAACCCGAGCTTCGACACCGTGCACCCCAGTGGGCGCATCCTGTTCCGCTCCTGCCGGGGCGGTTACCTGCACAGTGTCGCGCTGACCGAGGCGGCGATGGACTCCGACTCCGAAACACTGGCGCAGGGCATCTTGCTGACCGCGAACGTGTCGTATCTCAAGGCACTGCTGGAGGTTCGCGGCGAGATTGTCGCGGCGGGTCACACCCCTTCCGCGGAGGTGCCCACTGCCCGCGATCTCGAATCGGCGATCGAGGGCTTGCAGGAACACCAGCTGCCCGACCGCGACGGCGGGTCGCCTAGCGCACCCAGGCCCTGACGGCTTCGGTATCCGGGGCGATATCAGCCGGCGGCGGAACAGGATTGGCACCGAACAACCCTCTGGCACGGCCGAGTAGCGCGCGTACTTCGTCGAGCTGCTGTTGAAGCACCGAATCAGCCATGCCTGCTAGGCTACCCACGTCGCGCACCGGCCACAATTCACCCCGATGATGTTGTGGGGCAGCGCGTTACGTTTGGGTGAGACACAAGTCAAACCATCTGGCGGCGGCCGGACAGTGCGCGGCCCAGCGTCAGCTCATCGGCGAACTCCAGGTCGCCGCCCATCGGCAGACCGGACGCGATCCGCGTGACCGTCAGGCCCGGGATGTCGCGCAGCATGCGCACCAGGTAGGTCGCGGTGGCCTCACCCTCGGTGTTGGGGTCGGTGGCGATGATGACTTCGGTGACATCGACGCCGTCGACGCGCTCTCCGATCCGGTTCAGCAGTTCGCGGATGCGCAGCTGTTCCGGACCGACCCCGGAAAGTGGGTCGAGGGCCCCACCCAACACGTGGTAGCGGCCGCGGAACTCGCGGGTGCGCTCGACGGCCTGGACATCCTTCGGCTCCTCGACGACACAGACCTGCGAGGCGTCGCGGCGGGCGTCCGAGCAGATGCGGCAACGCTCGTTGTCCGAGACGTTGCCGCACACCGCGCAGAACCGCACGCCGTCGCGGACCTTCGCCAGCACCGCGGTGAGTCGGTCGATGTCCGGCGGCTCGACGGACAGCAGGTGGAAGGCGATGCGCTGCGCGCTCTTGGGGCCGATACCCGGCAGTTTGCCGAGCTCATCGATCAGATCCTGGACGGGGCCTTCAAACATGGCGGTACAAGTCAGAACCCCGGCATCCCCAGCGCGCCACTCATCCCGCCGGCCAGCGGTCCGAGTCGGCTTTGCGCCAGGATGGTGGCCTGCTTCGACGCGTCGGAGAGCGCGCCGACGATGAGGTCTTGTAAGGTCTCGACGTCCGCGGGGTCGACGACCTTGGGGTCGATCGCCACCGCCACCACCTCGCCACTGCCCTTGACGGTGACCTGTACCAGACCGCCGCCGGCCTGGCCGTGAACCTCGGTGGCGGCGAGCTGTTCCTGCGCCTCCATCAACTGCTGCTGCATTTGTTGCGCCTGTGCGAGCAACGCCGACATGTCGGGCTGGCCTCCGGGTTGCATGACAGTCCCCTTGCGTCTTGGTCTCGACTTGGTTGCACTGCGCGTCGGACGTGCGATTCGGTTCTCAAGGGTAGCCGCTCAGCGGCTACCTTGGCCGGGTGCCAGTACCCGCCCGCTTGCGTGTCGGCGCCGCCGTGGCCGCCGGTCTGCTGATCGCTACGACAACCGTCCACGCCCCGATGGCCACCGCCGCGCCGGCCAACATCGCCGGCATGATCGTGTTCCTCGACCCCGGCCACAACGGAGCCAACGACGCGTCCATCAGTCGCCAGGTGCCCACCGGACGCGGTGGTACCAAGGACTGCCAGGCCAGCGGAACCTCTACCAACGACGGCTACCCCGAACACACCTTCACCTGGGACACCGTGCTGCGCATCCGCGCCCAGCTCACCGCGCTGGGCGTACGGACCGCGATGTCGCGCGGCAACGACAATGCACTGGGGCCCTGCGTGGACGAACGCGCCGAGATGGCCAACGCGCTGAACCCGGACGCCGTCGTGAGCATCCACGCCGACGGCGGTCCACCGTCGGGACGCGGCTTCCACGTCCTCTACTCCGACCCACCGCTCAATGACGCCCAGGCCGGGCCGGCAGTCCAGTTCGCCAAGGTCATGCGTGACCAGTTGACGGCCTCGGGTATCCCGGCGTCCAACTACATCGGTTCCAACGGCCTGAACGGGCGCTCCGACATAGCCGGGCTGAACCTGGCGCGGTATCCGTCGATCCTGGTGGAGCTGGGCAATATGAAGAACCCCGCTGACGCTACGTTGATGGTCAGCCCGGAAGGGCGGCAGAAGTACGCCGACGCGGTGGTCCGGGGCATCGCGGCTTACCTCGG
>CAZDYH010000086.1:9314-12511 GCA_964509355.1 uncultured Mycobacterium sp.
GAGCCCTCCACTTCCTTCTTGAGGTTGGCCAGCACCTCGGCCTGGATCTTCTTCAGGCCCAGCGGCGCGAAGGTTTTCTCGAAGAAACCCTTGACGCCGCTCGCGCCGGTCCAGGTGGTCTTCGTGGTGACGCTCGATCCGGTGCCGGCGGGGGCCACCGTCCAGTTGGTGACCATCGTGGAGTTGGCGTCCTTCTCGATCACCGTGTGACCGGCGACGTCGACGACGGCCTGCACGTCGCGCACCCGCGACTTGGTGGCCTGCAGCTTCCACTGCGCGACGGTGCCCGGGCCCTGGCCGCCCTGTAGCACCCGGTAGTCGCTGTACCGTGACGACAGGATCTTCGGGCGGACTCCTCGATAGTCGGCGACCGCGGCGAGTACGGCTGCGGGCTCGGCGTTGATCAAGACGGTACTGGCTGCGCTGACCTGTCCCATCAGGGAAAACTCCTCCGTAGCGGTGTGATGTCGCATTGGCTGCGGCTGCGGACTAGCGTATATGTGTGTCTGTTCCTGCGACCGACGCACGTGCAGCTCAGGCCGCGGGCGTCGAGCGATTATTGGTGAGCTACCGGGCCATTCCCGCGACGGCCTCGGTACGGCTCGCCAAACCCACCTCCAACCTATTCCGGGCACGCGCCAAGAGCGACGCACCCGGGCTCGATACCTCCGGGCTGACGGGCGTCATCGCGGTCGATCCCGATGCCCGCACCGCGGACGTCGCCGGAATGTGCACCTACGAGGATCTTGTTGCGGCGACGCTGCCGTACGGGCTGTCGCCGCTGGTGGTCCCGCAGTTGAAGACCATCACCCTGGGTGGGGCGGTGACCGGGCTGGGTATCGAGTCGGCGTCATTCCGCAATGGCCTGCCGCACGAATCGGTGCTGGAGATGGACATCCTCACCGGGACCGGCGAGCTGCTCACCGTATCGCCCGAGCAGCATTCAGACCTTTACCGGTGCTTCCCCAATTCCTATGGGACGCTGGGCTATTCGGTACGGCTGAAGATTGAGCTCGAAACGGTCAAGCCGTTCGTGGCGTTGCGGCACATCAGGTTCGGCTCGCTTTCCGACCTGGTTGCCGCGATGGACCGGATCATCGACACCGGCGGATTCGACGGGGTTCGGGTGGACTACCTCGACGGCGTGGTGTTCAGCGCCGACGAGAGCTATCTGTGTGTGGGCGTGCAGACGACCACCCCCGGTCCGGTCAGCGACTACACCGGGCAGGACATCTACTACCGGTCCATTCAGCACGACGCCGGGACCAAGGAAGACCGGCTGACCATTCACGACTACCTGTGGCGCTGGGACACCGACTGGTTCTGGTGCTCACGTGCGTTCGGCGCGCAGAACCCGCGGCTGCGGCGGTGGTGGCCGCGGCGTTACCGGCGCAGCAGCTTCTACTGGAAGCTGCTGGGCTACGACCGGCGGTTCGACATCGCCGACCGCATCGAGAAGCACAACGGCCGACCGCCGCGAGAGCGGGTGGTGCAGGACGTCGAGGTGCCGATCGAACGATGTGCGGAGTTCGTCGACTGGTTCCTGACGAATGTGCCCATCGAGCCGATCTGGCTGTGCCCGCTGCGGCTGCGCGACGATGAGGGCTGGCCGCTATATCCGATCCAACCGGGACACACCTACGTCAATGTGGGATTCTGGTCGTCGGTACCGGTGGGTTCCGGCGGAGGAGAGCGGAGCGACCGGGGGATCAATACAGCCGAGGGCGCGACGAACCGGCTGATCGAGGAGAAGGTCAGCGAACTCGACGGCCACAAGTCGCTGTACTCCGACGCCTACTACACCCCCGAAGACTTCGACGAACTCTACGGCGGAGAGGCCTACAAGACCGTCAAGAAGACCTATGATCCCGATTCACGTCTGCTGGATCTCTACGCAAAGGCGGTGCAACGACGATGACGATGTTCAAAGAACACACAACGTCCCCGGTATTGGGCAGGCTGAGCCTGGCGCAGATCCTGGAGATCTTCGCCGCCGGCGGGGACCTGCCGCTGAAGTTCACCGCGTATGACGGCAGCAGCGCGGGTCCCGACGACGCCGCGCTGGGGCTGGACCTGCTGACACCGCGCGGCACCACCTACCTGGCCACTGCACCCGGTGATCTGGGGATGGCCCGCGCGTACGTTTCGGGGGATCTGGAACTGCACGGCGTGCACCCGGGCGATCCGTACGAGCTGTTGCGGGCCCTGAGCGACAAGCTGGAGACCAAGCGACCGCCGGCCCGGGTGCTGGCCAACATCATCCGCTCGATCGGTTTCGAGCATCTGGTGCCGATCGCGCCTCCGCCGCAAGAGGCGCTGCCACGCTGGCGCCGGATCGCCGAGGGTTTGCGGCACAGCAAGACCCGTGACGCCGAGGCCATTCACCATCACTACGACGTCTCCAACGCCTTCTACGAGTGGGTGCTGGGACCGTCGATGACCTACACCTGCGCGTGCTACCCGACGGCCAACGCCACGCTGTTGGAGGCCCAGGACTACAAGTACCGCCTGGTCTTCGAGAAACTGCGGCTCCAGCCGGGTGACCGGCTGCTCGACGTCGGCTGCGGATGGGGCGGGATGGTGCGCTATGCGGCCCGCCAGGGCGTGCGGGCCACCGGAGTCACGCTGTCTGCCGAACAGGCCGCCTGGGCGCAGCAGGCGATCGCCGACGAAGGCCTGTCCGAACTCGCCGAGGTCCGACACGGCGACTACCGCGATATCCGTGAGACGCAGTTCGACGCGGTGTCCTCGCTCGGACTCACCGAGCACATCGGCGTCGCCAACTACCCCGCCTACTTCGGGTTCCTCAAGTCCAAGATGCGCCCCGGCGCACTGCTGCTGAACCACTGCATTACCCGCCCGGACAACCGGGCCGGACCGACTGCGGGCGGGTTCATCGACCGCTACGTGTTCCCCGACGGGGAGCTGACCGGCTCCGGCCGCATCATCACCGAAGCCCAGGACGCCGGCCTCGAAGTCGTCCACGAGGAGAACCTGCGTCAGCACTACGCCATGACGCTGCGGGACTGGTGCGCCAACCTCGTCGAGCATTGGGATGAGGCCGTCGCCGAGGTCGGGCTGGGTACCGCGAAGGTGTGGGGGCTCTACATGGCGGGATCGCGGTTGGGCTTCGAGCGCAACGTGATCCAACTGCATCAGGTGCTCGCGGTCAAACTCGATGAGCGCGGCGGCGACGG
>CAZDYH010000087.1:0-5137 GCA_964509355.1 uncultured Mycobacterium sp.
CCCGCTCGATAGCGGCTGCGCAGGTTTGCGGCGGTGGATTGGGCGGAATGAACGCTGAGCCCCACCACTCCCCGCGTGACATCTACCGGTCCCACGGCGGAGTAGGCCAGGCCGCGAGCCAAGCGTTTCCTCGGGGTCAACCGGGCGTGCGTCTGCGAGCTCATCTGCCACCTCTCTGGGTCGTGCGCGAACGGGTCTCCCACATTGCCACCATCGACGACGTTTCGTGGCCGTTAGGCGGCCGTTAAGTGGCCGCGGCGGCAGGGCGCAGATGCGGTAGTGGCACACTGTGATGCCGTGACTACGAGCCCCATTCAGACCGCCACCGCCACGCTGCACACAAATCGCGGCGATATCAAGATCGCCCTGTTCGGAAATCACGCGCCCAAGACGGTCGCCAATTTCGTCGGGCTGGCGCAGGGCACCAAGGAGTACTCGACCGAGAACGCGTCGGGCAGCACCTCGGGCCCGTTCTACGACGGCGCGGTGTTTCACCGCGTGATCGACGGCTTCATGATCCAGGGCGGCGACCCGACCGGCACCGGCCGCGGTGGACCCGGTTACAAGTTCGCCGACGAGTTTCACCCGGAGCTGCAATTCGACAAGCCGTATCTGCTCGCGATGGCCAACGCCGGCCCGGGCACCAATGGGTCGCAGTTCTTCATCACCGTCGGCAAGACACCGCACCTCAACCGGCGGCACACCATATTCGGCGAGGTTGTCGACCAGGATTCGCAGGCGGTCGTCGACGCGATCGCCACGACGACCACCGACCGTAACGACCGCCCGAGCGAACCGGTCGTCATCGAGTCGATCACCATCACCTGAGCCGGGACGGGGTCGTCAGGAGCCGGCGTAGCCCGCCGCCGTCAGCGCGTCGAGGACGTTCAACGGTTCGGTCCCGAGGTCCCACCGGGTGAAGATCAGCAGTCGGTCGTCAGCCGTTTCGACCTCGAGCATGCGAACCTTGCGACCGATGCGGCGGAACTCGATGATGCGGATGAGCTTGATATCGGCGCGCCGCAGCAGCTGCGTCCGCCACCAGCCGCGAACGACGAGGCCGTCGGGACTGATTGCCAGCTTGGGCCGGGCACGCCACGAGGCGCTTGCAAACACCAGCAGACCCACTGCGGCAACGCCGGTCAGCACCCGCCCCGGAATATCTGTGACAAGGGTCACACAGGCGATAGCCATCAGTAGGCCGAAGGCCGCGCAACCTGCGATTCCGGTTGTGCGCGGGGCCCATTCAGTTTGCTGCACAGGATCCATAGCCGCCCTTACCATTGCCGACGGAGTTGTGCACAGGTGCTATCAACAATGGGGATGAATCACACGCATGTGATTGGGTGACCATGAGGTTGCCGGCTCGGTAACGAAGGCAGTCGGGAATGAGTCCATCAGGAAGACCCGGCCCGCCTACCGCCAGCGCATCGTGAGCAACAGACCTGTGATCATGAAAGCAAAGGCGATGGCGTAGTTCCACGGGCCGAGGTCGGCCATCCACGGCAGCGACTGGGACGCGAGCTGGAAGACCAGCAGCCAGACCAGGCCGATCAGCATCAGCCCGACGAACAACACGACGAACCAGACACTCGACGGCCCGGCCTTCACCTTCACCGGTGTGCGGCTCACCGGGTTGATCGTGAAGTCGTTCTTCTTGCGAACCTTGGACTTGGGCATGGGTACCTTCGGGAGCAGTTGGCGTTGCAACGACGAAGCTGCGATCGTTGTTCGCCTACGAGATTAACTCAGCCCCGCCGGGACCAGAGAACCCCAGAGGAGAGCCGATGGCCACGCCCCGTCGCTCAGCCTGGCGTTTCGGGGTCCCGCTGGTGTGCCTGCTCGCCGGTCTGCTGCTCGCCGCCACCCATGGGGTGTCCGGCGGCGGCGAGATCAGGCGCAGTGACGCGCCGCGGCTGGTCGACCTCGTGCGTGCCGCCCAGTCCGCGGTGGACCGTCTCAGCGCCCAGCGCGACACCCTCGCCACCCAGATCGACTCGACGCACGGCCGATCCTCGGGCACCGCCCTGACGGCCATGCTCGCCAGGGCGGCCGAGCTCGCGGCAGACGCCGGCCTGGATCCGGTCCACGGCCCAGGGCTGGTGGTGACGCTCACCGACGCGCAACGCGATGCGGACGGCCGCTTTCCCCGCGACGCCTCCCCCGACGACCTGGTGGTTCATCAACAGGACATCCAGGCGGTGCTCAACGCGCTGTGGAACGCCGGTGCCGAGGCGGTCCAGATGCAGGATCAGCGCATCATCGCCACCTCGGCGCCCCGCTGTGTCGGGAACACGTTGCTGCTCAACGGGCGCACCTACAGTCCGCCCTACACGATCACCGCGATCGGCGACGCCGCGGCCATGCAGGCCGCCTTGGCCGCCGCTCCCCCGGTGACGCTGTACAAGCAATACGTCGTGCGGTTCGGGCTCGGCTACCGCGAGGACGTCCGCTCCGACGTCCAGATTGTCGGGCACGCCGAGCCGGTCCGGATGCGTTTTGCCCTGCCGGCCGGCCCGATAGGCTACTGAGCCGACCGGCCGACCCCGATCGGGCGGTAGCCTGACACGATGCAGGTCTTGGTCGTCGACAACTACGACAGCTTTGTGTTCAACCTCGTGCAGTACCTGGGCCAGCTCGGTGTCCAGGCACAGGTGTGGCGCAATGACGACGCGCGGCTGTCCGACCTGGCCGCTGTCGCCGAGCAGTTCGACGGCGTGCTGCTGAGCCCGGGGCCCGGAACGCCCGAACGGGCGGGAGCGTCGATCGGTTTGGTGCGCGCCTGTGCGGCGGCGGCGACACCGCTGCTGGGCGTATGTCTGGGGCACCAGGCCATCGGGGTCGCGTTCGGTGCGACAGTGGATCGCGCGCCCGAGCTGCGGCACGGCAAGACCAGCACCGTGTTTCACACGAATGTCGGTGTGCTGAAAGGTCTTCCGGACCCGTTCACCGCGACCCGGTATCACTCGCTGACGATCCTGCCGGCCACCGTGCCTGCCGAGCTCGAGGTGACGGCGCAAACCCGCAGCGGCGTGATCATGGGGGTGCGGCATACCGAGTTGCCGATTCACGGTGTTCAGTTCCATCCGGAATCGATCCTCACCGAGGGTGGCCACCGGATGTTGGCGAACTGGTTGAGCTACTGCGGCGCGGCGCCGGACGAGTCTCTGGTGCACCGACTGGAGAACGAGGTCGCCGACACCGTGCGGCAGTACACTACTGACCGAACTTCAGCGTGATATTGCCGTCAGTGTTCGTCCCGGTACCCGGCGATGGGCTCTGGAACACGACCCGGTTCCGCGAAGCGTCGCCCGCGGCCACGTCGGCGCCCTTGACCAGCACACCGGTCCAGCCCAGTGCCCGCAGCTGCGGCTCCGCATCGGTCCAGAACAGACCGGACAGGTCGGGCATCACGAACTGATTGCCCTTGGACACCTGCAGTTCGATCACCGAGTCGAGTGGCACCGTGGCCCCGGCGGGCGGGTTGGTTCCGATCACATCACCCGCGGGCTCGGTGCTGTCCACCGACGCCTGGCTGAACTTGGTGAAGCCGTAGACGGTGAGATTCTTCTGCGCCAGTTCGACCGTCTGGCCGCCGACGTCGGGGACCTCCTTGGTCTCCGGTCCGGTGCCGACGATGATCGTGATCTCGTTGGTGATCGCCGAGGTTTGGTTGGCCGGCGGATTGGTGCCGACCACCTTGTCCTTCAGCTCCGGTGTCGACGGTGAGTTCGTCTGTTTGAAACGGCCGAACCCGGCGGATGTCAGCTTCTTCACGGCGTCGGCGTAGCTCAGCGCCGAGACATCGGGCAGTTCCCGCTGTTCCGGTCCGGTTGACACGTTGACCGTGATCTCGTCGCCCGCGGCTACCGACGAGTTGCCCACGGGGTCGGTGCCTATGACATGGTCCGGGGGGACGGTTGAATCGGGCTGTTGCTGAGTCCGCGTCTTGAAGCCCCGGTTCTGCAGGGCGGCGATCGCGTCTGCCGACGCCTGGCCGGTCACATCGGGCACCTGCACATCGCGCGGATTGCCACCGACCATGTTGATGGCGATCGTGACGACGACGGTCAGCACCGCCAGCACGGCCGCCGCGATGAGCCAGCGGCCCACCGACCCGCCGCCGCGTCTGCGATCGTCGTAGGCGGGCTGGTGGCGCGAGAACTGCTCGGTTTGGGTGGACCGGTTCGTCGCGGGCGCGGCGGTGAGCATCGAGGTGCGCTCGGCGTCGGTGAGCACCTTGGGAGCCTCTGGGGGCTCGCCGTTGTGCACCCGGACCAGATCCGCGCGCATCTCGGCGGCGGTCTGGTAGCGGTTTTCCGGATTCTTGGCCAGCGCCTTGAGTACCACGGCGTCCAACTCGGGGGAGATGCCCTGATGGCGCTCCGAGGGCGGCACGGGGTCTTCGCGAACATGCTGGTAGGCCACCGCGACGGGTGAGTCCCCGACGAAAGGTGGTTGCCCGGTGAGGATTTCGTAGAGCACACAGCCCAGCGAGTAGACATCGGAGCGGGCGTCGACGGAGTCGCCGCGCGCCTGCTCCGGCGACAGATATTGGGCGGTGCCGATCACCGCCGCGGTTTGGGTGACGTTGTGACCGCTGTCGGCGATCGCCCGGGCGATCCCGAAATCCATCACCTTCACCGCGCCGGTCTTGCTGATCATGATGTTCGCGGGCTTGACATCGCGGTGGATGATGCCGTGCTGATGGCTGAAGTTCAGGGCCTGACAGGCATCGGCGATCGTTTCGATGGCGCGCCGCGGCGGCATCGGACCGTCGGTGTGCACGATATCGCGCAGGGTTACGCCGTCGACATACTCCATCACGATGTAGGGCAGCGGGCCCGCGGTGGTCTCGGCTTCGCCGGTGTCGTACACCGCCACGATCGCCGGGTGGTTCAGCGCGGCGGCGTTCTGCGCCTCACGCCGGAATCGCAGATAGAAGCTGGGGTCGCGGGCCAGGTCGGCGCGCAGTACCTTGACCGCCACATCGCGGTGCAGCCGCATGTCGCGCGCGATATGGACTTCGGACATGCCGCCGAAGCCCAGGATCTCGCCCAGTTCGTAGCGATCGGACAACTGCCGCGGGGTGGTCATCGTGGTGCCTCGTCGCGCGCCGCCAGCGCGGTGGCGTGCG
>CAZDYH010000087.1:5237-12505 GCA_964509355.1 uncultured Mycobacterium sp.
CGCGCGCTGACCCGACGAGAAGGTCCGCCGCGGTGGCGGCGGGCGGTGGCTGCCGGTGGCGGGCCGCCCGCGGGCCGCGGCCTTCGGGGCGCGCCCGGCGAGGTCGGCGACCGCCTTGGCCTGTGCGCCCGACGGAATGGCCGCCGGGGTGGCCCGTCCGATGGTCGGCGCCTGGTTGGGCCGCGGGGGACGACGACCGGACCGCACCGCCGCGACGGCGTCGGCGAACGGGCCGCCGCTGCGGTAGCGCATACCGGGATTCTTGACCAGCGTGATCTCGATGAGCTCGCGCACGTTGGGCGGCAGATCTGCGGGCAGGGGAGCCGGCGCCTCCTTGATGTGCTTCATCGCCACCGTCAGCGCGCCGTCGCCGATGAAGGGCCGCTTACCCGAAAGCGCTTCGTAGCCAACGACTCCCAGTGAATAGACATCACTGGCCGCGGTCGCGTCATGACCCAGTGCCTGTTCGGGCGCGATGTACTGAGCGGTGCCCATCACCATCCCCGTCTGCGTCACCGGGGCCGCGTCGACCGCCTTGGCGATGCCGAAGTCGGTGAGCTTCACCTGGCCGGTCGGGGTGATCAGGATGTTGCCGGGTTTGACATCGCGGTGCACCAGGCCTGCGGTGTGCGCGACCTGCAGCGCGCGTCCGGTTTGTTCGAGCATGTCGAGTGCATGCCGCAGTGACAGCCGGCCGGTGCGTTTGAGTACCGAGTTCAGCGGCTCGCCGTTGACCAGTTCCATCACCAGGTAGGCGGTACGACCCTCACCGTCCATGTCGGTCTCGCCGTAGTCGTGCACGCTGGCGATCCCGGGGTGATTGAGCATCGCCACGGTGCGCGCCTCGGCGCGGAAACGTTCGACGAACTCGGGGTCGGAGGAGTACTCGGCCTTGAGCACCTTGACCGCGACGCGCCGGCCCAGCCGGCTGTCGACGGCCTCCCAGACCTGGCCCATACCGCCGGTGGCGATGAGGCGTTGCAGGCGGTAGCGGCCGGAGAGCGTCACTCCTACTCGCGGGCTCATGATCCTCCCTGCAGTGTCGCCGCGATCACGGCCCGGCCGATGGGTGCCGCCACCGCTCCGCCCGTCGCCGAAAGCCGGTCGCCACCGTTCTCCACCAGCACCGCCACCGCGACCTTGGGGCTCTGGGCCGGCGCGAAGGCGATGTACCACGCGTGTGGCGGGGTGTTGCGCGGGTCGGTTCCGTGCTCCGCAGTCCCGGTCTTGGATGCGATCTGCACGCCGGGGATGGCCCCTTTCTGTTGCGTGTACTGCTCGGCGCCGACCATCAAATCCGTTAGCTTAGCTGCGACCTGCGGTGACACCGCACGCCGCTGTTCGCGCGGAGCGGTGGTGCTGATGTTGGCCAGGTCGGGCCCTTGGAGGCTCTCGACCAGGTAGGGCTGCATGGCCACCCCTTCGTTCGCGACGGCGGCGGCGACCAGCGCGTTCTGCAGCGGTGTGAGCGCGACATCCTTCTGACCGATACTCGACATGCCCAGGGCGGCAGCGTCCGGGATCGGGCCGACGGTCGACTCGGCGACCTGCAGCGGGATCGGCGCGGGCGGAGCGTCCAGGCCGAAGGCCAGCGCGGCGCTCTTGATGGCGTCCGTGCCGGTGCGGATGCCCAACTCGACGAACGCGGTGTTGCAGGACCGGGCGAACGCCTCGCGCAGCGAAGCCGTCGGGCCGCTGCCGCACGGCGCACCGCCGTAGTTCTGCAGGGTGGCGGTGCTGTCCGGCAGCGGTATCTGGGGCAGCGCGGTGAGCTGGTCATCCTCGGTGGCGCCGGCCTGGAGTGCGGCGGCGGTGGTGATGACCTTGAACGTCGAGCCGGGTGGGTAGGTCTCGGAGATGGCGCGATTGGTCAGCGGCGAATCAGGGTCGTCTCCGAGCTGCTGCCATGCCAGCGCCTGCCCTGCGCCGTCGTGGGAGGACAGCAGGTTGGGGTCGTAGGAGGGCGACGAAACCAGGGCAAGGATCTTTCCGGTGGACGGTTCCAGAGCCACCACCGCGCCCTTGCAGGGTCCGTTGCAACCCTGCTGCATGCCGTCCCAGGCGGCCTGCTGGACTCGCGGGTTGATGGTGGTATCGACGTTGCCGCCGCGCGGGTCGCGCCCGGTGAAGAAGTCGGCAAGCCGGCGACCGAACAGCCGCTCGTCGGAGCCGTTGAGGATGGTGTCCTCGGCACGCTCGAGTCCGGTGCTGGAGTACCGCAGCGAATAGAACCCGGTAATCGGCGCGTAGACAAAGGGATTGGGGTACACCCGCAGGAAGCGGTAGCGGCCGCTGGTGGACACCGAATAGGCCATCAGCTGCCCGCCGGCCGAGATCTGTCCGCGCTGGCGCGAGTACTCGTCGAGCAGAACCCGCTGGTTGCGCGGGTCGGCACGCAGGCCGCCGGCGGTGAAGACCTGGGTGAGCGTGGCGTTGAGTAGGAGTAGCACGATCAGGGCCATGATCGCCACCGAGATACGGCGCAGGGAGGTGTTCATACCTTCTCGATCACCTCGGTGCTCGCCGCCGCGATGGGCGAGCCGGCGACGATGGGGCGCCGGGCGGCATGCGAGATGCGCACCAGGATCGCCAGCAGCACATAGTTGGCCAGCAGCGACGAGCCGCCGTAGGACATCCACGGCGTGGTCAGCCCGGTCAGCGGGATCAGCTTGGTCACCCCACCGACGACGATGAACAGCTGGATGGCCAGCGTGGCGGCCAAGCCGGCGGCCAGCAGCTTGCCGAAACTGTCACGCACCGCGATCGCCGTGCGCAGGCCGCGGATTATGACGATGGTGTAGAGCATCAGCACGCCGGCCAGGCCGGCCAGTCCGAGCTCCTCACCGACGGCGGCGATGATGAAGTCAGTCGATGCTGCCGGCACGGTGCCCGGCTGCCCGTTACCCAGACCGGTGCCGAAGACGCCCCCGGTGGCAAAACTGAACAGGGACTGCACCATCTGATATCCGGCGCCGTCCGGGTCGGCGAACGGGTCAAGCCAGGTCTGTACGCGGGTCTGAACGTGGGCGAAGACGTAGTAGGCCCCGACGCTGCCCGCGGCGAACAGCGCCAGGCCTATCACCACCCAGCTGAACCGCTCGGTGGCGATGTAGACCATCACCAGAAACGAGGCGTACAGCAACAGCGAAGTGCCGAGGTCCTTCTCGAAGATCATCACGCCCACCGAGATGATCCAGGCGGCCAGCAGGGGCGCGAGGTCGCGAGGCCGCGGCAGGTCCATCCCCAGGAAGTGCTTACCCGCGCTGGTGAAGACGCTGCGTTTGTCCACCAGCACGGCCGCGAAGAAGATCAGGAGCAGGATCTTGGAGAACTCGGCGGGCTGAATGCTGAACCCCGGAAGTCGAATCCAGATCTTGGCGCCGTTCTGCTCGGAGAACGACGACGGGAGCAGCGCGGGGATCGCCAGCAGAACGAGCCCGAGCAGCCCGCATATGTAGCCGTAGCGGGCGAGCGTGCGGTGGTCCTTCAGGAGGACCACCACGAGCGAGAACCCGGTCACGCCGACCAGCGTCCACAGCATCTGCTGATTCGCGCTCGGCCCGCGGTCGCCCGCACCCGCGCCGCCCATGGCCAGGTCGAGCCGGTGGATCATCACCAGGCCCAGACCGTTGAGCACCGCGACCACCGGTAGCAGCAGCGGATCGGCGTACGGGGCGAAGCGCCTGATGGCCAGGTGGGCGCACCCGAACAAGGTCAGGAAAGCCAGGGTGTAGCCGGCCAGGTCCCAGCTCAGTCCCCGCTCCTGGTTGGTTTCCACGATGAGCAGCGCCACCGTGGTGATGACCGTCGCGAAGCACAGCAGCAACAGCTCGGAGTTGCGCCGATTGGGCAACGGCGGTGTCACGGCGACGGGCGACTGAGGTTGGGTCGTCATGCCGCCGTCCTGCAGTCGGTTCCCGGCTGAGGCGGAGGAGCCGGGAGTACGGTCACCGTCGGTGATGGCGTTGTCGGCGTCGCAGCCGGGGACGTTGTCGACGCGGGTGACTGCGGTTTGGTCGAAGTCGGTACCGCCGGTGACCGCGGCGGCGCGGACGGCCGGGGCGGCGCGGGCGCCGACGTGGCAGGAGGCGTGACGGGCGCGGGGGCGCAGAGCGGCAGCAGCGAGTTGCGCGCCAACTCGCGCAACTGCTCGATCGCGTCGTCGAGGCTGCCCGCCGGAAGTCCGGCGGCGACCTGCGCGCGTTCCGACGGGCGCAGATCCTGTAGCCGCATCAGCTGACAGCCCGGGTGCTCGCCGGACTGGTCGTAACTGATCTGGGACAACTCATTCCGGTCGTTGAGGCAGCCGAGCAGATACGGCTGCTGCAGTGGCAGGCCGAGGAGCGAGCCCTCGACGCCGCGCATGATCGACACGGTGCCGTCGTGTGCGCTCACGTAGTAGCTGTTGTGGATGATCTGCCGGCCGACCGCCAGGCCGGCGAGTGCCAGTAGTAGTACCAGCACCGCCGCGATGAGCATCCGCCGCCGTGACCTCGGTCTGCGTGCCGGCGGTTCGGGCTGCGGTACAACACGTTTGGCAGTGCTGCGGCGCTGGCCGATCGCCGATGCCCGTCCGGCCGCGGTGTTCGGCGGGTCGATGTTGTCGTCGCGGCCGGACACCGCGCCGGCCAGAATGGGCTGGGTTTGCCCGTAGTCGTAGTCGACGACGTCGGCGACAACCACCGTCACGTTGTCAGGGCCGCCGCCACGAAGGGCGAGTTCGATCAAGCGGTCCGCACTTTCGGCGACAGCCTCGATCTGCAGCGCGTCAAGGATGGTGTCCTGACTGACCGGGTCGGACAGTCCGTCCGAACACAGCAGATAGCGGTCGCCGGCCCGGGCTTCGCGCATGATCAGCGTCGGCTCGACCTCGTGGCCGGTCAGTGCCCGCATGATCAGCGATCGCTGCGGATGACTGTGCGCCTCCTCGGCGGTGATCCGGCCCTCATCGACCAGGGTCTGGACGAAGGTGTCGTCCTTGGTGATCTGCGTCAGCTCGCCGTCGCGGAGCAGATAACCTCGTGAGTCGCCGATATGGACCAATCCAAGTCGGTTGCCCGCGAACAGGATTGCGGTGAGCGTGGTACCCATGCCCTCCAGGTCGGGCTCGAGTTCGACGTGTGCGGCGATGGCGGAGTTACCGTCGTGGACAGCGGAGTCGAGCTTGCTCAACAGGTCGCCGCCGGGCTCGTCGTCGTCCAGATGGGCCAGGGCGGCGATCACCAGCTGGGAGGCGACCTCACCGGCGGCGTGGCCGCCCATCCCGTCGGCCAGCGCCAGCAGCCGCGCGCCCGCATACACCGAGTCCTCGTTGTTGGCGCGCACCAGGCCGCGGTCGCTGCGCGCGGCGTAACGAAGGACCAGTGTCACGGGCGCAGCTCGATTACCGTCTTGCCGATCCGAACCGGCGTTCCCAGCGGAACTCGTACTGCCGTCGTCACCTTCGCCCTGTCGAGGTACGTGCCGTTGGTCGATCCTAGGTCCTCGACATACCAATCCGAGCCGCGCTGGGACAGCCGCGCATGGCGCGTCGAGGCGTAGTCGTCGGTCAGGACCAGGGTGGAGTCATCCGCACGACCGATCAGGACGGGTTGTCCGCCCAGGGTGATACGGGTGCCCGCCAGAGATCCGTCGGTCACCACCAGCTGGCGGGCGGCGTGGCGGCGCTGTCGCGCCGGGAGCAGGCCGCCGCGAAGTGCCAGCCCACGGCGAACCATCACCGCACCGGTCGGTGCGTAGATATCGGTCCGCAGGATTCGCAGCACCGACCAGATGAACAGCCACAGCAGCAGCAGGAAACCGGCACGCGTCAGCTGCAGTACTAGTCCCTGCATCTGGCGTCCTCTCCGTCCTCGTGCCGCCGCTGTCGCGCCGGCGTTACCCAGCGGTGTTGGCTGTCTTTCGGCAACGTCACGATACTTCGACGGTGATCGACGCGAGGGTGAAGCTCCCTAGCTTCGCCCAGCTGTGGCCGGCAGATCCTAGTGAACGCGGACGATGATCTCGGAGTGTCCCAGACGGATGACATCGCCGTCGGCGAGCTGCCACTCCTGCACGGGTGCGTTGTTGACCGTGGTTCCGTTGGTGGAGTTGAGGTCGGAGAGCAGCGCGACCTGACCGTCCCAGCGGATCTCCAGGTGGCGTCGTGACACCCCGGTATCAGGCAGCCTGAACTGGGCGTCCTGGCCGCGGCCCACCACGTTCGCGCCTTCGCGCAGCTGATAGGTTCGGCCACTGCCGTCGTCGAGCTGCAAGGTGATGGTGTTGCCGGCAGACGGGTAGTCGCCCTGTCCGTATCCGGGATAGCCGGGCTGGCCGGGCTGTTGACCGTAGTCGTAGTCACGTCCTGCGGGCTCGCCGTACCCGCTGTCGGGGTAGCGGCCGTAGTCGGGCTGACCATAATCCGGCCGGCCATATGACTGCCCGCCCTGGTAACCCTGCTCGTACCCACCCTGGTCGGGATAAGCGGGCCGGGGTTCGGGCCGGCCGTAGCCGGCATCCTCACGCCGCCCGGGTCCGGGCTGGCGGCCGTAGTCGTAGTCGCCGGCCGGCGGGCCGTAGCCGCCCGGTCCCTGGCGATAGCCCTGTCCGCCGTAGCCGGCGGGTGGACGCTGTTCGTAGGGCTGCTGGTAGCCCTGGTCGGGGTAGCCACCCTGGTCCTGGTAGCCACCCTGGTCGGGGTAACCGGGCCGCGGCTTGTAGCCGGGTTCGCTCGGCGGGGGATAGTTACCCGGCTCCGGCGGATAAGGCCCCCGGGGATCCGGTGCCGCGGCGCGCGGCTCCTCCTGCGGCCGGCCATAGCGCTCGTCGTAGTACTCGTCGCCGGGCCGCCCCTGCCCCTGGTCGCCGCGGTTACTCGGATTGTCGGTCATCGGTGGTACTCCTGGTTCTGCGGTAAACGCACGATTCGATTGTGGCGGGGCGGTGTTATCAGCGGGCGGGTGGGGGTGTACGTCCGGGTTGACGACACCGCGCGCGCGGAACTGGCCGGTGTGCAGGTTCGATGATTGTCCGAAACTGACGACCACGTCACCATACGTTTGCCACCCCTGTTCGCCGATGTATGCGCCCAAGTGTTTGGCAAAAGTGTCCGACGTGAGATCAGGGTCGGCGCTCACCTTCTCGTAGTCGGACACACTGAGGGTAATGATGTATTCGTTCGGCGCCAAAAGCCGTCCGCCCTTCAGCGACCGAACGCCGTCGGCCGCTTCCCGGCGCAGCAGCGCCTCCACCTCTTGCGGAACGATCGATCCACCGAACACCCGGGC
>CAZDYH010000088.1:0-2353 GCA_964509355.1 uncultured Mycobacterium sp.
AACCTGATCGAAGCCGGGCTGGAACTTGCTCCCGATCAGGCCATTGAATCCATCTGGTGGATCCTCGAGCACTTCCGGATGCCCGGCTACGTCAATCCCAATTTCCGGCGCAATGCGATCACGATAGCCGTTGGCGGCATCTATGACCTGCGACAACACCTCGATGAGGTGGTCATGCCAGTGCTCCGAAAATGGCGGATCTTCGAGCGAAACGACTTCGGCGGTGAGGGCGAGAAGCGCCGCGACGAAATCGCAGCCATCGTCGATCGGCTCGACATCGAAGCCTCGAAGTTCGAGGCATCCAAGGCCCGCTACCTCGAACGTGAAGAGCGCAGGACGCAGCGGAAAGCCGACAGTTTCGCCGGCTAGCGGGTGGCTTCACCCCCGCGCCGCGTGGGCGAGGGACGATGAGGCAGGATAGGGGTGCCGTCCCGGGCAATCGCCGGGATGGCACTCTCATGCGCGGAGCCGAGGAGACTGATGGCGGAGCCAACCAGCATCAATGGCGCAGCGGCATCGTCAACGGAGATTCGGCCGCGCTACTCGCGGGTGCTGCTCAAACTCGGCGGCGAGATGTTCGGCGGTGGAGGGGTCGGGCTGGATCCCGATGTCGTCGCCCAGGTCGCCCGCCAGATCGCCGAGGTCGTCCGCAGCGGTGTCCAGGTCGCGGTCGTGATCGGCGGCGGCAACTTCTTCCGTGGTGCCCAGCTACAACAGCGCGGCATGGAACGCACGCGTTCGGATTACATGGGCATGCTCGGTACGGTGATGAACAGCCTTGCGCTGCAAGACTTCCTGGAAAAGGAGGGCATCGCGACGCGGGTACAGACCGCCATCACCATGGGTCAGGTCGCCGAACCGTACCTTCCGTTGCGCGCCCGTCGGCACCTGGAGAAGGGGCGGGTGGTGATCTTCGGCGCAGGTATGGGCCTGCCGTACTTCTCCACCGACACCACCGCGGCGCAGCGCGCCCTGGAGATCGGCGCGGACGTTGTGCTGATGGCCAAGGCGGTCGACGGGGTGTTCACCGACGATCCGCGCGAGAACCCCGACGCCGAACTGCTCACCGAGATAAGTCACCGTGAGGTCATCGATCGCGGCCTGCGGGTGGCCGACGCCACCGCGTTCAGCCTGTGTATGGACAACCGCATGCCGATCCTCGTCTTCAACCTGCTGACCAGCGGGAATATCGCGCGGGCGGTCGCGGGTGAGAAGATCGGAACACTGGTCACCACCTGACGGGAGAATGGCGTGATCGACGAGGCTCTCTTCGATGCCGAAGAGAAAATGGAGAAGGCGGTGTCGGTGGCGCGCGACGACTTGTCGTCCATCCGGACCGGCCGGGCCAACCCGGGCATGTTTTCCCGGATTGTCATCGACTACTACGGCTCGCCGACCCCGATCACCCAGCTGTCGAGCATCAACGTGCCCGAGGCGCGTCTCGTCGTCATCAAGCCGTACGAGGCGTCGCAGCTCGGGCCCATCGAGAACGCCATCCGTAACTCCGATCTGGGGGTCAATCCGACCAACGACGGCACGCTGATCCGCGTCGCCGTCCCGCAACTGACCGAGGAGCGGCGCCGCGAACTCGTCAAGCAGGCCAAGTCGAAGGGCGAGGACGCCAAGGTCTCGGTGCGCAACATCCGGCGCAAGGCGATGGAGGAGCTCGGCCGGATCCGCAAGGACGGCGAGGCCGGCGAGGACGATGTCGGCCGTGCCGAGAAGGACCTGGACAAGACCACCCATCAGTACGTCAACCAGATCGACGAACTGGTCAAGCACAAAGAAGGCGAGCTGCTGGAGGTCTAGCTGACCGTTCAGCAATCAACTTCCGTGGCAAAGTCCGAGACCGGCGCCCGCAAGACGTCGCGGGCAGGACGTAACCTGCCCGCCGCGATCGCCGTCGGCGCCTTTCTCGGCTTCAGCCTCATCGCTATCCTGCTGTTCGCGCCCTATGTGTGGCTTCCGGTGGTGGCTGTCGCGGTCGCACTGGCCACCCATGAGGTGATCCGCCGGCTGCGCGCCGCCGGTTACGCGATCCCGGTCTGGCCGCTGCTGATCGGCGGCCAGGCGATGTTCTGGCTGACCTGGCCGTTCGGTACCGCCGGCGCGCTGGGCGGGTTCGCCGGCACGGTCGTCGTCTGCATGATCTGGCGGCTCATCGGCCACGGCCTTACCCACCCGCCGGGTCCTGATGTCGCCGGCCCAGCGGCTCCGGGTTCTGATGTCGCCGGCCCGGCGGCTCCGGGTCCTGATGTCGCCGGCCCAGCGGCTCCGGGTCCCGATGTCGCCGGCCCAGCGGCTCCGGGGAACTACCTGCGCGATATCTCCGCGACGGTGTTCCTGGCCGCCT
>CAZDYH010000088.1:2453-8818 GCA_964509355.1 uncultured Mycobacterium sp.
GCGGCTCCGGGGAACTACCTGCGCGATATCTCCGCGACGGTGTTCCTGGCCGCCTGGGTGCCGCTGTTCGCCAGCTTCGGCGCGCTGCTGATCTATCCCGACGACGGCGCCGGCCGGGTGTTCTGCCTGATGCTGGGCGTGGTGTTCTCCGATATCGGCGGCTACACGGCAGGCGTGCTGTTCGGCAAACATCCGATGGCTCCGGCGATCAGCCCGAAGAAGTCCTGGGAGGGGCTGGCCGGCTCGCTGCTGTTGGGGATCACCGCGTCGGTACTGGCGGTGAATTTCCTGCTGCACAAGCCGGCGTGGGTCGGCGTTCCGCTGGGGCTGATGCTGGTGATCACCGGGACGCTTGGCGATCTGGTGGAGTCGCAGGTCAAGCGGGACCTTGGTATCAAGGACATGGGCACGCTGCTGCCGGGTCACGGCGGCCTGATGGACCGGCTCGACTCCCTGCTCCCGTCGGCCGTGGCGACCTGGATCGTCCTGACGCTCCTCGCCTGATCATGAAGCAGCCATTGGTGTTCGAGGCACCGCGCCGGGCATTGCCGCCGCGGCACTTCGCCGACCTCGATGAGGCCGGTCGCGTCGCCGCCGTGGCCGAGCTGGGACTGCCGGCGTTTCGCGCCAGGCAACTGGCGCAGCAGTACTACGGCCGGTTGATCGCCGACCCGCGCCAGATGACCGATCTGCCCGCAGCCGTTCGCGACCAGGTCGGCCACGCGCTGTTTCCAGCCCTGCTGACACCGGTCCGCGAAATCGAGTGCGACTCCGGCGACACACGAAAGACGTTGTGGCGTGCCGTCGATGGCACCACCTTCGAGTCGGTGTTGATGCGCTACCCGCAGCGCAACACGGTGTGCGTCTCGTCGCAGGCGGGCTGTGGCATGGCCTGCCCGTTCTGCGCGACCGGCCAGGGCGGTCTGACCCGCAACCTGTCCACCGCCGAGATCCTGGAGCAGATACGCACCGCGGCTTGCGCACTGCGGGACGACTTCGGTGACCGGCTGTCGAACGTGGTGTTCATGGGCATGGGGGAGCCGCTGGCCAACTACACCAGGGTGCTGGCAGCGGTGCGCCGTATCACGGAGCCGCCGCCGCACGGCTTCGGGATCTCCGCGCGCTCGGTCACCGTGTCGACGGTCGGGCTGGCGCCGGCGATTCGCAAGCTCGCCGACGAGCATCTCGGCGTCACCCTGGCATTGTCGCTGCACGCGCCCGACGACGAGTTGCGTGACACGCTGGTGCCTGTGAACAGCCGGTGGAAGATCGCCGAAGCCCTCGATGCCGCGCGGTATTACGCCGACGTCACCGGTCGGCGGGTGTCGATCGAATACGCGCTGATCCGCGACGTCAACGACCAGCCGTGGCGGGCCGATCTGCTGGGCAAGCGCCTGCATTCCACGCTGGGCGCACTGGTCCATGTCAACCTGATCCCGCTGAACCCGACACCGGGCAGCGAATGGGACGCCAGCCCGAAGGCGGCCGAACGCGAGTTCGTTCGGCGGGTCCGTGCGAAGGGCGTCTCCTGCACGGTTCGCGATACCCGTGGCCGAGAGATCGCGGCCGCCTGCGGCCAGCTGGCGGCTACGACCTGATCCAGCCGCGCCGGCGGCCCCACCAGTCGCGCACGATCATGAGGAGACCCAGCGCGGCGAACGCGATCAGGAACCAGTCCTCGACCCTGCCGACGTGGTTACCCTTCAGCATGAGCAGCAGGAAGCCGACGATGAACAAGCCGACAATGTGCCAGGTCCGCGGATTCTGCTTGCTCCAGCCCCACTCGGCAGACGGCACGTCGGCGGTGTCGACCCCGGTGTAGCGCTCCACCTCGGTACTGACCACAGCGGCTCCTAACACTCGACCGGCAACTGCGAACATTCTGGCATATGGCGACCCGGCTTATCGGCGTGAGCTGATCAGACCGTAGCGGCGCAGCGCCTCGGCGCGCTCATTGCCGTGGTCGACGATCGGTTCGGGATAGTCACCGCCATCCAACTCGGGCACCCAGCGGCGCACGTAGTCGCCCGTCGGGTCGAACTTCTTTTCTTGTGTGCCGGGGTTGAACACCCGGAAGTACGGTGCGGCATCGGTACCGCAACCCGCGGCCCACTGCCAGCCGTGCTGATTGCTGGCCATATCGCCGTCGACCAGCTGCTCCAGGAACCATTGCGCGCCCCACTGCCAGGGCAGGTGCAGGTCCTTGACCAGGAACGAGGCGGTGATCATCCGGACCCGATTGTGCATGAACCCGGTCTCGCGGAGTTGGCGCATGCCGGCGTCGACGATCGGGTAACCGGTGCGGCCCTGCTTCCACGCCTTGAACGCCTGCTGCGCCACCGCGTCGGTGTTGACCTCGATGGCGTCGAAGTTGCGGTTCCAGTTCCACCACGCGCTCTCGGGCCACTGATGCAGCACCGCCGCATAGAAGTCGCGGAACGCGAGCTCACGCAGATAGGCTCCCGGCCCGGTGTCGCGAAAGTTCAGCTCGTCGGCCATCGTTCGCGGGTGGATGGTGCCGAATTTCAGGTGTGCCGACATCCGGCTGGTGCCCGGCTTGTCGGGGCGGTTGCGGTCCTCGGCGTAGTGCTCCAGACCGTCGTCGACGAACTCAGCCCACCGGCGCAGCGCCGCCGGTTCGCCGGCCTCGATGTCCAGCGCGACGCCCGGGTCGGGCGGGTCGGTGCGGCTCAGCCCGGCGGGTAGGTCGGCGGGGTCGATCCACGTGACCGTCGCCGCATCGGATCGGGCGGGTACGCGCCAGCCGATCTCGCGCCACCTCGACAGAAATGGCGTGAACACCTTGTACGGGCTGCCGTCGTCCTTGGTGACCCGCCCCGGCGAGACCAGATACGGCGAGCCCGTTGCCTGCAGGGCAATCCCGGTATCGGCGAGGGCGGTTGCCACTGCCTCGTCGCGGCGAACGCCGAACGGGCTGAAGTCCGCCGAGATGTGCACGGCCTTGGCACCAATCGCATTGCAGATCGCCGGAATTCGCTCTTCCGGTCGACCGCGGGTGATCAGCAGCCGGCCGTCGAGGGCGTCGGACAGCGCACGCAGTGAATCGCCGAGGAACTGCAGCCGGCGTGGACCCGAGGACTTCTCCAGCCGGGGATCGAGCACGAAACAGCCGAGCGCGTCGGCGCCGTCGGCAGCGGCCGCCAACAAGGGCGGCAGGTCATGGAGGCGCAGATCGCGGCGAAACCACAGCAGCCTGGGCGAGAGAGCGGACATGCCTTCAATGCTGCCTTGCCGGTGGACCCGAGCGGGCCGACATCGTGCCGGAACGACAAAGACCGACCACGGCGGCGTGAAGGAGATAACGCGCCGCCGCGGCCGACCGGTCCGTCGGTGATCTGTCTAGCTGGCCGGCGGCAGCAGCACCGAGTCGATCAGGTATACCGTCGCGTTGGTGGTCGTGACACCGCCGCAGACCACGGCGGCGTCATTGACGTGCAGGTCGTTACCGGAACCGGTAACCGTCAGGTTTGCGCCTTGAACGGTCTTGTGGGTGCCGACGACCTGAGCCGGGCTGGCCTGGCCGGGGACCACGTGGTAGGTGAGGATCGACGTCAGCAGAGCCGAGTCGGTCTTCAGCTTCTCGATGGTGGCGGGATCGATCTTGGCGAAGGCCGCATCGGTCGGAGCGAACACGGTGAACTCGCCGCCGTTGAGGGTGTCGACCAGATTGACGTTCGGGTTGAGCTTGCCCGACAGCGCCGCGTTGAGCGTGGTCAGCAGCGGGTTGTTCGCCGTCGCAGCGGTAACCGGCGCCGCAGCCATGCCGGCGACCGAGCCCGGACCGGACGGCACCTGCGCGGCGTAGGCTGCGCAGCCCGGGCCGACCAGTTCGCTGTGGTCATCGGCTGCAGCGATGGGCGATACGGCCACAGCCGCGCCGATCAGAGCCGCAGCGGTCACACCGGCAAACGTGAATGCTTTCTTGTTCATCTTCGTCGACATTCTTCTTTCCTTTCGTCGTTCTGCTGCGCCGGAGAGGCGGGCGCGGATTTGTGTCATCTGCAATTCGGAGCCGAGGGACCCGCGGATGGGTGAATTGCGAAATTCCTTTTCATCCGATTACCAAAACGAGCGCAGTCCTTCGAAAACGACACGGTCACCGCAACGTCCTCCAGAGACGGTTGCGGCGACCGTGTGAAACCCGCCGGCGCGGTCGGGGGCTCCGCTCACGCCGGCGGGGGTGCGGTCAGCTCCGGACGCCTGGCCGCGCGGCACCGGCCGAGACGGACGAATGGAGCCTCTTCACGCCGGTGACGAGAAGGATCCCGAATCCGACCTTGGCGGCCAGGTCGATGACCGTGAAGACGATCACCTCGGTGTCGAGACTGATCGTGCCGGTGCCTTCGGTGCCGAGAATCCAAAGAATCGGGTAGATGAACCAGAGAACTGTCAGAATTGCGGCCAGCCTCCCGTAGAGCGAAGCAACCCCGCTGCCCTGCTCGGCGGCTGCTGCACGCACCGGCCCCCAGATGAAGAACAGCACGGCGAGGAAGAATCCGCAGGAGACCACGAACCACACGTACTTGTGCGTGGTGTTGAACGACAGGGCCCCGAACAGGCCGGTGAGGATCATCAGCACGTCGGCTCCGATGACTCCGCCGACCAACCCGACTCGCTCGCGACCGTGCTCGCCGCCATTGCTGAGTGCCTTCAGGCCCAGCGTCAGCAGGCCGAGCAGGAGCAGGGGCGTCGTGATGACCCAGTCCAAGTAGCGGGCCCAGTAGACCAGTTGCGCGTCGGTATTCACGTCGATCCCGGCCGGCGTGAACGCCAGAGAAGTTTGTGTCAGCACCGCATCGCCCTGGCCGAAGGCCATCAGCAGATACATGCATGCGGCAATCGCGCATACGAAGAAACAGGTTATCTGATGGTGGCGATCTCTCATCTTCGCCCCCAGTCCGTAGATGACGACGGCTCCGAGAGCCATGCCGATCGTCCCGATCCACAACCACGTTTCCTGGCTGGACGTCTGCGTTAGGTACTCCACGACAAGCACTCCTCCCAGGGGCGCCTTTGCCCCTGCTAGCTCCTATAAGAAGTATTACTGCCGTTGTCCGCGGGAGCGGACGTTTCCCGGGACCAGCCAGGATTAACGCGATTCCTGTGCCCGTGACAAGTGACGCGAAAGGCTCGCCGGAGCGCCCTGCCCTATAGGGGGACGGGTGGAGGCGCTATCCGGCGAGCACATTCGCGGTCAGAACCGGCTACTGCGCGGGCGGCATCAGGACGGTGTCGATCAGGTACACCTGGGCGTTGGTCGTCTGGACCCCGCCGCAGACCACACCGGCGTCGTTGACCTTGAGGTTGTCACCCGAGCCGGTCACCGTCACCGTCGCACCCTGCACCGTCTTGTGGTCGCCGACGACCTGCGCCGGAGTGGCCTGACCAGGAACCACGTGATAGGTCAGGATCGACGTCAGCAACGGTGCGTCGGTCTTCAGTTTCTCGATCGTGGCCGCGTCGATCTTCGCGAACGCGTCATCGGTCGGGGCGAATACGGTGAACTCGCCACCGTTGAGGGTCTCGACCAGGTTGACGTCCGGGTTGAGCTTGCCCGACAGCGCCGAATTGAGCGTGGTGAGCAACGGGTTGTTGGCGGTCGCCGCCGTCACGTTGCCCGCCGCCATCCCGGCGACCGATCCTGGCCCGGTGGGCACCTGCTTCGCGTAGTCGGCGCAACCCGCGCCGACCAGATTGGCCGCTGGATCCGCCATCGCGGTCGTGGTCGTGGTCGTGGTGGTCACCTCGGAAGTGGTCGCCTCCGTCGTAGTGGTGCTGGCGGTGTCGGTCGAACTCGAACATGCCGACAGGCCCAACACCGCGATGGCCGCGAGACTGGCTGCCGTAATGGCTTTTTTCGGGACGGTTTTCATGGATCTATGACTCCTTTGTCGAGCGACGGCCGGATGCCATCGCCTTCGGCGCTGCCACCCGGTATTCGGTGCCGAGCCCACCGCGGATGGGATCGGATCGAGAATTTCTGCTGGTGCCCACCCCGGCGGCCCAAACGATGCGTGCGGGTCCTATTGAAGGTGGTGCGTCGATTGACGAGTTGTTGTATCGGGTGGTGCCGGCGATTAACCGTGGTGGAAACCGCGCGACCGCGGTGGCCCAACTCAACAACACGAACGTCGAGTAAGTCTCGGCGTCACATCGACACTACCCCGCCCAGGCTGCCGCCGTCGCCTGCTTCGAGCCCTCGCGACGTGGGGTCGCTCCGTTGGGCCACTGCGCCGCCCGCGCTGAGCTGCGCCGGATCGCACGGCACAATGGGTCGGTGACCACCCATGAGTCCGCGCGTCGCCTGCGGGTACTGATCCTGGGCAGCACCGGCTCGATCGGAA
>CAZDYH010000088.1:8918-12427 GCA_964509355.1 uncultured Mycobacterium sp.
GAGTCCGCGCGTCGCCTGCGGGTACTGATCCTGGGCAGCACCGGCTCGATCGGAACTCAGGCGTTGGAGGTGATTGCCGCCAACCCCGACCGCTTCGAGGTGGTCGGCCTCGCCGCCGGCGGCGGCAACCCGGAGCTGCTGGCCCGGCAGCGCACGGCCACCGGTGTGGCGAATATCGCCGTCGCCGACGACACAGCCGCCGGACTCCTCGGTGACGTCACCTACAGCGGGACCGAGGCCGCCACCCGGCTGGTGGAGAACACCGAAGCCGATGTCATCCTCAACGCCCTGGTCGGGGCGCTGGGTCTGCAGCCGACGCTGGCCGCACTGGCGACCGGCGCCCGCCTCGCGCTGGCCAACAAGGAGTCACTGGTCGCCGGCGGCCCCTTGGTACTCAAGGCCGCACGACCGGGCCAGATCGTGCCGGTCGACTCCGAGCACTCCGCGCTCGCGCAATGCCTGCGCGCCGGGACCGCCGACGAGGTGGCCAAGCTGGTGCTCACAGCTTCGGGCGGACCGTTTCGCGGCTGGTCCGCCGCCGACCTTGAACATGTCACGCCGGACCAGGCCGGCGCACATCCGACCTGGTCGATGGGCCCGATGAACACCCTGAACTCGGCGTCACTGGTCAACAAGGGCCTGGAACTCATCGAAACCCACCTGCTGTTCGGAATACCGTACGACCGCATCGAGGTCGTCGTACACCCGCAGTCGATCGTTCATTCGATGGCCACCTTCACCGACGGTTCGACTATCGCCCAGGCCAGTCCGCCGGACATGAAGCTACCGATCGCGCTCGCGCTGGGCTGGCCCGCGCGAGTTGCCGGCGCCGCCCCGGCCTGCGACTTCACCACCGCGTCCACCTGGGAATTCGAGCCGCTGGACGATGCGGTGTTCCCGGCCGTAGGCCTTGCCCGCCACGCCGGACGGGGTGGCGGCTGCCTGACCGCGGTGTACAACGCCGCCAATGAAGAGGCCGCCGCGGCGTTCCTGGCCGGCCGGATCCGCTTCCCGGCCATTGTGCGGACGATCGCCGACGTGCTGCACGTCGCCGACCAGTGGGCGGCCGAACCAGCTACCGTGGATGACGTACTTGACGCGCAACGCTGGGCCCGAGAACGGGCCCGACGAGTTGTCGCACGGGAGGTTGTGGAAACAAGGTGATGTTCGACTCATGATGTTTGTGACTGGCATCGTGCTGTTCGCGCTGGCGATCTTGGTTTCGGTGGCCCTGCACGAGTGCGGGCATATGTGGGTTGCCCGCGCCACCGGCATGAAGGTGCGGCGCTATTTCGTCGGCTTCGGCCCCACGCTTTGGTCAACCCGTCGCGGCGAAACCGAATACGGCGTCAAGGCCGTCCCGCTGGGCGGATTCTGCGATATCGCCGGCATGACCTCGGTCGAGGAACTCCAGCCCGACGAACACGACCGCGCTATGTACAAGCAGAAGACGTGGAAACGCACGGCGGTGCTGCTCGCCGGTCCGGCCATGAACTTCGTCATCGGCGTGGTGCTGATCTACGCGATCGCCGTCATCTGGGGGCTGCCCAACCTGCACCCGCCGACCACTGCCGTCATCGGCGAAACCGCCTGTGTCGCAACAGAAGTCAGCAAAGGCCAGCTGGGCGAGTGCACCGGCCCGGGCCCGGCCGCGATCGCCGGAATACGGCCCGGTGACGTCGTGGTGAAGGTCGGCGACACCGATGTGCGCAACTTCGACGAAGCGAGGGCCGCGCTGCAGAAGGCTTCCGGATCCACTCCGATTGCCGTCGAGCGCGACGGTAGCCGCCGCACCGTCCTCGTCGACGTCACGCAGACCCAGCGGTGGACCTCCGAGAATGCTCAAGCCCCGTCGACGGTGGGCGCGATTGGGATCGGCCCCGCGCAGTTCGGTCCCACGCAGTACAACGTGGCCTCGGCGGTGCCCGCCACCTTCGCGTTCACCGGAGACCTGGCGGTGGAACTCGGCAAGTCACTGGCGAAGATCCCGACCAAGGTCGGCGCGCTGGTGCACTCCATCGGCGGCGGCGAACGCGACCCGGAGACGCCGATCAGCGTCGTCGGCGCCAGCATCATCGGCGGCGACACCGTCGACCACGGGTTGTGGGTGGCGTTCTGGTTCTTCCTGGCGCAGCTGAACTTCGTGCTGGGCGTGATCAACCTGATTCCGCTGTTGCCGTTCGACGGCGGCCATATCGCGATCGCGGTCTTCGAGAAGATCCGCAACATGATCCGCTCGGCACGCGGCATGGTCGCCGCGGCCCCGGTGAACTATGTCAAGCTCATGCCCGCCACCTACGTAATCTTGGCAGTGGTGGTCGGCTACATGCTGCTGACCGTGACCGCGGACCTGGTCAACCCGATCAGGCTGTTCCAATAGCCGTAGAGAAAGCAGACATCATGTCGACCGTCGGCCTTGGGATGCCGGCACCGCCCGCACCCACGCTGGCGCCCCGGCGCAAGACGCGTCAGCTGATGGTGCGTGACGTCGGCGTCGGAAGCGATTACCCGATCTCGGTGCAGTCGATGTGCACCACCAAGACCCACGACATCAACTCCACCCTGCAGCAGATCGCCGAGCTGACCGCCACTGGCTGCGATATCGTGCGCGTCGCCTGCCCCCGCCAGGAAGACGCCGACGCGCTGTCGGTGATCGCCAAGAAGAGCCAGATCCCGGTGATCGCCGACATCCACTTCCAGCCGAAGTACATCTTCGCCGCGATCGACGCCGGCTGTGCCGCGGTACGGGTGAACCCCGGCAATATCAAGGAGTTCGACGGCCGGGTCGCCGAGGTCGCCCGGGCGGCCGGCGACGCCGGCATTCCGATCCGCATCGGGGTGAACGCCGGCTCGCTGGACAAGCGGATGATGGCGAAGTACGGCAAGGCCACCCCCGAGGCGCTGGTGGAATCCGCGCTGTGGGAGGCCTCGCTGTTCGAGGAGCACGGTTTCGGCAATATCAAGATCAGCGTCAAGCACAACGACCCGGTCGTCATGGTCGCCGCCTACGAATTGCTCGCCGCGCAGTGCGACTACCCGCTGCACCTCGGTGTCACCGAGGCCGGTCCGGCGTTCCAGGGCACCATCAAGTCCGCCGTCGCGTTCGGCGCGCTGCTGTCGCGGGGAATCGGCGACACCATCCGGGTGTCGCTGTCGGCGCCGCCCGTTGAGGAAGTCAAGGTCGGCAACCAGATCCTCGAGTCGCTCAACCTGCGGCCGCGCGGGCTGGAGATCGTGTCCTGCCCGTCCTGCGGGCGGGCTCAGGTCGATGTGTACACCCTGGCCAACGAAGTCACCGCCGGGCTCGAAGGTCTCGACGTGCCGCTGCGGGTCGCCGTAATGGGTTGTGTCGTCAACGGTCCCGGCGAGGCACGCGAAGCCGACCTCGGCGTCGCATCCGGCAACGGCAAGGGCCAGATCTTCGTGCGCGGTGAGGTGATCAAGACGGTTCCCGAGTCGCAGATCGTGGAGACGCTCATCGAGGAAGCCATGCGGATCGCCGGCGAACA
>CAZDYH010000089.1:0-10060 GCA_964509355.1 uncultured Mycobacterium sp.
GCCCAGACCCTCGAAGCGCCTGGCGGTTTCTTGCAGCGCAGCCCGCGACCCCACCGCGCGCACACCGACTCCGAAGCGAAAGTCCTTGACCACCAGCAGTACTGAGTCAGACGAGGGGTAACTCGGCGATGAACTTACCGGTGGGCTCCGTCGAACCGCTTCCCGGCTCCACGGTGAAGGCCAGCGCGGTGGAGTTGCCCAGATCTGACAGCACCGCGGTGGTCGACGGCGCGACCGCCTTGGCGTCCATTGTTCCGGCCGACGTCGGGCCATTGTCGCCGAGCAGCCACATCTGATAGACGGTCCCGGGCGCCGGCGGCGGCACATCGTTCATCACGAGCACGCCGGCGTGCTTGTCGCGGGAGAACACGACCGTGGCGGTGCCGCCGACCGGAATGTCTCCCGAGATCGTGTGGACATCAGGGGCCGCGAACACCTGCTGGGCGGTCGACGGCTCCTGCGAAGGCCGCAGTGTCAGCACCACCCCGACGGCGCCGAGTCCGACGACGAGTGCCGCCGCAGCGGCGAGCACCGTGGAGCGCCAGCGACGGTTCGGCGATTCGCGACGTTCCCGGACCGTGGGCAACGTGCGCACCACATCGCCCGATGCCGCGTCGAGTATCTGTTGCCGCAGCTCCGCCGGAGGCTCGGCGGCTGTCGCCGCCGACACCACGGCCATCGTCTCGCGAACGGCCCGTACCTCGTCGTAGAAGGCATCGGCAGTAGCCAGGCCGGCCCGGGTCAGCCGACCCTCGATGTCGTCGCGGTCGGTGTCGGAAACGGCGTGCAACGCGTAGGGCGTGGCCAGCTCGATCAGGTCGGTGTCGGTGGGTTCAGTCATCGCTGGCCCAGACAATTGCGCAGGTTGCGCAGCGCGTCACGCATGCGCGATTTGACGGTGGCCAGGTTCGCCGCCAGCCGTTCCGACACCTGCACGTAGGTCAGGCCGTCGTAGTAGGCGAGCTCGATGCACTGGCGCTGAATATCGGTCAGGCCGCCCAGGCAGTGGGTGACCTGCAGGCGCTCGTCACTCAGGATCACCGCCTCGGCGACGTGGTCCACCGGCGGCTCGACGGTCGCCGCACCGTAGCGGGACTCCCGGTGACTCGCTGCCTGCTCGGCGCGGACCCGGTCGACCGCGCGCCGGTGCGCCAGCGTCAGGAGCCAAGCCAACGGAGATCCGGCCATCGGGTCATACGTGTCGGCGGAGCGCCATACCTGCAGGTAGACGTCCTGCAGGGTCTCTTCGCTGTAGCCGCGGTCGCGCAGCACGCGGGTAATGAGGCCGTATACCCGCGACCGGGTGCTGTCATAGAAGGCGGCGAACGCATCGGCATCACGCTGTGCCACCCGGCGCAACAGTGCGTCCAGCTCAGCCAGGTCAGTGGTCACCGCGGCGAACCGCTCTTCGAGCATGTCATCGAGCGGTAGCCTAGCTGGAGTTGCGAGGATCGTCACCTTATTCTCAATCTAGGTCGTCGGGGTATGAAAAATGATGTCCGAGAGCAGTATTCGCGAAAGCCGGGACGATCAATCATGTACTTCTCGGTCAATCGGGCGCCGGTCGCGTAGACCAGGAAGTAGGTCATCAGCACCGGTGACAGCACCGTGGCCAGCGAAACCCAGGCGGCGATCGAGATGAGCCACAGCCCCCACCACACGCAGGCGTCGCCGAAGTAGTTGGGATGGCGCGTCCATGCCCACAGGCCGCGGTCCATCACCACGCCCTTGTTGGCGGGATCGGCTTTGAACACCCGCAACTGGTGATCGCCGACGGCTTCGAACACGACGCCGATGCCCCACACCACGACGCCCAGAACCAGGACCGGCACCAGCGCCGTGGGGGTGGGACCCAATGTCGCGGACAACTGCAGTGGTAGCGCGATGAACCAGGTGGCCACCGCCTGGATGGCGAAGATCTTCCGCAACACGGTGCCGGCGGAGAAGTCACCGCGCAGCAGGTCGTGATACCGGGGGTCTTCGCCCTTGCCCTTGGACTTGCCGTACATGTGCCAGGCCAGTCGAAGTCCCCACACCGCGACCAGTGCCAGCAGCAACAGTCGCCGGAACAGGTCACCGGTACCCACCGCGGCGGCCACCGCGGCCACCGCGACGAAACCGATGCCCCAGGTGACGTCGACGACGTTGTATCGGCCGATCCGCCGGCCGATCAGGAATGTTGCGCCGTGCACGACGGCGATCGCCGCCAATGACGCGGCGCACACCACAAGGAAGTTCACCAGCGCCCTCCCGTCGGGGCGAACGTCCACTGGTAGACGTCGAGATAACCGGACCGGAAGCCGGCCTCGGAGTATGCCAGGTAGAGTTCCCACATCCGCCTGAACACGTCATCGAAACCCAAGGCCGACAAGGCATCTCGGCGGTCCATGAAGCGTTCTCGCCATAGCCGCAGCGTCTCGGCGTAGTGCGGGCCCATGGCGAACATGTCGACGGTGCGCAGCCTGGTGTGGCGCCCGGTGATTCCGAGGATGGCTTCGGTGGAGGGCAGCAGGCCGCCGGGGAAGATGTACTTCTGGATCCAGGTGTGGGTGTTGCGACTGGCCAGCATCCGCGAGTGCGGCATGGTGATCGCCTGGATCGCGACCCGGCCCCCCGGCGTCACCAGCTGGTCGAGGGTACGGAAGTAGGTCGGCCAGAACGAATAACCCACCGCCTCGATCATCTCCACCGAGAGCACGGCGTCATAGCGGCCCTGAACATCGCGGTAGTCGCACAGGTCGATGTCGACCCGATCGGACAGCCCGGCCTCGGCCACCCGCTGTCGGGCCAGCCGCTGCTGTTCGGCGGACAGCGTGACTGACCGGATGTGCGCACCGCGTGCGGCGGCGCGGATGCACAGCTCGCCCCAGCCGGTGCCGATCTCGAGCACCCTGCTGCCCCTTCCGACATGAGCGGTGTCGAGCAGCCGATCGATCTTGCGGCGCTGCGCATCAGCGAGTTGGGCCCGCGACGCCGGCAGCCGGTCGAACAGGGCGCTCGAGTAGGTCATGGACTCGTCGAGGAACTCCGCGAAGAGCTCGTTGGACAGGTCGTAGTGCTCGGAGATGTTGCGCCGGGCGTGATCGCGGCTGTTGTGGTGCGAACGGGGCTGCCGGGCCAGCGCGATCGGCCGCATCCCCTGCAGGGTGCGGGGCACCAGGTCGGCGATCGACGTCGCGAACGCCGTCAAGACGCCGGCGAGGTCATCGGACTCCCATTCGCCGGCCATATACGACTCGCCGAAGCCGATGAGGCCAGTGCTGCCGACCCGGCGCGCCAGGCGGTCCGGTTGGCGGAGAACCAAAGTCGGCAGGGTGGGGTCCGCAGCGCCCACCACCGTGCCGTCGGGATAGCTCAGCCGAAGCGGCAGCTTCCCCGCGGCGCGCCGCAGCAGTCGGGAGGCGACGTGCGCGGACACTGCGGCGACGGGCCCGCGCGGGACGCGGGCAACACCGGGCCAGCGATCGGAATCGACTGTGTTCGGCTGGATTCCGGCAACATCAAGGCTCATACCTGCTCGACCCTCTCGTTCTCGGCGACCTTGACCCGCGGCACCACCGGCACCCGGCGCAGCCACAGCGTGATCCCCTGGACTCGGATCACCAGTGCCCCCATCAGTGGCGCCAGCGGCGCAACCAGTTGGAGGCGGGCGATCTCGCGGATGCTGGCCGCGCGCCTGGTGCCCCGCATGGTGACGACGAACGCAGGCTGGTTATCGCGGTGCAGCGAGATCGTCACGTCGACTTCGTCCTCGGGACGCGGCGCCCGCACCAGGTAGTGCCCGTCGACGTCGTTGAAGGGCGAGACGTAGAGCTTCTTCATCACCATTGCCGGCCGGGTGCCGTCGGGTGGCAGCAGATAGGCGTGCCGGCCGCCGTAGGTGTTGTGCACCTCCGCGACGACGTGCCGCAGCACGCCGCGCGAGTCGTGGCACCAGTACAGCGTCAGCGGGTTGAAGACGTAGCCAAGCACCCTGGCCTGCAGCAGGGCGGTGATCGTACCGCCGCGCAGATCGATGCCGCGCTCGTCGAGGTAGGCATCGATGCGTTGCCGTAGCGAGTCGCCCGGTCCTCCGTCGAAGTGGTCGCGGGCGTCGAACTTCGCGAACGGCCGCAGCCAGCGGGGCAGCCGCGGCAGGTTGTCGATATCGACATACCAGCTGTAGCTGCGGTGCTCGAAGTAGTGGTGCACCGGGGCTCGCCTCAGGTGGGTGATCCGGGTCCGGTACAGCGCGGGAGTCAGCATGCGACTGCCTCCGTGCCTCGTCCCACGACGGTGGGCCAGTCGGCGCCAAGGCGACGGGCGGCACGCAACCCCGAGGCCGCGCCGTCCTCATGAAATCCCCAGCCGTGGTAAGCCCCGGCGAACACCACCCGGTCATCGTCGAGCGTCGGCAGAAGCGTCTGGGCGGCAACAGATTCCGGGGTGTACAGCGGATGGCTGTAGGTCATCTCAGCCAGCACGGTTGCCGGGTCGATGAGTTCCTGGCCACCGAGCGTCACCAGAAACCGCCTCGGCCCGGCCAGCCGCATCAGCCGGGTGACGTCGTAGGTGACCACGACGTTGTCGCTGTTCGGGGTCATCAGGTAGTTCCACGACGCCCGCGCGCGCCGGTGCCGCGGCAGCACCGATTCGTCGGTGTGCAGCTGCGCCCGGTTGGTGGAGTAGGGCATGGCACCGAGCACGTCGCGCTCGGCCGCGGTCGGCTCATCGAGCATCAGCAGCGCCTGGTCGGGATGGGTGGCGATGACGGCGGCGTCGAACGGCCGCGGCGCGCCGGTCTGAGCGGTGACCAGCACGCCGTCGGGTACCCGCTGCACCGAGCGCACCGCCACCCCCGGCTTGACCTCGTCCAGCCGCGTGAGGATCGCCTCGACGTAGTTCGCGGACCCGCCGCTGACAGTGCGCCAGGTCGGCGAGCCGAACACCGAGAGCATGCCGTGGTGTTCGAGGAAGACGAACAGGTATCGCGCCGGGTAGCGGGTGGCCTCGCCGGGCGCACAGGACCACACGGCGGCGACCAGCGGCGTCACGAAATGCTCGACGAAGTACCGGGAGAAGCCGTGCCGGTCGAGGAATGAGCCCAGAGTCTCCAGCTCGTCGTCGGGCTCGCCTGCCAGCAGTCTGGTGGCCGCCCGGTGGAACCGCTTGACCTCGGCCAGCATTCCCAGGTACCGCGGACGGACCAGCGACGACCAGCTGGGAAACAGACCGCCGATGCCGCGGGCACCGGCGTACTCGAGGCCGCTGTCGTCGGCCCGCACCGACATCGACATATCGGTGTCCTGGGTGGCAATGCCGAGTTCGGCGAACAGCCGGCACAGGGTCGGGTAGGTGCGGTCGTTGTGCACCAGGAAGGCCGAGTCGACGCCGACGATGTTCCCGTCGCCGCGGTCCAGGAAATGGGTGTGCGCGTGCCCGCCGATCCGAGTGTCCGCCTCGTACAGCGTGACCCGGTCGCGCGCCGACAACATGTACGCGGCGGTCAGACCGGCGACTCCGCTGCCTATGACGGCGATCGAGCGCTCAGCAGAATCCATCCATTCCACACCCCTCATTCGTAGCCATTCTCCCACCGGATGGGTGTCCGGGGCGGATTTGGCCTCACATTCGTCTCGCGGTGTGGCGGGCCCGGCGTAGTGTCCCGATGATGTCTGCGACGATCTTCCGCGGCGGGACGATCTGGACCGGGAATGGCGGCCAGACCACTGATGCCCTACTGGTTGTGGACGGCGTGATCGGGGCCCTGGGAGACGCGGCGCACCGGCTCGCCTCAGAACGAGGGCAGGTGGACGAGGTCGATCTGGACGGCGGGTTCCTGATGCCCTCGTTCGGAGACGGCCACGCCCACCCGCTGTTGGGCGGGCTGGAAGCGGTTGGTCCGCTGGTGCGGCCATGCACTTCGGTCGCGGAGATCGTGGCGGCGGTGCGCGCTTTCGCCGACGAGCATCCCGACGACGAGTGGATCGTCGGCGCCTCCTACGACAGCAGCCTCGCGCCGGACGGCCTGTTCGACGCCCGCTGGCTCGACGCCGTCGTTCCCGACCGGCCGGTGGTGCTGCGTGCGTGGGACTACCACACCGCGTGGTGCAATTCGGCGGCGCTCGAGCGTGCCGGGATCACCCCCGAGACCCCGGACCCCGTGCTCGGCGAGATCCCCCATCGTGAGGACGGCTCGGTACTGGGAACACTGCGTGAATGGGGCGCTGTCGACCTGGTGCAGGCCGTGGTCCCGGAGCGCGACCAGAAGGTGCGGATCGGGGCCCTGGGTACGGCCGCCGACTACTACCTCGCCCGGGGAGTGACGTGGGTTCAGGACGCCTGGGTGGAGCCCGCCGACGTCGACACCTACGTCGCGGCGGCGCGCAGCGGAGCCCTGGGTATCAGGTTCAACCTCGGGCTCTACGCCGACCCGAGGTTCTTCGACACACAACTCGGCCAGTTCGCCGAGGCGCGCCGCCGGGTCGAGGAGGTGTCGTCACCGCTGCTGACTGCTCAGACGGTCAAGTTCTTCGCCGACGGGGTCGTCGAGAACGAGACCGGCGCGCTGCTTGCGCCGTACTGCTCGGCGCTGCACAGCCACGGAGGGCAGGAGCGCAGCGACCCGGGAAACAACCACGGCATGCGGGTGTGGGAGGGCGACACACTCGCCGAGGCCGCGCGCCGCGTCGACGACCTCGGGCTGCAGATCCACATTCACGCGATCGGCGACGCCGCAGTGCGCCAGGCGCTCGACGCGATCGAGCACGTCGTCGAGCACAACGGCCCGCGTGACCGGCGGCCCGTCATCGCGCACGCACAGCTCGTCGACGACGACGATCTGGACCGCTTCGCCAGGCTGGGCGTGATCGCCAACATGCAGCCGCTCTGGGCGCAGATGGACGCGCTGATGACAGTGCTCACCATTCCCCGGCTTGGCCAGGCCCGCGCGGACAAGCAGTACCGGATGCGCACCCTGGACTCCTCGGGTGCCCGCCTGTCGTTCGGCTCCGACTGGCCGGTGTCGTCCGGGGCGCCGCTGGAGGGTCTCGCGGTCGCGGTATCGAGGCGCACCGCTGACGGCGACCCCGCACAGGGCTGGACCCCTGAGGAGATCCTCCCGATCGAACGCGCCCTCATCGCCGGCACGGCAGGGGTGGCAGAGCAGGCTTTCGCCGAGCGACTGTGGGGTCAGATAACTCCCGGCGCCAGCGCCGATCTGTTGTGGCTCGACCGCGATCCGCGTTTGACGCCACCGCTCGATATCCCGGCGCTGCGTGTTTGCGCCACCTATCTGCAAGGCAGACAAGCGTTTTCGCCCTAACAGCTACCATGCGTGCGCCGCCCTCACCAGGCCCCGGACCAATGCTGAGGTCACCGGCGACAGACCGGCCAGTCCGATCCCGTCGCCCGGCATCGGACTGCGCGGGCTGATGCCGCGCACCCTTGGCGAGAGCTCCAGTTGCGTTCCGCCGCCGCGCATCCGGTTGACCGGGTTGTCCGGATGCAGGCCCCTCAGTTCGCGCGGGATGGCGTCGAGATCGGTGACGACCTGATAGCCCGGCAGCTCGACATGACGGGCGAGGTGGTTGGCCAGTGCCCGGTTGCGGCCGCCGGCCAGCAGATGTGTGCTGCGTCCGATCCGGCCGTATCCGTGCAGCGAGACCGCGACCTCGACGTGGTCGAGGAACTCAGCGAGCCGTGTCGACTCCGCTGCCCGGAAATGCGCCGACGAGAGGTGGTGTGGGTAGCGGTCAGGGTGCCGCAGCAGGTAGACCGACGCGCCCGCGGCCTCGGCGGCGTGCTCGGCGATCACATCGGTCATCTGCTCGAGTCCGCCGCCGTGAATGGCCAGGAAACCGAAACGCGACCGCAGCCTACTCTCCTCGATCACTCCAGGGTCGGTGAGTAGCTCTGAAAGCGACTGGGGCCCAGCCGATGTGCGGAGCACAGCGGGCGATGGCCAATGTGCCGGATCCCAGCGCCGAAGGAAGTCGATCCAACGCTGCGGCAGCCCGTGCTGAACGGCACCGTCGACGATGCGTTCCAGGTAGCCGGGCCGGGGCGGGCCGGGGTGCACTCGGTGGTCGATGTAGACCCACGCTTCCGACGGCCCGTCGTCGGTGTGGACCGTCAGTCGGTCGCGGCGGTAGCGCGCCGGCACGCCCTCGGCACTGTCCAGAGTGGCCAGATCCCGGTCGGAGACACGCCAGATGACGCCGTGCACCTGGGATCCGGTGAACGGCTCCACGGTGGCCACACCGCGCTGGTTGATCAGCCAGTCGTGGTCGGTCAGCCTGGCCCGCCGGGGGTCTACGGCGTCGGGACACCGCTGGGCCATCTGCCGCGCGCACAGGTTCGACCCGTACGCGAAGTAGCTATGGTTGGCCCGCATCTAGCCGGTCACCGTCAGATAGATCAGCACTGGACTTGGAGATGCGCTATGCCCTGCACTGGAGGGCCCGTTCTGCGGTCGCACCGTTCCATTACACCCCAACCCCGGCGCGTGCGTACCGATGGCGCCTTGGCGTTTTCGACCCGATCAGTCGGGCCGCCGTCGCTATTGGGAGGTGATCTGTAACGCGTAGCAACAGACACCACACGTCAAGGGTGTCAATAACCTTCCCGAAAGGAAGCATCATGAAGTCTTTCACCATCAATGCGATAGCGGCAGTGGCCATGGTCATTGGCGCGCTGGGCCTGGCCGGGGCCGCCAATGCGGCTCCATGGGGTCCCCTCCCCCAACAGCCTGGCGACGAGCAGCAGGCCGAGGGCGACGACGCCATGATGATGGTTAGTCGGGCCATGTACGACTGCATGTGGGGTTCCTCGCCGGGTATCCCCCGCGCGGTGCTGAACGACCGCGGCGTCATGTTCACCTGCCATCGCGGTCCTCAGTAAGACCCAACCCTCCGGGGGTGGGAGTGAAGCTATCCAACTAGCCCGTCACGGTCAGATAGATCAGCACCACGTTCAGCAGAATAATCACTCCGGCCACGGTCCATCCGAGGGCGGTGGTCACGCGGTGGTTCGTGTCGGTGCCCATCAGCTCGCGATTGCCGGTCAGCCGCACCAGCGGGATCAGCGCGAACGGTATCCCGAACGACAGCACCACCTGTGACATGACCAGCGCGCGGCTCGGGTTCAGTCCGATCGCCAGGATCACCAGCGCGGGGATGAGCGCGACGAGGCGGCGCACCAGCAGCGGGTAGGTCCGGCGCAGCAGGCCCTGCATGATCATCGCCCCCGCATAGGCTCCTACGGAGGTCGACGCCAGGCCCGAGGCGAGTAGCCCGATCGCGAAGAACAGCGCGACAGTCGGTCCCAGTGTGTCGCGCACGGCGGCGTGCGCACCCTCGATGGAGTCGGTGTTGTCGCGGCCCTGCAGGTTGGTGGCGGCGATCAGCAGCATCGCCAGGTTCACTGCCCCGGCCGCCAGCATCGCCAGCCCGACATCCCAGCGGGTCACCCGCAGCAGCCTTCGGCGCTCCCGGCCCGCTGCGGGGTGGCCGTGGCGGTCGCGGGCCAGCCCGGAGTGCAGGTACACCGCGTGCGGCATCACCGTCGCGCCCAGCATCGCGGCCGCCAGCAGCACGCTTTCGGTGCCGTCGAATCGCGGCACGAGGCCCGCGATGGCTTCGCCGGGCGGTGGCGGCTCGACGAACAGGCTGGTGAGAAAGCCGATCGCGATGATGAGAAGCAGACCGGTGATGACCCGTTCGAACATGCGCTGCCCCCGCCGGTCCTGCACCGCCAGCAGCAGCAGCGACGCCGCCCCGGTAATGACACCGCCGAGCAGCAGCGGCAGATCGAACAGCAGGTGCAAGGCAATGGCGCCGCCCACCACCTCGGCGACATCGGTTGCCATCGCGACCAATTCGGCCTGCAACCAGTAGGAGATGCGTGTCGGTGTGCTGGTGTGGTCGGCGACGGCCTCGGGTAGCGAGCGCCCGGTGACCAATCCCAGTTTCGCCGACAGATACTGCACCAGGCCGGCCATCACGTTGGCCAGGACGATGACCCACAGCAGCAGGAAGCCGAACTGGGCCCCGGCGCTGACATTGGCGGCGACGTTGCCGGG
>CAZDYH010000089.1:10160-12178 GCA_964509355.1 uncultured Mycobacterium sp.
GTCGTCTGCATACGTGTCCTTCTTTCAGATGTCCTGGCCGAGAGCATACAGCCCTTTGCCGGTGACGAGGGGCAAGTCCAGCGTGGTCCGGATACCCGGCGGCGCTGCCACCACCGCGGGGATCGCGTTGACGATCCGCATCGCCGTGGCTACCAATCCCGCATGGTTGTGGTCCCCCTTGCGGCTGCTCAAGCAGATGTCCATCGCGTAGGAGGGTTCGCCGGTGATCTCGACGCGGTACGAGCCGCCGGGCTGGGCAGGCTGCGGCCAGTCGGGGCACAGGTCGGCGCGCAGCCGGGTGACGTGTTCGAGGACGACCGCGGGCGCTCCGTCGACCATCCCGCACACCTCGAAGCGAAGCGCCGCCGCGCTGCCCTTCGGGACATGCCCCGATGCGATATCGAAGTCCTCGGGTGCCGGCTCGCGCACGTACATCTCGGTGACTTCGTCCAGTGAGAGGCCCAGGCCGGCCGCCAGCTGCCGCACCACCGATCCCCACGCCAGGCTGAGCACGCCGGACTGCAGCAGCATCGGAATCTCGTCGAGCGGCTTCCCGAATCCCATCACGTCGAACATCACGACAGCGCTGTCGTAGGTGGCGTAATCCACGATCTCCATACAGCGCAGCTGCTGGATGCTCTGACACGTGCCGGCCAATGCCAGTGGCAGCAGGTCGTTGGCGAAGCCGGGGTCGATCCCGTTGACGTACAGGCTCGACTTGCCGGCCCGCGCAGCGTCTTCCAGTGGGGTGATCATCTCCTCGGGGATGACGTGATAGGGGTACTGCAGGAACACCGGGCCGCTGCCGACGACGTTGACGCCGGCGGCCAGGATGCGCCGGTAGTCCTCCAGCGCCTCGGGCAGCCGGTTGTCCGCCATGGCGTTGTAGACGGCGCATTGCGGCCCGGTGGCCAGCACGGCCTCCAGATCGGTGCTGGCTTTGACGCCGGTCGAATCCTTGAGTCCGACAAGCTCGGCCGCGTCCTTGCCGGCCTTGGACTCCGACGACACCCACACCCCGGTGAGCTCGAACTCCGGGTTGGTGATGAGCGCGGTCAGTGCGTGGGCGCCGACGTTGCCGGTGCCGATCTGGGCTACGCGGATGGCCATATCTGTGTCCTCACAGGTCGGGGATGGGCAGGTCGAGATTGGGGAAGGTGAGACCGCCGTCGACTTCGAGCGTCTTACCGGTCAAGAAGCTGCCCGCCGGGGAGGCGAGGTACACGGCGGCGGCGGCGATGTCGACGGGATCGCCCAGTCGGCGCATGGGCGTTGCCTTCTCCATCGCCCCGCGCAGCTCGTCGTTGGAGGCCACCACATCCAGCGCGGACGTGACGATCGAGCCGGGCGCGATCGCGTTGACGCGGATCCGCGGGCACAGATCCAGCGCAGCCAACCGGGTGTAGTGGGCCAGCGCCGCCTTGGCGGTGCCGTAGGCGGCGAATCCACGTCCGGCCAGCCGTCCCATCGTCGAGGTGATGTTGATGACGCTGCCACCGCCGGAATGCTCGAGCATCAGCGGGACCGCGGCGGCGACCAGCGCATGGGCGGTGAGGACGTTGAACGTGAGCGCGTCCCGCAGGTCCTTCGTCGAGGTGTTCACCAGCAGCCCGGGCATCGTGCCGCCGACGTTGTTCACGACGATGTCTAGTCTGCCGAACGTCTGCACCGCCGCCCCCGCGAGCTCCGCCGTGGCCTCGGGTTGGGCGAGGTCGCCGACCACCACATGGGCGCGGCGGCCGGTGGCGCGGATCTGCTCCGCGACGTTGTCGAGTTCGGATCGGGTTCGGGAGGCGATGACGACATCCGCACCGGCTTCGGCGAAGCCCAGCGCGATCGCGGCACCGAGACCGCGGCCGGCGCCGGTGACGATCGCCACCTGATCGTCGAGCCGGAATCTATCGAGGATCAATGGTTTCTCTTCTCTTGTCGGGCGAAACCGTAGCAAGCCCTGGTGCGCCGGGGGCGGCATTTCGGAACGCTTCTGCAACAGGTTCTACTTTTACACCTCGCAGCCG
>CAZDYH010000090.1:0-3953 GCA_964509355.1 uncultured Mycobacterium sp.
CCAAGCTCGGCATCGGCCCGCCGATCACCGACGGCTTCTACTACGACTTCGACGTACCCGAGGCGTTCACGCCCGAGGATCTCGAGGCCCTGGAGAAGCGGATGCGCCAGATCGTCAAGGACGGCCAGCTGTTCTCCCGGCGGGTCTACGAATCCAAAGAGGAAGCCCGCCGGGAACTGGTCAATGAGCCGTACAAGCTGGAACTCGTCGACGACAAGTCCGGCGACGCGGAGGTGATGGAAGTCGGCGGCGACGAGCTGACCGCCTACGACAACCTCAATCCGCGCACCCGGCAACGGGAATGGGGTGACCTGTGCCGCGGCCCGCACATCCCGACCACCCGCTACATCCCGGCGTTCAAGCTGACCCGCAGCTCGGCGGCGTACTGGCGCGGTGATCAGGCCAACGCCAGCCTGCAGCGCATCTACGGCACCGCATGGGAATCGCAGCAGGCCCTGGAGGCGCACCTGGAGCTGATCGAGGAGGCGCAGCGTCGCGACCACCGCAAGCTGGGCGTGGAGCTCGACCTGTTCAGCTTCCCCGACGAGATCGGTTCCGGCTTGGCGGTTTTCCACCCCAAGGGCGGTATCGTGCGCACCGAGCTGGAGGAGTACTCGCGGCGCAAGCACATCGAGGCCGGCTACCAGTTCGTCAACACCCCACACATCACCAAGGCTCAGCTGTTCAACACCTCGGGTCACCTGGACTGGTACGCCGACGGCATGTTCCCGCCGATGCACATCGACGCCGAATACAACGCCGACGGGACGCTGCGCAAGCCGGGCCAGGACTACTACCTGAAGCCTATGAACTGCCCCATGCACTGCCTGATCTTCCGGGCCCGCGGACGCTCGTATCGCGAACTTCCGTTGCGGCTCTTCGAGTTCGGTACCGTCTACCGCTACGAGAAGTCCGGGGTGGTGCACGGGCTGACCCGGGTGCGCGGCCTGACCATGGACGACGCGCACATCTTCTGCACCCGCGACCAGCTGCGCGGCGAGCTGACCTCGCTGCTGCGCTTCATCCTCGACCTGCTCAGCGACTACGGGCTGGAGGACTTCTACCTCGAGTTGTCCACGAAGGATCCGGACAAGTCGGTCGGCTCCGACGAGGCGTGGGAAGAAGCCACCGCCACGCTGGCCGAGGTGGCCGAAGCGTCGGGTCTGCAGCTGGTGCCCGATCCGGGCGGCGCCGCGTTCTACGGGCCCAAGATCTCGGTCCAGGCCAAGGATGCGCTGGGCCGCACCTGGCAGATGTCGACCATCCAGCTCGACTTCAACTTTCCGGACCGTTTCGAGCTGGAGTACACGGCGGCCGACGGCACCCGGCAGCGGCCGGTGATGATCCACCGCGCGCTGTTCGGCTCGATCGAGCGGTTCTTCGGTGTGCTCACCGAGCACTACGCCGGCGCCTTCCCGGCGTGGCTGTCGCCCGTGCAGGTGGTCGGTATCCCGATCGCCGACGAGCATGTGCCGTATCTGGAACAGGTTGCCGCCGAACTGAAGTCGCACGGCGTGCGGGTGGAGATCGATGCCGGCGACGACAGGATGGCGAAGAAGATCGTCAACCACACCAACCAGAAAGTGCCGTTCCTGCTGCTGGCCGGGGACCGCGATGTCGCGGCGGGCGCGGTGAGCTTCCGATTCCGTGACCGCAGCCAGATCAACGGCGTGCCGCGCGACGAAGCCGTAGCCGCCATCGTGAAGTGGATCGCCGACCGTGAGAATGCTTCTCCGACAGCCGAACTGGTGAAGGCAGGCAGTGGGCAGTGACCGATAAGCGGGATGCCGAACAGCCCGACAACACGATCGTGGATCGCGGCGTCGGCGAGCCCGACCATCTGCAGCGACTCTGGACGCCGCACCGGATGAACTACATCGCGGAAGCTCCGCTGCAGCACGACACGTCGTCGCCGTCCCAGCCGTTCACCGATATCCCGACGCTGACTGACGAGGAGGGGCTGGTGGTGGCGCGCGGCGGGCTGGTCTACGTGGTGCTCAACCTCTACCCGTACAACCCGGGACATCTGATGGTGGTGCCGTACCGGCGGATCTCCGAGCTGGAGGATCTCACCGAAGCGGAAAGCGCGGAGCTGATGGCGTTCACCCAGAAGGCGATCCGCGTCATCAAGACGGTGTCCCGGCCGCACGGATTCAACGTCGGGCTGAACCTGGGCAGGTCCGCCGGCGGGTCGCTGGCCGAGCACCTGCACATGCACGTCGTTCCGCGCTGGGGCGGCGACGCCAACTTCATCACCGTCATCGGCGACTCGAAGGTCATCCCGCAGCTGCTGCGCGACACCCGCGAGTTGCTGGCGAGCGAGTGGATGAAAGAGCCGTGAGCAATCTGCGCCTGATGACCCGCGCGGCGTACACCAAGATCACGACGCCGGTGGCGAAAGCCTTCCTGCGGGCCGGATTCACACCCGACAGCATCACCATCATCGGTACCGCGGGGACGGTTATCGCCGCGCTGACCTTGTTCCCGAGCGGCCGGCTGTGGTGGGGCGCGCTGGCGGTCTGGATTTTCGTGCTGGCCGACATGCTCGACGGCGCGATGGCGCGCGAACGCGGGGGCGGCACCCGTTTCGGCGCGGTGCTGGACGCCACCTGCGACCGGCTCGGCGACGGCGCGGTGTTCAGCGGGCTGCTGTGGTGGGCGGCCTTCGGCCTGCACAGCGCCTCGCTGGTGGTGGCCATCTTGATCTGCCTGGTCACGTCGCAGGTGATCTCCTATATCAAGGCCCGCGCCGAGGCCAGCGGCCTGCGTGGTGACGGTGGGATGATCGAACGGCCGGAGCGTCTGGCCATCGTGCTGATCGGCGTCTGGATCTCCGATCTCCCGTTCTTCCCGTTGCCGTGGGCGTTGCACGTGGCGATGTGGGTGCTCGCGGTCGCCAGCCTCATCACCTTCGCGCAGCGGTTGCAGTCGGTGCGGACATCACCGCATGCAATGGAGCCACTCCCTGCGGCAGCCGAGAAACCGGAAACGAGCGAGCGGTGATCTCCACCCCGGCGGGCCGCAAGGTGCCTGGCGTCGGCCGCTTGCGGCTGGGTGCCCAGATGGCGGACTGGGGATATGCGGCGGGGTGGCGGCTGGTGCGGGCGATGCCGGAATTCGCGGCCCGCAACGCCTTCGATGCCGGGGCTACCCTCGCGGCCCGCAATGGCGGACCGGATCAGCTGCGCAAGAACCTGGCCCGCGTCATCGGGGTGTCTCCCGCCGACGTGCCCGATGAGCTGATCCGTGCTTCGGTGGCCTCCTACGCACGGTACTGGCGGGAGGCCTTCCGCCTGCCCACGATGGATCTGGAAGCGGTGGCGCGCCGGCTCGACGAAGTCTTCGTGGGCGCCGAAAACCTGGACGCCGCATACCAGGTCGGCCGCGGCGCCATCATGGCGCTCCCGCACAGCGGTAACTGGGACATGGCCGGGGTGTGGCTGGTCCACCACAGCGGCACCTTCACCACCGTCGCCGAACGGCTCAAACCAGAGTCCCTCTATCGTCGCTTCCTCGATTTCCGGAAAAGCCTCGGCTTCGAGGTGCTGCCGCTCAGCGGCGGCGAGCGCCCGGCGTTCGAAGTGCTTGCCGAGCGGCTGCGCGACAACCGAGGGGTGTGCCTGATGGCCGAACGCGACCTCACGAAATCTGGTGTGGAGGTTGACTTCTTCGGCGAACCGACCCGCATGCCGGCCGGCGCCGCCAAGCTGGCGATCGAGACCGGTGCCGCGCTGCTGCCGGCGCACGTCTGGTACGAAGGCGACGACTGCGCCATTGCGATCCACCCGCCGCTGGACTGCTCCAGCGGCGACGTCACCGTCATCACGCAGGCGCTGGCCGACAAGTTCGCCGAAGGCATCGCCGCCCACCCCGAGGACTGGCACATGCTGCAGCCGCAGTGGCTGGCCGATCTCTCCGAAGAGCGTCGCGCCCGGCTGAGGGAGTCCTGATGA
>CAZDYH010000090.1:4053-12173 GCA_964509355.1 uncultured Mycobacterium sp.
TTGCGCGAAGAAGCGACGACTCTGATGCGCATCGGGATGGTGTGCCCCTACTCGTTCGACGTGCCGGGCGGGGTGCAGTCGCATGTTCTGCAGCTGGCCGAGGTGATGCGCGGCCGTGGGCACGACGTCAGCGTGCTTGCCCCGTCATCACCGCACGTCGACCTGCCGGATTACGTCGTCTCCGGGGGCAAGGCCGTCCCGATCCCGTACAACGGGTCGGTGGCCCGGCTGCGGTTCGGCCCGGCCACCCACCGGAAGGTCAAGAAGTGGCTGGCCGACGGCGACTTTGATGTCCTGCACCTGCACGAACCCAACGCGCCGAGCCTGTCGATGCTGGCGCTGATGATCGCCGAGGGACCGATCGTGGCGACCTTTCACACGTCGACCACCAAGTCGCTGACGCTCTCGGTGTTCCAGGGCATCCTGCGACCGTGGCACGAGAAGATCATCGGCAAGATCGCGGTGTCCGACCTGGCCCGGCGCTGGCAGATGGAGGCACTGGGCTCCGACGCGGTGGAGATTCCCAACGGTGTGGACGTCGCGTCCTTCGCCTCGGCCCCGCGGCTGGACGGCTACCCGAGGGCCGGGAAGTCGGTGTTGTTCCTGGGTCGCTTCGACGAGCCCCGCAAAGGCATGGCCGTGCTGCTCGGCGCACTGCCGACCCTGGTGGAGCGCTTGCCCGACCTGGAGATTCTGATCGTCGGTCGCGGCGATGAGGATGAATTGCGCAGCGAGGCAGGCGAATTGGCCAAGCACCTACGATTCCTCGGCCAGGTCGATGACGCCGAGAAGGCGTCGGCGATGCGCAGCGCCGACGTGTACTGCGCACCGAACACCGGCGGCGAGAGCTTCGGCATCGTGCTGGTCGAGGCCATGGCCGCGGGCACCGCGGTGGTGGCCAGCGACCTCGACGCGTTCCGGCGGGTGCTGCTCGACGGCGCGGCCGGGCGCCTGGTGCCGGTCGACGATCCGTCGGCACTGGCCGCAGCGATCATCGACACCCTGGAGAACGACGTGCAGCGCGAGCGCTACGTCGGGGCCGCATCCGCGGCGGTGCGGCGCTACGACTGGTCGGTGGTGGCCAGCCAGATCATGCGGGTGTACGACACGGTCGCCGGGGCGGGAGCCAAGGTGCAGGTGGCGAGCTGATGACCTGGGTGGCGGTGGCGATCGCCGTGCTCATCGTCGTACTGCTCGCGGTGGTCTTGTGGGCCTTTCAGACTGCGAACCGGCTGGACCGGCTGCACGTCCGCAACGACCTGTCCTGGCAGGCGCTCGACGGTGCGCTGGGCCGGCGCGCGGTGGTGGCCCGCGCGGTGGCCGCCGACGCCTACCACGGCGGTCCGGCGGGTAAGCGGCTGGCGGCCCTGGCCGATGCCGCGGAGCGGGCTCCGCGGTCCGGACGGGAGGCGTGTGAGAACGAGTTGTCGGCGGCGTTGGCGATGGTGGATCCGGCGGCACTGCCGACGGCCCTGATCGCGGAGCTGGCCGACGCCGAGGCGCGGGTGCTGCTGGCCCGCCGCTTCCACAACGACGCGGTGCGCGACACCCTGGCGCTGCGCGAGCGCCCGGCGGTGCGGATCCTGCGCCTCGGCGGAACCGCCCCGCGACCCAGCTATTTCGAGATCGCCGAAAGTCCCGAGGTATCCACACATGGCGACGAGGGACTGGTGACCCACCGCACCTCGGCGCGCGTCGTGTTACTCGACGACGACGGCTCGGTGCTGTTGTTCTGCGGGTCGGACCCGTCGATCACCGACGGCACCGCGCCGAGGTGGTGGTTCACCGTCGGCGGCCAGACGCTCGAGGGGGAGCGGCTGGCCCAGGCCGCCGTGCGGGAGCTGGCCGAGGAGACCGGTCTGCGGGTCGACCCGGCCACCATGATCGGCCCGGTCTGGCGACGCGATGCGGTGATCGACTTCAACGGCTCGGTCATCCGCAGCCAGGAGTTCTTCTTCGTGCACCGCACCCGACGGTTCGAGCCGTCCACCGCAGGGCGCACATTGCTGGAACGCCGCTACATCCACGGCCACCGCTGGTGTGATGCTGCGGCGATCGGCGCGCTGGTCGCCGGCGGTGAAACCGTCTACCCGCTGCAGCTCGGCGAGCTGCTCGCCGACGCGAACGCGCTGGCCAGCGAACAGGCGGGGGCCCGGATGCCCGCTGTGCAGCGGCAACTGCAGTCCATCCGCTGACGCTGCGGAGAAACCCCCTTGGTCCCACCTTCTAGACTGGTCGGTACCAATTGAAGGAGAACTAACGTGGATACCGCGGCTTCCTCGAACGGCTCGGCCGCTTTCGACGGGCAGATCGGAACGTCACGGGTCAAACGTGGCATGGCCGAAATGCTCAAGGGCGGCGTCATCATGGACGTCGTCACCCCGGAGCAGGCCCGCATCGCCGAGGGAGCCGGCGCCGTCGCGGTGATGGCACTCGAGCGGGTGCCCGCCGACATCCGTGCCCAGGGCGGGGTCTCCCGGATGAGCGATCCCGACATGATCGAAGGCATCATCTCCGCGGTCACCATCCCGGTGATGGCCAAGGCACGCATCGGGCACTTCGTCGAAGCGCAGATTCTGCAGAGCCTCGGTGTGGACTACGTCGACGAGTCCGAGGTCCTCACGCCCGCCGACTACGCGCACCACATCGACAAGTGGAAGTTCACCGTGCCGTTCGTCTGCGGTGCGACCAACCTCGGCGAGGCACTGCGCCGGATCACCGAGGGCGCGGCGATGATCCGCTCCAAGGGTGAAGCCGGTACCGGCGATGTATCCAACGCGACAACGCATATGCGGGCCATCGGCGGTGAGATCCGCCGGCTGACGTCGCTCAGCGAGGACGAGCTGTATGTGGCCGCCAAGGAGCTGCAGGCCCCGTATGAACTGGTCGTCGACGTCGCACGGGCCGGCAAGCTGCCGGTCACCATGTTCACGGCCGGTGGTATCGCCACCCCCGCCGACGCCGCGATGATGATGCAGCTCGGCGCCGAAGGCGTCTTCGTCGGCTCGGGCATCTTCAAGTCCGGTGACCCGGCGCTGCGGGCCGCCGCCATCGTCAAGGCCACCACGTTCTACGACGACCCCGACGTGCTGGCCAAGGTGTCACGCGGGCTCGGCGAGGCCATGGTCGGTATCAACGTTGAGGAGATTGCGCAGCCGCACCGACTCGCTCAGCGCGGCTGGTAAGTATGGCGATCGAGGAAATCCTCGATCTCGAGCAACTCGAGATCAACATCTTCCGCGGCGCCATCGTCAGCGCCACCCCGGGCAATCAGAACCGGACCTTCGGCGGTCACGTGGCCGGCCAGTCGCTGGTGTCCGCGGTGCGCACGGTGGACCCGCGCTACCTCGTGCACTCGCTGCACGGGTACTTCCTGCGGCCGGGAAATCCCAAGGCGCCGACCGTGTTTCTGGTGGAGCGGGTACGCGACGGCGGCTCGTTCTGCACGAGGCGGGTCAGCGCCGTGCAGCACGGCGAGACCATTTTCGGTATGTCGGCGTCATTCCAGACCGATCAGCAAGGCATCAACCACCAGGATGCGATGCCAGACGCCCCGGCGCCGGAAGACGTGCCCTCGGTGACGACGATGAAGGCGTTCGACGAAGAGGGATTCCGTCAGTTCGAGGAATGGGACGTGCGCCGCGTGCCGGCCGAGTCGCTGAAGCTGACACCGGGCAAGGCGGCTCAGCAGCAGGTGTGGTTCCGCCATCGTGACCCGCTGCCCGACGATCCGGTGCTGCATATCTGTGCGCTGGCGTACATGAGCGACTTGACCCTGCTGGGGTCGGCTCAGGTACCCCATCCTGGCGAGCACGAGCACCTGCAGATCACCTCCCTGGACCACGCGCTGTGGTTCATGCGGCCGTTCCGCGCCGACGAATGGCTGCTCTACGACCAGTCTTCGCCGTCGGCGTGCGGCGGCCGCGCTCTCACCCAGGGCAAGATCTATACCCGCGACGGTGCCATGGTCGCTGCGGTGATGCAGGAGGGGCTGACCCGCTACCCGCCTGGCCGCACCTCGCCGGCGACGAAGTGAGCGCGCCGAGAGTCGGCGTGCTGGCACTGCAGGGGGACACCCGAGAACATCTGGCCGCGCTACGCGAGGCCGGCGCCGACGCGATGACGGTGCGGCGCCGCAGTGAGCTGCACGCCGTCGACGCGCTGGTGATCCCCGGCGGTGAGTCCACCACGATGAGCCATCTCCTGCGCGAGTTCGACCTGCTCGAGCCGCTGCGGGCCCGGTTATCCGACGGCCTGCCCGCCTACGGGTCGTGTGCGGGGATGATTCTGCTGGCCAGCGAGATCATCGATGCCGGAGCTCCGGGGCGGGCGGCCACCCACCTGAACGCCATCGATATGACGGTGCGGCGCAATGCGTTCGGCCGACAGGTGAATTCATTCGAGGGCGATATCGCGTTCGACGGCCTCGACGGCCCGGTGCACGGGGTGTTCATCCGGGCGCCCTGGGTGGAGCGGGTCGGGCCCGACGTTCGGGTGCTGGCCCGCGCCGAGGACCATATCGTCGCGGTGCGGCAGGGCCCGATGCTGGCGACGGCGTTTCACCCGGAGATGACCGGCGATCGCCGCATCCACCAGCTGTTCGTCGATATCGTCACCGGCCGGGCCTGAGGTCGCCACGTAGACTCGTCAAACATGAGCGGCCATTCCAAGTGGGCAACCACCAAGCACAAGAAGGCCGTCGTCGACGCCCGCCGCGGCAAGATGTTCGCCCGACTGGTCAAGAACATCGAGGTGGCCGCCCGTGTCGGCGGCGGCGACCCGGCGGGCAACCCGACGCTGTACGACGCCATCCAGAAGGCCAAGAAGAACTCGGTGCCCAACGACAACATCGAGCGGGCCCGCAAGCGCGGCGGCGGTGAAGAGGCCGGCGGCGCCGACTGGCAGACCATCACTTACGAGGGCTACGGCCCCAACGGCGTTGCCGTGCTGGTGGAATGCCTGACCGACAACCGCAACCGCGCCGCCAGCGAGGTCCGGATCGCGATGACCCGCAATGGTGGCAACATGGCCGACCCGGGCTCGGTGTCGTATCTGTTCACCCGCAAGGGTGTGGTGACCCTGGAGAAGAACGATCTCACCGAGGACGACGTGCTGACCGCGGTGCTCGACGCCGGCGCGGAGGATGTCAACGACCTCGGCGACAGCTTCGAAGTCATCTCCGAGCCCACTGATCTGGTCGCGGTCCGCACCGCGCTGCAGGAAGCCGGCATCGACTACGACTCGGCCGAGGCCGGCTTCCAGCCGTCGGTCAGCGTGCCCGTCGACGTCGACGGTGCCCGCAAGGTGTTCAAGCTGGTCGACGCGCTGGAAGACAGCGACGATGTGCAGAACGTCTGGACCAATGTCGATCTGTCCGACGAGGTGCTGGCAGCCCTGGAGGAGTGACCCGCTGCCGCGCCGAGATCGACGCGACGCAGGCCTCTACTCGAACTTTTGCTGCGAGGTGTCAATCTGGGCGCAGGAAAGTCGGGAACGGCGCCCGCGGAGCATTGCCGCGTGTCCTACCCCGCGACGTCTGCCCGGGCCGCTAGGGTATCGAACAGCTGTTCGGTAGCGGGAAGGGGTTTGCACGTGCGCGTGATGGGAGTTGACCCCGGCTTGACCCGTTGCGGGCTGTCCGTCATCGAGAGCCGAGGCGGACGCCAGGTCGTCGCACTCGACGTCGACGTGGTGCGCACCGCGGCCGATCAGCCGCTGCATCGGCTCCTGCTCACCATCAGCGACACCGTCGAGTACTGGATGGACACCCATGAGCCCGACGTCATCGCCATCGAGCGGGTGTTCTCCCAGCAGAACGTGTCCACGGTGATGGGCACCGCGCAGGCCGGCGGTGTGATCGCGCTGGCCGCCGCCCGACGCGATATCGACGTCCAGTTCCACACCCCCAGCGAGGTCAAGGCCGCGGTCACCGGCAACGGCAACGCCGGAAAGGCCCAGGTGACCGCGATGGTCACCAGAATCCTTGCGCTGCAGACCAAACCGACGCCCGCCGACGCCGCTGACGCGCTGGCGCTGGCGATCTGCCATTGCTGGCGCGCCCCGATGATCGCTCGGATGGCGGCCGCCGAGGCGATGGCCGCCGAGCAGCGACGCAAGTACTCCGCGAAGCTGAAGGCGGCCCGGTGATTGCCTCGGTCCGCGGTGAGGTCCTCGAGGTCGCGCTGGACCACGTCGTCATCGAAGCCGCCGGCGTCGGCTACCGGGTCAACGCGACGCCGTCGACGTTGTCGACGCTGCGCCGCGGTGCCGAGGCCCGATTGACCACCGCGATGATCGTGCGCGAGGACTCGATGACGTTGTACGGGTTCGCCGACGGTGACGCCCGCGACCTGTTCCTCACGCTGCTGTCCGTCTCCGGGGTCGGGCCGCGGCTCGCGATGGCCACCCTGGCGGTACACGATGCGCCGGCGCTGCGGCAGGCGCTGGCCGACGGCGACGTGATCGCGCTGACCCGGGTTCCCGGGATCGGCAAGCGCAGTGCCGAGCGGATGGTGCTGGAACTGCGCGACAAGGTCGGTCCGGTCGGCCCGTCGGGCGGCGCACCGGTGGCGAGCGGGCACGCGGTGCGCGGCCCGGTGGTGGAAGCCCTTGTCGGGCTGGGCTTTCCGGTCAAGCAGGCCGAGGAGGCCACCGACCGGGTGCTGGCCGGGGAGGACACCGCCACCACTTCGGGTGCGCTGCGGGCGGCGCTGTCGCTTCTCGGGAAGTCAAAGTGATTAGCCTATGAGCCGGTTCGACGACGACGAGAATCGCGAGGACACCACGGACCGTGAGGTGTCGGCGGCGCTGACCGTCGGCGAGGGCGATGTCGACGCCAGCCTGCGGCCCCGGTCGCTGGGCGAGTTCATCGGCCAGCCGCGGGTGCGCGAACAGTTGCAGCTGGTCATCGAGGGCGCCAAGAACCGCGGCGGCACACCGGATCACATCCTGCTGTCGGGTCCACCGGGGCTGGGCAAGACCTCGCTGGCGATGATCATCGCCGCCGAACTCGGATCATCGCTGCGGGTCACGTCCGGTCCCGCGCTGGAACGCGCCGGCGACCTGGCGGCCATGCTGAGCAACCTGGTCGAGCACGACGTGCTGTTCATCGACGAGATCCACCGGATCGCGCGGCCGGCCGAGGAGATGTTGTACCTGGCGATGGAGGATTTCCGTGTCGACGTCGTGGTCGGCAAGGGCCCCGGCGCGACGTCGATTCCGCTGGAGGTCGCGCCGTTCACCCTGGTCGGTGCCACCACGCGGTCGGGCGCGCTGACCGGCCCGCTGCGCGACCGGTTCGGCTTCACCGCGCATATGGACTTCTACGAGCCCGCCGAGCTGGAGCGGGTGCTGACCCGGTCGGCGGGCATCCTCGGCATCGAACTGGGCGGCGACGCCGGCGCCGAGATCGCCCGGCGCTCGCGGGGCACGCCGCGGATCGCCAACCGCCTGCTGCGCCGCGTCCGCGACTACGCCGAGGTGCGTGCCGACGGCGTCATCACCCGCGACATCGCCAAGGCGGCGCTGGCGGTGTACGACGTCGACGAACTCGGCCTGGACCGGCTGGACCGGGCGGTGCTGTCGGCGCTGACCCGCAGTTTCGGCGGCGGCCCGGTCGGGGTATCCACGCTGGCGGTCGCGGTCGGCGAGGAGGCCACTACCGTCGAGGAGGTGTGCGAGCCGTTCCTGGTGCGGGCCGGCATGATCGCCCGCACCCCGCGTGGCCGGGTTGCGACCGCGCAGGCGTGGACGCATCTGGGCCTGACCCCGCCGCCGGGTACCACCAGTCTGGGGCAGCCCGCCCTGTTCGACTGATCACGACCGCACAGGAGGGTGTAATGGTTACAGCCGGACTGATCCTCGCCGCGTTCGCCGCGGCGCTGCATGTTTACATATTCGTGCTCGAGTCGCTGCAGTGGACCGCGCCGCGCACCCGCGCGACGTTCGGCACCACGCCCGAGGAGGCGGAGACCACCAAGCTGCTGGCCTTCAACCAGGGCTTCTACAACCTGTTCCTGGCGATCGTCACCGTGGTCGGCCTCATCGCCGTCGCAACCGGCGCCAGGGCGGTCGGATCGGCGCTGGTGTTCGCGGGCGCCGGGTCGATGGCGGCGGCCGCC
>CAZDYH010000091.1:0-12048 GCA_964509355.1 uncultured Mycobacterium sp.
AGTACATGTACAACGGCGACACCGCGATCGTGAGCATGCAGTACTCGTTCCTGCCAAGTTGGCTGTCGTTCCTGGTGGACAAGGAGAACGCACGCCAGGCCGGCCAGGCCCTGTTCGAGGCGGTCGACGCGCTGGTGCGTGCCATGCCGGAAGCCCAGCGCCCCAAACTGGTGGTGTTCGGGGAAAGCCTGGGATCGTTCGGCGGCGAGGCGCCGTTCCTGAGCCCGAACAACATCATCGCCCGCACCGACGGCGCCCTGTTCAGCGGACCGACCTTCAACAACACCATGTGGGAAGACGTCACCCGTAATCGCGACCCGGGCTCGCCGCAGTGGCTGCCCATCTTCGATCAAGGGGAGAACATCCGATTCGCCGCGCGCGCGGATAACCTCGGCCGCCCCGCCGACCCGTGGGGAGATCCGCGGATCGTTTACCTGCAGCACGCATCCGACCCGATCGCCTGGTGGAACCCCGACCTGTTGTTCCAGAAGCCGGACTGGTTACGTGAGCCGCGCGGCTATGACGTGTCCGGCGACATGGAGTGGATCCCGGTGGTCACATTCCTCCAGGTGTCGGCCGATATGGCGGTGGCCATCGACGTGCCGGACGGACATGGGCACCGCTACGTCAAGGACGTCGCCAATGCCTGGGCGGCGATCCTGCAGCCGCCGGGCTGGACACCGGCGAAGACCGAGAAGCTGCGGCCGCTGCTGCACGCGGACGACAACGGCTAGCCCGGTTCGGCCAGGAGGCTCGCCTCCTTCGTCCAAATTGACGTTAGCGAGGCCCTTACTTGCACTTCCTCTCGATAACGTCGATCTCGATGAGCTCCGCCCGTCAGAAGTGGCGCGGGAACGGTCGCCTGTTCGGTGCCGTGAGGCAGGTCGCCGCATAGATTGGCGTCATGCTCAGGTACAAGTGTCGCGCCCTGGTGTGGAGCGGGGTGCTCGGCGCCGCCGGTCTACTGGCCACGGCGGGCTGCTCGTCAGGCAACCAGGCCACGACGGCCACATCGTCGTCGGCCGCGACGAGCACCGAGGAGTCCCCGACGCCGGGGGGCCCGCCACTGCCCGGGGCCACCGGCGTGTCGCCCGGCGGTGTCACCACCAAGGTCGATGTTCCCGCCGAGTCGACCGAGGACGAGTACTTCCAGGCCTGCCACGCGGCCAAGGTGTGGATGGACGGGCAGCAGGGTGACCCGCAGAGCTTGGTCGAGCCCTACCTGAAGACGCTTCAGACTTCGGGGACCAGCGGCCCCGCCACGTTCAACACACCGTGGTCGCAGCTGAACCCGGCCCGGCAGGCCGCGGTGATTGTCGCGGTTCAGGCGGCCGCGGATGCCGCCTGCGGATAGCGCGACCGCCGTGGCAGCGCAAGATAAACGGGTGGCCGGTACTGATGCTCTTCGCGCAAGCGGCTCATCGGGGCCTGATGCTCTTCGCGCAAGCGGCTCATCGGGGCCCAAGCGGGTGGCCCTGGCTCTCGGCAGCGGCGGGGCGCGCGGCTACGCCCATATCGGCGTGATCACCGAGTTGCGGGAGCGCGGCTACGACATCGTCGGGATCGCGGGGTCGTCGATGGGCGCCCTGGTGGGCGGCCTGCAGGCGGCAGGTGCGCTTGACGAGTTCGCCGACTGGGCGAAATCGTTGACGCAACGCGCGGTGGTGCGGCTGCTGGATCCATCGATCACCGCAGCGGGGGTGCTGCGGGCCGACAAGATTTTCGACGCGGTCCGCGACATCCTGGGTGACGCCGCCATCGAGGAACTGTCGATCCCCTACACCGCGGTGGCCACCGACCTGATCGCGGGCAAGTCGGTCTGGCTGCAGCGCGGACCGGTGGACGCCGCGATCCGCGCATCCATCGCGATACCGGGGGTGATCGCCCCCTACGTGCTCGACGGGCGGCTACTCGCCGACGGCGGCATCCTGGACCCGCTGCCGATGGCGCCGATCGCCGCGGTCAACGCCGACCTCACGATCGCGGTGAGCCTGAGCGGGGGCGAGACCGACACTCGCCGCGGCGGCCCACCGGACGCCGGCACACGCGCCACCACCGAATGGCTGAATCGGTTGCTGCGCAGCACCTCCGCACTGCTCGACACGCACGCCGCCCGCTCCCTGCTCGACACGCCGGCGGCGCGGTCCATGCTGAGCCGGTTCGGCACCGGCCCGGACTCCGACGACGGCGGCGATGAACCGTTGGTCGACAGCTCGAAGGACGCACCCGCGCCCAAGCTCGGGAACTTCGAGGTCATGAACCGCACCATCGAGATCGCGCAGGCGGCGCTGGCGCGTCACCATCTCGCGGCCTACCCCCCCGATCTCCTTATCGAGGTGCCGCGGACCGCCTGCCGCGGACTGGAATTCCACCGCGCGGCCGAAGTGATCGACGTCGGGCACGAGCTCGCCGCACGCGCGCTCGACGCCCTGGACAGACCCGAAACACCCGCGCTCGAGGGCTGATTCAGGCGCCGAGGAATTCGGAAAGGGCGGCCGCCTCGCGGCGACCCTGCTCACGTCCCGCGAGTGCCGAAGGGATGCGGCAGGCGGGATCCAGCGGGTTCGGACCGAAAGCCGCGAGCGAGGTGTCGTCGGCGAAAACAGCGATGGCCGCGCCGGGGAACGCCGCGATCTCGGCGCCAGCGCCACCACCGAACGGTGACGGCGCCGATTCACCGGCGGGCACCAGCACCACCGCCGCATCGCAGTCGTGGGCCAGGCCAAGGTTGACGGTGCTGCCCACACCGCCGTCCATGTACCGGCGGCGCCCGATGGTCACCGGCGGCCATACGCCCGGCACTGCGCAGCTGGCGGCGACCGCGTCAACCAGCGCGACACCCGACGCTGAGTCGAACGTCATCAGCTCGCCGGTGGCGGTATCGATGGCGGTGATCCGCAGCACCCGCTCCGGCCACCGGTGTGACGGCAGCCGGTGGGCAATCACGTTATGGCGAACCGACTCCCGGACGGTCTCGGTGGCCAGCGCGATCGCGCCGATCCGCTGCAGCTTGTGCTCGGTCGAGGTGCCCGGCTCCATCATCGCGGTGACGAAAAGTTCGGTGATGGTGTCGATGTCGACACCCGGGTTGATCTCGTGTGACGCCTCGGAGACCTGCCTGGCGAACAGCTCGTCCACGCCGATTCCACTGCTGATCTGGGCGGCCACCGTCGAACCCGCCGACGTTCCGAGTAGGACATCGGAATCCAGCAGCGCCCGGGCGGTGGCCGGCGATTCGTCGGCGACGCCACGCAGAATGCCGGTCTCCCAGGCGATCCCCGCCAACCCCCCACCCGCCAGCACCAGCGCGCGCTTCTTCGTCACGCCCACCGAGTTTGCCAGTTCGGTCATGATGCGGCGCACTTTCCCCGAACATGTCAGGCTGGACCACGTCAGGCTGGAGGGAGGCTATGAGGTTCGCGTCTGCCGAGACCCCGGAGGCACCGAGGTGGGCACTTCCCCGAGCCGTGATCGTGCTGCTCGGGCTGGCCGCCGCGGTCATCGTCATTGCCGGGATGAAGGCCTTCGCCGGCGTAATCGGCCCCACCTTCCTCGCGCTGATGCTGACGGTGGGGATTCATCCGCTGCACACCTGGTTGCGCCGCAAGGGTTTTCCCACCTGGGTCGCTGTGGCGGCGGTGCTCACCGTGGTGTACGGCATCCTGCTCGGCCTGGTTGTCGCATTGGCGCTGTCGATCGCGCAGTTCGCCACCACCCTGCCCACCTACCAGGACAAGTTCGACGACCTGCTGGCGCAGGCCCGTCAGCTCCTCGAAGCCCGCGGCATCGGCCAGGACGAAGTGCAGAAGGCGCTGAACATCGATGCCGACCGCGTCTTCAACATTGTCACCGCGATACTCGACAGCACGCTGAGCGTGTTCTCGGGCCTCGTCTTCGTGATCACGCTGCTGCTCTTCATGACGGTGGACGCCGTCAGCTACGACCGCCGGCTGTCGATCTTGCAGCGGATGCGACCGGACATAGTGTCGGCGTTGGCCACGTTCAGCTCCGGCACCCGAAAATACCTGCTGGTCTCGACGGTCTTCGGCCTGATAGTCGCCGTCCTCGACACCGGAGCGCTGTCGCTGATAGGCATCCCGCTGCCGATCCTGTGGGGCCTGCTGTCATTCATCACCAACTACATCCCCAACGTCGGCTTCGTCCTGGGCCTGATCCCGCCGGCGCTGCTCGGCCTGCTCGAAGGCGGACCCGGCACGATGCTGCTGGTCATCGCCGTGTACAGCGTCATCAACGTCGTCATCGAATCAGTGATCCAGCCCAAGATCGTCGGCGACACCGCAGACATCTCGGTGACCTTGACCGTTCTCGCCCTGGTGGTCTGGGGCTGGGTCCTCGGCCCGCTCGGCGCCTTGCTGGCCATACCGCTGACGCTGCTGGCCAGGGCCCTGCTCGTCGATATCGATCCGTCCACCCGATGGGTCGATTCGCTGGTGAGCGCCAAGGTCGTCGACCCCGCCGACGAAGAGGACGAAGAGAAGGGGGTCGAGTGACCGCGGTCATCGACATTCAGAATCTGCACAAGCACTTCGGCCGCATCCGTGCCCTCAACGGCCTCGAACTGCACGTCGCCGACGGCGAGATCCACGGCTTCCTGGGGCCCAACGGCTCCGGGAAATCCACCACCATCCGCATTCTGCTGGGCATCCTGCGTGCGACATCGGGCCGGGCCGAGTTGCTGGGCCGGGATCCGTGGCACGATTCGGTGGCCCTGCACCGCGAAATCGCCTATGTGCCTGGTGATGTGACGCTGTGGCCGTCACTGACCGGCGGGGAAACCATCGACCTGCTGGCCCGCATGCGCGGTGGTATCGACGAGGGCCGTCGCAACGAACTCATCGAGCGGTTCGATCTCGATCCCAAGAAGAAGGCACGGACCTACTCCAAGGGCAATAGACAGAAGGTGTCGCTGATCTCGGCCTTGTCGTCACGGGCCCGGCTGCTGTTGCTCGACGAACCCAGTTCAGGGCTTGATCCGTTGATGGAGCACGTTTTCCGCGAATGCGTCATCGAGGCGCGCGACCGGGGCGCGACCGTGCTGCTGTCGAGCCACATCCTGTCCGAGATGGAGGCGCTGTGCGAGCGCGTGACCATCATCCGCGCCGGCAGGACCATCGAGAGCGGCACACTGGAGTCGATGCGGCACCTCAGCCGTACGTCCATCAAGGCCGAATTGCTCGGCGACCCGGGTGACCTCAGCAGGATCAAGGGTGTCGAGGACGTCAGCATCGAGGGCGACATCCTGCGTGCCCAGGTCGACGGCCGCGCGCTCGGCGAACTGATCCGGGTGCTCGGTGACACCGGCGTGCGCAGCCTGGTTAGCCAGCCGCCCACCCTGGAGGAGCTGTTCCTGCGTCACTACCGGGTCGACGAGCCCCGCGCCGACGAGGGGGTGTCGGCGTGACCACTACCCTTGCCGGACCGCGGCATTCGCTTCCCGCCCCGCAGCGCGCAAGGTCGCAATTCGCCGGCACCCTTGGCTTGCTGCGGCTGTATCTGCGCCGCGACCGCATTGTGCTGCCGCTCTGGGTGCTGCTGCTGTCAGCGCCGCTTTCCAGCGTGTACATCGGCAGTGTCGAGAGCGTCTATCCGACGGCCGCCGGCCGCGCCACATTGGCGGCGTCCATCATGGCCAGCCCGGCCCAGCGCGCGTTGTACGGCAACGTATACAACGACAGCCTCGGCGCGGTCGGGATTTGGAAGGCCGGCCTCTTCCACACGCTGATCGCCGTGGCGGTCATCCTCACCGTCATCCGCCACACCCGAGCCGAGGAGGAGTCCGGGCGGGCGGAACTGCTGGACTCGACCGCCGTCGGACGCCGCGCCGGCCTGACCGCCGCCCTGCTGCTCGTGTTCGGCGCGTCGGTCGCGACCGGGCTGATCGGTACCGCGGGGCTGCTCACCACCGATGTGCCGGCGGCCGGCTCGCTGGCCTTCGGTCTGGCGCTGGCCGGCTCCGGGCTGGTCTTCTCGGCTGTCGCTGCGGTGGCGGCCCAGCTGAGCACCGGCGCCCGTACGGCTCGTGGGATCGCGTTCGGGGCACTCGGGCTCGCGTTCGCGCTGCGCGCGGTCGGCGACGCGAGTTCGGGTGTGCTGTCCTGGTTCTCGCCGCTGGGCTGGTCGCTACAGCTCCGCCCGTACGCGGGCGAGCGGTGGTGGGTGCTGCTGCTGCACCTCACAACCACCATCGTCCTCACCGCTGCGGCTTACCTGCTGTTGAGCCGCCGCGACGTGGGCGGCGGGCTGATCGCCGATCGTCCCGGCGCACCGGCGGCATCGCCGACACTGAGCGGCGCATTCGGCCTGGCGTGGCGGCTGCAGCGCGCGACGTTGCTCGCCTGGACCATCGGGCTATGCCTGTATGGGCTGCTCGCCGGCAGCGTGGTGCACGGCATCGGCGACGAGCTGGGCGATAACGCCGCCATCAGGGATATCGTCAACCGGCTCGGCGGATCCCGGGCACTCGAGGATTCGTTCATCACCATCGCGTTCAGCTTCCTGGCCGTCGCGGCGGCGGCGTTGGCGATCTCTTCGGCGTTGCGGCTCCATCAGGAGGAGGTCGCCCAGCGCGCCGAAATACTGCTGTCCGGCGCGGTCGGCCGAACCCGTTGGGCCGCAAGCCATATCGTCTTCGCTCTCGTCGGCCCGGCGGTGGCGATGCTGGCGGCCGGGGTGGTCACGGGATTGACGTACGGCATCGCCAGTGCTGACGTCGGTGGAAAGCTGCGTGTGGTGGTGGCGGTCGCGGCCCTGCAACTGCCGGCCATCTGGGTACTGACGGCGGTGACGGTCGCCCTGTTCGGCCTGCTTCCGCGATTCACCCCGGTGGCGTGGGGTGTGCTGGTTGGCTTCGTCACCGTGTACTTGCTGGGTTCGATCGCCGGGGTGTCGCACTGGGTGATAGACCTGCAACCGTTCACCCATGCGCAGCGGGTGCCCGGCGAGGCCTTCCGGGCGGCGCCGGTGATCTGGCTGCTGCTGATCGACGTGGTGCTGTTAGCGCTCGGGCTGCTCGGCTTCCGTCGCCGCGATCTGCGGTAGATCGCGAGCCGGAGCGGCTGCTGCAGCCGCGAGCATGCAGTAACAACGCGCTGCTCTCGCAGGGGAGGCGAAGGACGAACGCGGTCACCACATTGCGCCCGGCCGGCTCAGCCCACCAGCTGCTCGGAGAGCACTTCGAGCGCCTGCCGGGCGTAGCCCCGCCACACCTTGCCGAACACCGGCATCGCGCGCGCGGCGAGGGCCGACCTGGGGTGAATGGTCCACCGCCAGGTCACCTCGGTGCCGGTGCCCGCGGGAGTGAAGATCCACTCACCTTCGACGCGACTCACCAACGGCGCCAGCGGACCCTTGACGTCGGTCAGCGTGTAGCCGAACGATCGGGGGGCGTCAACGCTCGTCAGCTCTTCGCGCATGCTGCCGCCGCCCACCAGGTTCACGGTCCTGGTCTGGCCGACCGTCTCCCACTCACCCGTCTGGTCCAGCACCGCCCTGATCGGCGGGATCGGGCCGTACCAACGACGGAACAACGTCGGCAGCGGCATCGGCAGAGTGCCGCGAAACGCGCCGTCTGGGGTGACCGGTATCGCACGCGACTGCTCGACGACCAGAGGTTGTGGCATGACGACGATAGTAGTGACACGTGCCGAAGGTGCCAGCCTGAGCGGTCACCGATGCAGTCGCGGCGCCGCCCGTCCGGTGATCGGCGGCAGATCGAAGAAGCTCTGGATCCCCGGCTCGGCCGCGCACGTCGCGGGAATCGCGTTCACGCAGTGCGCCGCGGTCGCCACGACGCCGGGATTGCTCTTCAGGCCGGCCTCCACACTGTCCGGCTGCCAGCCCTTGACGGTCACAAATGTGTCCGGGTTTCCCCGGACCTCCATCTCGTAGCGCTCCCCTGCGGGCCCGAATGACCATGGCGGGTCGAGGTTTTCCTCACCCATCAGCCAGTTCACCGTGATCCGGACGACCACCTCGTCACCGACCACGGCCTCCCAGTGGAAGCGGCGACCGGCGACCTGACCGGGCTCGATCTGGCCCATCGGCGAGTCGATCGGCGCGGTCGCGACGGCGACCTCTTGCGACGTGCGGATCTGGGGGTCAGCGGCGAAGCCCAGCCGGTCGACGCACAGCCGGACCGACTGGATGAAGCCGCCGTCGAGAAGCCTCTGCATCGGCCCGGTCAGCGCCGTGTCGGGCGTCCCGCCGAATCCCATCACATAGCGCAGCACGTCGGGCGCCCCGTAGGTACGAAGGTCGGAAAACTCCTCGGAGCGAACAAGAGTCACCCCGGTCGACATCACCGAAAGCAGCAGCGGGAACAGCTCGGTCGCCGCACCCGGTCCGATGCCGGCGCCGTGCAGTGTCGCGTTGCCTTCGCGCGCCGCGGCCTGAAGCGGCGCCGCCTCCTTCTCGCCCGGATAAAACCAACCCACCGGGCTGACGACGTTCTTGCCCGAACGGAGCAGTGCCGCGACCTCGTCGACGTCGGGCAGCAACGGCGCGTAGATCACCGCATCGGCGTCAAGCGCCAGCACCTCGGAGACGCTGTTGGTCGCCGTGACGCCCAGCGGGCTCGTTCCGACGATCTCACCGACGTCTTTGCCGGCCTTGCCCTCCGAGTGCACCCAACAACCAACAAGTTCCAGCTCCGGGTGCTCCAGCACGCCGTTGATCGCCGCGACTCCGACCGAGCCGGTTGCCCACTGCACGACCCTCAGGCCCATGTCGTCACTAATCCCGGACTTCGGTCACTTGGTAGACGTCGTCGGCATGCCGTGACCGGATGGTCTTCTTGTCGTACTTGCCGACGCTGGTGCGCGGAATCTCGTCGACGAACGTCCACCGCTCCGGCAGCCACCACCGGACGACCTTGTCGGCCAGGAAGTTTCGCAACTCGCCTGCGCTGACCTGCTGGCCTTCCTTGAGGACGACCGCTGCCAGTGGACGTTCCTGCCAGCGCTCGTCGGGCACGCCGACCACAGCCGCCTCCAGTACCGCCGGATGTGCGATGAGGTGGTTCTCCAGTTCGACGGACGAGATCCACTCACCGCCGGACTTGATGACATCCTTGGCGCGATCGGTGAGGGTGATGTAGCCGAGCGGGTCGATACGGCCCACGTCGCCGGTGCGCAACCAGCCGGACGCGAACTTGGATTCGTCGCTGTTGCGGTAGTACGAGCCGGTGACCCACGGGCCGCGCACCTCCAGTTCGCCGACCGCCTCGCCGTCGTTGGGCAACGCGTTGCCCTCGTCATCGACGATGCGGGTCTCCACGCCACATACCGGACGTCCCTGCGTGGCCCGCAGCGCCCAGTGCTGATCTGGCGGAGTCCCCGGCGGGGGCCACGCCATGGTCGCCATCGGTGACGTCTCGGTCATCCCCCACAGCTGCCGGATCTGCACACCGTGCCTCTCCTCGAACGTCTTCATCAGTGATACCGGAACGGCCGATCCACCGCAGGCGACCAGCCGCAGCGACGAGATATCGTGCCCGGGATCTCTGTCCAGGTAGTGCATCACGTCGTTCCAGATCGTCGGCACCGCGCCGGCCACCGTCGGCCGCAGCTTCTCGATCATGTCGACGAGTGACTTGGCATCGAGGTAGCGATCGGGCAACACCACGTCGGCACCTGCCATCAACGCCGCATAAGGCAGGCCCCAGGCGTTGGCGTGGAACATCGGCACGACGGCCAGCGCGGAGTCGTTGAAGCCGAGACCCATCCCGTTGGCGCTGCACACCGCCGTCGAGTGCAGGTAGCTCGAACGATGGCTGTACACCACCCCCTTCGGGTGACCAGTCGTGCCGCTGGTGTAACACATTGCGGCGGCGGAGTTTTCGTCAACGTCCGGCCAGTCGAACTCAGCCGGCTCCCCGGCAGTGATCTCGTCATAGCGCAGCACCGTCTTACCGGACGCCGCGAGCGGCGCGAGGTCGCCCTCGCCGACGGCGATTACGGTATGCACGGTTTCCAGCGTCGGCATCACAGGGGCGAATTGTGCAGCCAGCGAGAGGTCGACCATCACCACCCGGTCTTCGGCCTCGTACGCGACGAAGGAGATCTGCTCCGGCGAGAGGCGGATATTGAGCGTGTGGAGGACCGCGCCCATTGCGGGCACCGCGACATAGGCCTCCAGGTGTTCCTGGTTGTTCCACATGAATGTTGCGACTCGGTCATCACCGGTGACGCCGATCCGGCGCAGCGCGTTTGCCAACCGAGCGGCCTGCGCCCCGAGCTGCCGATACGTGCTCTGCCGGTAACCACCGCCGCCGGTCGCGGTAGAGACCATACCGTCGCCGTGCACGGTGACGGCGTGCCGCATGATGGCGGCAACGGTCAACGGGAAGCTTTGCATCGTGGAATACACAGACGTAACCGCCTTCGGCTCTGGGCGCAGCACCGCACTCGCGATCAGTGGGGCGATGCTAGCGCCCCGACAGCACGATACTGCCAGTTACCCGCGAAGCCCCTTCGCGGTGCGGCCCCTGACGACGATCGCGGCGACGGTGACCGCGCCGATAACGGTGATGAGCCTGTTGACGTCGAGCGCCGGTCGCCAGCTCACCTGTCCGTCCTTGATCACATAGCTGCCCACCGGTCTCGCAGCCAGGCCAAAACCTCCGCCGGACCCTTCCTTGCCAACCTGATCGACACCGCCGCCCGCACCACCACCGCCGCTCACGGCGGCCGCGGCGATCACCGTCACTCCGTCCCGCTCGACAGGCTCGGCGTATACGCGCCGCGCGGTAACCGCGTCCGACGCCGACCCGAGAACGTCTTCCAGCTTCATCACAGCTCCTCCGCTTCCATTAGCTTCTGCAGCTTCATTGTGTCTGCATTGCAGGCGCGGCGAGGCACTGGCACGAATCGCCTGGCAGGCTCGATGAACTTCAGCAGGCGCAAGGCCGTCTTGGCGAGGCGAGATTGATCACGGCGTCGTCGATTTGGGTTTCGCTGAACTGCACTGGCTGACGTTTCCGGCCTGGCCTCAGACGGTGGCCGGCTCAAGCTCGAGTACCTCGAGTAGCTCGGGCGCAGCGATGACGTCCAGTGCCATCACCCGCGCGAGCAGCGGCGCCGTGCTCGAGGCGACGGACAGCACGGTGACCCTGCCGGCGTAGTCGGCGACGTAGAGCTGCTTGCCGTCGGGGCTTTCAGTCACACAGGACGGTTGCGCGCCCACCGTGATGGTGTCGATGACCTCGTTTGTCGCGGTGCAGAGCACGGCGATGTGGTCGTTGCTGACCACGTATGCACGGTCGCCCTCACTACTGAGCGTCAACTGGGTGGGAGACCCGCCGATTTCGACGGTGGCCGTGACCGCGTTGGTGGCCGTGTCGACGACGTCGACCACCCCACCCAACCCGGGCTCGAAGCTAGCGACGTACGCGGTGTCGCCGCCGGGGCTCAGCGCGACACCCCGGATCGGCGAGCCGATCTCGATGGTGTCGACGACGCGATTCGCACCGGTGTCGATCACCACGAGGTCGCCGCCGAATTGGTCCACCGTTGCGACATACAGGCGCAGGCCGTCACGAGTGATGCTCATGGCCTCGGCACTTACGCCCGCCCCGGTCGCGATATCGATCGTCGTGACCAGGCCCGTAGCGGTATCGATGACTGCGACGTCGGCGCCATCGAGTCCAGTTCGGCTGGCATAGATACGTCTTCCGTCCGGGCTCACCGCCAGGTCCCGCACGTTGAGTGCCACCGGGTGTGTCGCGACGACAGTATTGCTATCCGTGTCGATGACCGAGATCGAGTCGTAAGCGGCTGCCGCGGTGCTGACGTATGCACAGTTATCGTCGGCCCTGCCGGCAGCTATGACGAACGGTTCATCCGTGCCGGTGATGGTGTTCACGACGGCGAAGGTGCCGGTCTCGATCACCGACACACAGTTTTCCCCGTGGTTCGTCACGAGCACGTGACCGCTGGCGGCGCTGGCGACGATCCCACCGATGGGGCCGTTGCTCACCGCGATCTCAGCCAGGACGGAGAAGAAGCCCCGAGCGGCACCGGTCTCGATGAG
>CAZDYH010000092.1:0-7284 GCA_964509355.1 uncultured Mycobacterium sp.
TCGGCGACACCGCGATCGCCGTTCATCCCGACGACGAGCGCTACCGCCATCTGGTCGGTCAAACGCTGCCGCACCCCTTTCTGGACCGGCGGATCATCATCGTCGCCGATGAGCACGTCGACCCCGAATTCGGCACCGGCGCAGTCAAAGTCACGCCCGCTCACGACCCCAACGACTTCGAGATAGGTGTGCGGCACAACCTGGCGATGCCCTCGATCATGGACACCAAGGGCCGGATCGCCGGCACCGGAACCGAGTTCGACGGTATGGACCGCTACCAGGCCCGGGTGGCCGTGCGCGAGGCGCTGGAGGCGCAAGGCCGCATCGTCGAGGAGAAGCGGCCCTACCTGCACAGCGTCGGACATTCCGAGCGCAGCGGTGAGCCCATCGAGCCGCGGCTGTCGCTGCAATGGTGGGTCAAGGTCGAGTCGTTGGCCAAGGCCGCCGGGGACGCGGTTCGCAACGGCGACACGGTGATTCATCCCACGAGCCTGGAGCCGCGCTGGTTCGCCTGGGTCGACGACATGCACGACTGGTGCATTTCCCGGCAGTTGTGGTGGGGACACCGCATCCCGATCTGGCATGGACCCGACGGCCAGACCGTGTGCGTCGGGCCGGACGAAACCCCACCGGAAGGTTGGGAGCAGGACCCGGACGTGCTGGACACCTGGTTCTCCTCGGCGCTGTGGCCGTTCTCCACCATGGGCTGGCCCGAGCACAGCGCGGATCTGGAGAAGTTCTATCCGACAAGCGTTCTGGTCACCGGCTACGACATCCTGTTCTTCTGGGTGGCCCGGATGCTGATGTTCGGAATGTTCGTCGCCGACGATGACGCGATCACCCTCGATGGCCGGCGGGGGCCCCAGGTGCCGTTCAGGAATGTCTACCTGCACGGGCTTATCCGCGACGAGCACGGGCGCAAGATGAGCAAGTCCGCGGGCAATGGTATCGACCCGCTGGACTGGGTCGAGATGTTCGGTGCCGATGCGCTGCGGTTCACCCTGGCCCGCGGTGCCAGCCCCGGCGGCGACCTGTCCATCGGTGAAGACCACGCCCGCGCGTCCCGCAATTTCGCGACCAAACTGTTCAACGCCACCCGGTTCGCGTTGATCAACGGAGCGGCGATGAGCCTCTCGGGCGAAGAGCATCCGGCAGCGCCGGCCCTCGCCGACCTCACCGACGCCGACCGCTGGATCCTCGGCCGGCTGGAAGAGTTGCGCCGCGAGGTGGATTCGGCTTTCGAGGGCTACGAATTCAGCCGTGCCTGCGAGGCGCTCTACCACTTCGCCTGGGACGAGTTCTGTGACTGGTACGTCGAGCTGGCCAAGGCGCAGATAGCAGATGGCAGCAGCGACACGACCGCAGTGTTGGCGGCGGTGCTCGATACCCTGCTGCGGCTACTGCACCCGGTCATGCCGTTCGTTACGGAGGCGCTGTGGAAGGCGCTCACCGGCGGCGAGTCGCTGGTCATTGCCGAATGGCCACAGGAATCCGGTGTCGTGCCGGATCCGGTTGCCTCGCAGCGGATCGCCGATATGCAGAAGCTGATCACCGAGGTCCGAAGGTTCCGCAGCGACCAGGGTCTCAACGACCGGCAGAAGGTGCCGGCCCGGCTGTCGGGCATCGCGGAGGCCGACCTGACCGCACAGGTGCCCGCCGTGACGACGCTGGCCTGGCTCTCCACCCCGGACGACGGCTTCAACCCGTCGGCATCGGTGGAGGTGCGGCTGAGCGGCGGCACCGTGGTCGTGGAACTCGACACCTCGGGCACAGTGGATGTCGCGGCCGAACGCCGCCGCCTGGAGAAGGACTTGGCCGCCGCGCGGAAGGAACTGGCCGGGACCACCGCGAAACTGACGAACGAGGCATTCCTGGCGAAGGCGCCGGAGCCGGTCGTCGACAAGATCCGGGACCGGCAACAGCTGGCCAACGAAGAGGTGGAGCGGATTTCGGCGCGGCTGGGTGGCTTGCGATGAGCCGCTTGCGCGAAGAGCGAGGGCTTGCGATGAGCGCCCGGTGACCGCCGACGTCGCGCCGACGCCGGACGAGATCGCGTCGTTGCTGCAGGTCGAGCATCTCCTCGACCAGCGCTGGCCGGAGACCCGCATCGAGCCGAGCACCGCGCGCATCGCCGCGCTGATGGAACTGCTCGGCTCACCGCAGCTCAGCTACCCGTCCATCCATATCGCCGGCACCAACGGCAAGACTTCGGTGGCACGGATGGTCGACGCGTTGCTGACCGCCCTGCACCGGCGCACCGGCCGGACCACCAGCCCGCATCTGCAGTCCGCGGTGGAACGGATCGCCATCGACGGCACGCCCGTCAGCCCCGCGCAGTATGTGGCGACCTACCGCGAGATCGAGCCGTTCGTACAGTTGGTCGACCAGCAGTCGCAGGCCGGTGGCGGGCCGGCGATGAGCAAGTTCGAGGTCGTCACCGCGATGGCGTTCGCCGCATTCGCCGACGCCCCGATCGACATCGGCGTCATCGAGGTGGGACTCGGGGGCCGCTGGGATGCCACCAACGTCATCGACGCACCCGTCGCGGTGATCACGCCGATCGCTGTCGACCACACCGAGTACCTGGGCGCCGACATCGCGTCGATCGCCGGTGAGAAGGCCGGAATCATCAAGAAGCACGCCGACCAGCCCGTGCCGTCTGGCACAGCGGTGGATACGGTGGCGATCATCGGGCGCCAGGTCCCCGAGGCGATGGAAGTCCTTCTGGAACAAGCGGTTCGGGCCGACGCCGTGGTCGCGCGGGAGGACTCCGAATTCGCGGTGCTGAGCCGGCGAACCGCCATCGGCGGGCAGGTGCTGGAACTGCAGGGCCTCGGCGGGCTGTACTCCGACATGTTCCTGCCGCTGCACGGCGAACACCAGGCGCACAACGCCGTGGTGGCGCTGGCGGCGGTGGAGGCGTTCTTCGGCGCGGGAGCCGACCGTCAACTCGACATCGACGCGGTGCGGGCGGGTTTTGCCGCCGTCACCAGCCCGGGCCGGCTGGAACGGATGCGCAGTGCGCCGACGGTGTTCATCGATGCGGCGCACAATCCGGCCGGCGCGCGTGTGCTGGCTCAGGCGCTGGCCGAAGAGTTCGACTTCCGCTTCCTGGTCGGGGTGATCAGCGTGATGGCCGACAAGGACGTCGGGGGCATCCTGGCCGCACTCGAGCCGGTGTTCGACCAGTTGGTGGTCACCCACAACGGATCATCACGGGCCCTCGACGTCGAGACGTTGGCCCTGCAAGCCGGAGAGCGGTTCGGCCCCGACCGGGTGATCTCCGCCGCGACGCTGCCCGACGCCATCGAGACCGCCACCGCGCTGGTCGAAGAATCCGCCGGCGGCGGTGACGGCCTGTCCGGCACCGGCATCGTCATCACGGGTTCGGTCGTCACCGCCGGAGCCGCCCGCACCTTGTTCGGCAGGGACCCGGAATGAGCGAAGAACCACAGGCCGCCGGCCAGGCGGCGCCGGACCCGTGGAAGAGCTTCCGGGCCGTGATGGCCGGCACGCTGATCCTGGAAGCGATTGTGGTGCTGTTGGCGCTGCCGGTCGTAGCGGCCGTCGGAGGCGGGCTGACGGCGGCATCGCTGGTGTATCTGATCGGTCTGGCCGTGGTGCTGGTGGCGCTGGCCGGCCTGCAGGGCCGGCCGTGGGCCATTTGGGTGAACCTCGCCGTCCAGCCGGCGGTGGTCGCCGGCGGCGTCGTCTACCCCGCGATCGGTTTCATCGGTGCGGTGTTCGGCGCGGTATGGCTGCTGATCGCCTACTTCCGCGCGGAGGTGCTGCGACGGCAGCGACACGGGCTGTTGCCCGGGCAACAACCGCCGCCGGACTGACTGGGCCGGCATCCAGCGTGCGCTCAGGGCGATGGCCACTCGTACTTCCCCGCCCTGCACGCACACTCGACGGGTCCACGTTCTGTACGCTGTGCGCCGTGACCGAGCGGACCCTGGCCTTGATCAAGCCCGACGGCGTCGGCAGGCGCCTGGTGGGGGAGATCATCAGCCGTATTGAACGAAAAGGCCTGACGATCGCCGCGCTGGAACTCAAGAACGTCAGCGACGAGCTGGCCCGGGCCCACTACGCCGAGCACGAGGGGAAGCCGTTCTTCCCGTCGTTGCTGGAGTTCATCACCTCGGGCCCGGTCGTGGCCGCGATCCTCGAAGGGCCGCGAGCGGTGGCCGCGTTCCGCCAGCTCGCCGGTGGCACCGACCCGGTGGAGAAGGCCGCCCCCGGCACCATCCGCGGTGATCTGGGGCTGAACACGCAGCTGAATCTGGTGCACGGATCCGATTCGCCCGACTCGGCCGAGCGTGAGATCGGGCTCTGGTTCCCCGGCCAGTAGTCCCGGCCGACGCCACTTCGTCCGATCACCGGCGACGGTATGGGATACTGACGACGGGTATACGGCACCAGACCGGTACCGGACACCCGAATGAAGACTTAGACGAGCGCGACCACCGCTATTTCCGCGATGCGGCGCCGACTGTCGCAGCCATCATTCAGCCAGGCACCGAGTGCGTTCCACACGAGCCGCTCGGGGCGAGACCATGACAGGCCCGGGAGAAGTGACCCGGGCACACAGCGGCAGCCCTCGCGTGGCCGCGTCGACACGACGCGCCCGGGGGCTTGAGGAGACTACGTGGCCGACGATGACCAAATCCAGGACCTATCGGAAACCCCGACACAGCACCAAGAGGATCTGCCGGACCGGCTGAGGGTCCACTCCCTGGCGCGTGCGCTGGGGACCACCAGCAGACGGGTGCTGGACGCGCTCAGCGAGCTCGACGGGCGATCCCGCAGCGTGCAGTCCAGCGTGGACCGCACCGACGCCGTCCGGGTGCGCGACGTGCTGGCCGCCGACCCCGCCGACATCGCTGCGAACGACGAGCCGGCCGCCGAAGCCTGGTCTGAGGCCGTCGCGGCGGACGCTGACCTGCCCACGGAGCCCGGCGAGCCCGAATCCCGGCTGATGCTGGAGACCACGGTCGAGCATGCCGAGTACATGCCGCTTTTCGTCGCGCCCCAGCCGGTCGAGGCCGCAGTGGATGTGGCCGCCGAAGATGACGAGGACGACCTCGACGACGACGAGGCCGGCCCGGATGACATTGACGACGACCAGGCCGAGCGGCCGGCTAACCGGCGACGACGTCGCGGGCGCCGGGGGCGCGGTCGTGGTCGCGGCGAACAGGCGGACGCCGGGCCAGACGATTACGACGCCGACTCGGGTGACTCCGCGACCGGCGATGACGAGTCGGATTCCACCGACGAGTCCGATGAGGACAACGGCGATGACGACACGGTGACCGCTGAGGGCGCGACCCGTCGGCGGCGCAGGCGTCGTCGCCGCAAGTCCGGTTCGGGCGACGGCGGGGACGGCGCCGCCGGCTCGTCTGATGACCCGCCGAACACCGTGGTGCACGAGCGCGCGCCCCGCTCCAACAACGATGCCGGCGAGATTCAGGGAATCAGCGGCTCGACCCGGCTGGAAGCGAAACGGCAGCGTCGCCGGGACGGGCGCGACGCCGGACGGCGTCGGCCGCCCATCCTCAGCGAGGCCGAGTTCCTGGCCCGCCGCGAGGCCGTCGAACGTGTGATGGTGGTGCGGGACAAGGTCCGCACCGAACCGCCCCACGAGGGCGCCCGCTACACCCAGATCGCGGTGCTCGAAGACGGCGTGGTGGTCGAGCATTTCGTGACCTCGGTGGCCTCTGCCTCCCTGGTCGGCAACATCTACCTGGGCATTGTGCAGAATGTGCTGCCGTCGATGGAGGCGGCGTTCGTCGACATCGGCCGCGGCCGCAACGGCGTGCTCTACGCCGGCGAGGTGAACTGGGAGGCCGCCGGTCTGGGTGGCGCCGCCCGCAAGATCGAGCAGGCCCTCAAGCCCGGTGACTACGTGGTGGTGCAGGTCAGCAAGGATCCGGTCGGGCACAAGGGCGCCCGCCTGACGACGCAGGTGTCATTGGCCGGGCGCTACCTGGTCTACGTGCCGGGGGCATCGTCCACCGGGATCAGCCGCAAGCTGCCCGACACCGAACGCCAGCGGCTCAAGGAGATCCTGCGTGAGGTGGTGCCGTCCGACGCCGGGGTGATAATCCGGACCGCGTCCGAGGGTGTCAAAGAAGACGACATCCGCGCCGATGTGACACGCCTGCAGGACCGGTGGGGTCAGATCGAGGCGCGCGCCGTGGAAACCAAGGCCAACGCCGCGGGCGCGGCGATCGCTCTCTACGAAGAGCCCGATGTGCTGGTCAAGGTCATTCGCGACCTGTTCAACGAGGACTTCTCGGGGCTGATCGTCTCCGGCGACGACGCCTGGAACACTATCAACGAATACGTCAGTTCCGTTGCGCCCGAGCTGGTTCCGAAGCTCACCAAGTACGAGGCAGCGGCGAACGGCGGACCCGACGTGTTCGCGGTACACCGCATCGACGAGCAGCTGGCCAAGGCGATGGACCGAAAGGTGTGGCTGCCGTCAGGTGGCACGCTGGTCATCGACCGGACCGAGGCGATGACGGTGGTCGACGTCAACACCGGCAAGTTCACCGGGGCCGGCGGCAACCTGGAGCAGACGGTCACCAAGAACAACCTCGAGGCGGCCGAGGAGATCGTCCGACAGTTGCGACTGCGCGATATCGGCGGCATCGTCGTCATCGACTTCATCGACATGGTGCTCGAGTCCAACCGTGACCTGGTGATGCGCCGGCTGACCGAGGCGTTGGCCCGCGACCGCACCCGCCATCAGGTGTCAGAGGTGACGTCGCTGGGCCTGGTGCAGCTGACCCGCAAGCGGCTGGGTACCGGCTTGATCGAGGCGTTCTCGACGTCGTGCCCGCACTGCGGCGGCCGTGGGATCACGTTGCACGCCGACCCTGTCGACTCCGCGCCGTCGAATGGCCGGAAGTCGGAGTCGGGCGGCCGGCGCGGCAGGCGGTCGAAGAAGGGCCGGGCCGAGGAGCCCGCGGTGGCCAAGGTGCCCGCCCACGCCCCCGGCGAGCATCCGATGTTCAAGGCGATGGCGGCCGCGAACGGCCGCCACGAAGACGACGAGTCCGATGAGGATCTCACCGAAGACCAGCTCACGGAGCCGGGTGAGCCGACCGACGAGCAGGTTGTCGAAGAGGTCGCCGAGGAGGAGCTGGACGAGGACTTCGACGAGACCGAGGACGACGAGTCCGAGGAAGACGACGAACTGGACGTCGACCTGGACGAGGACGATGTCGACGAGGACGACGACATCGAGCCCATCGACATCGATGACTCCGACGAAGACGA
>CAZDYH010000092.1:7384-12003 GCA_964509355.1 uncultured Mycobacterium sp.
TCGACGAGGACGACGACATCGAGCCCATCGACATCGATGACTCCGACGAAGACGACGAGGACGAGGACGACGGAGTCGGCGACGACGAGGACGAGGGCGACGACGACGACGACGAAGAGGGCGACGACGACGAGGACGACGAGGACGATGACGACGACGACGAGCCCATAGCCGAGGGGGTCCCCGCAGGCCGCCCACGGCGGCGCCGCGCGGCTGGCCGGCCGGCGGGTCCGCCGCTCCACGAGGGCTGAGGGCGGTTTGACCCTTTACCCGCTGGTCACGTAACCTTGAGCAGTTGTCGCCAGGCTGAGGCCGGCGGCAGCGGGACAAGCCGACAAGGCTCCAGTGACTCCGGCTTGGCCCGCACCCCAGACCCGCGCACGCACCCACCGGTGGCGCGCGCTCGAAGAGCGAAGCAGAGGTAGACGTAACGATGGCGACTTACGCAATCGTCAAGACCGGCGGCAAGCAGTACAAGGTCGCCGTCGGTGACGTTGTCAAGGTCGAGAAGCTCGACTCGGAGCCCGGCGCGGCCGTATCGCTGCCCGTCGCCCTGGTCGTCGACGGCGCCACCGTCACCAGCGACGCCAAAGCGCTGGCCAAGGTCGCGGTGACCGGCGAAGTGCTCGAGCACACCAAGGGCCCCAAGATCCGCATCCACAAGTTCAAGAACAAGACCGGCTATCACAAGCGGCAGGGTCACCGTCAGCAGTTGACCGTGCTCAAGGTCACCGGAATCAAGTGATGAGCCACTCGGGCGAAGAACAGACAGACAAGATGAGCCACTCGGGCGAAGAACAGACAGACAAGATGAGCCACTCGGGCGAAGAACAGACAGACAAGTAGCGGAGGCGACAGATATGGCTCACAAGAAGGGCGCTTCCAGCTCACGCAACGGCCGCGAGTCCAACGCACAGCGGCTTGGCGTCAAGCGGTTCGGCGGCCAGATCGTCAAGGCCGGCGAGATCCTGGTCCGCCAGCGCGGTACCCACTTCCACCCGGGCGTCAACGTCGGCCGCGGTGGCGACGACACGCTGTTCGCCAAAGCGGCCGGCGCGGTCGAGTTCGGTGTCAAGCGCGGGCGCAAGACCGTCAACATCGTCCGTCCCGTTCGGCCGGAAGCCTAAACCCCCGAGGACTTCCACGCGAATGTGAAGCAGCTGCGAGTTCTCGCCTGAGTGCGCTGACGCTTCACACTCGGCACGTGAGAGGAAGCCCGATGCCTCGGTTTGTCGACCGCGTCGTCATCCACGCGCGGGCGGGTTCGGGCGGTAACGGCTGCGCCTCGGTCCATCGCGAGAAATTCAAGCCGCTCGGCGGTCCCGACGGCGGCAACGGCGGCCGGGGCGGCAGCATTGTCCTCGTAGTCGACCCGCAGGTGCACACCCTGCTCGACTTGCACTTCCATCCGAATGTCGTTGCCCCGTCCGGCAAGCAGGGTATGGGCAGCAACCGGGACGGTGCGGCCGGTGCCGACCTCGAGGTCAAGGTTCCCGACGGCACCATCGTCCTCGACGAGCACGGCCGACTGCTGGCCGACCTCGTCGGCGCGGGCACCAGGTTCGACGCCGCGGCCGGCGGCCGGGGCGGGCTGGGCAATGCCGCGCTGGCCTCCCGGGCCCGCAAGGCGCCCGGGTTCGCGCTGCTCGGGGAGAAGGGACAGGCCCGCGACCTCACGCTGGAACTCAAGACCGTCGCCGACGTCGGGCTCATCGGTTTCCCGTCGGCGGGTAAATCGTCGCTGGTGTCGGCGATCTCGGCGGCCAAACCGAAGATCGCCGACTATCCGTTCACCACGCTGGTGCCCAATCTCGGCGTGGTGTCGGCGGGGGAGCACACCTTCACCGTCGCCGACGTGCCCGGTCTCATCCCTGGCGCCTCGCAGGGCCGTGGCCTTGGGCTGGACTTCCTGCGGCACATCGAGCGCTGCGCGGTACTCGTGCATGTCATCGACTGCGCCACTCTCGAGCCCGGCCGCGACCCGATCTCCGATATCGACGCCTTGGAGGCCGAACTGGCCGCCTATCAGCCCACGCTGCAGGGGGATTCGGTACTAGGCGACCTTGCCGACCGCCCAAGGGCCGTGGTGCTGAACAAGATCGACGTGCCGGAGGCCAGGGAACTGGCGGACTTCGTCCGCGACGAGATCGCACAGCGCGGTTGGCCGGTGTTCGAGGTGTCGACGGTCACCCGGGAAGGGTTGCGGCCGTTGATATTCGCACTGTGGGATCTGGTGTCGGCGTACCGCGCCGCGCAGCCCGTCCTGGAGCCACGGCGGCCGGTGATACGCCCGATACCCGTCGACGACAGCGGCTTCACCGTCGTGCCCGATGCGCAGCATCCCGGCGGATTCGTGGTGCACGGCGCAAGGCCGGAGCGCTGGATCGGCCAGACCGACTTCGACAACGACGAGGCCGTCGGCTACCTCGGCGATCGGCTCGCCCGCCTCGGTGTGGAGGACGAGCTGCTTCGGCTGGGCGCGCGACCCGGCTGCGCGGTGACCATCGGCGACATGACCTTCGACTGGGAGCCGCAGACACCGGCCGGCGTGGATGTCACGATGTCGGGCCGCGGCACCGATGTCCGGCTGGAACGCAATGACCGGGTGGGGGCTGCCGACCGCAAGGAAGCTCGCCGCCAGCGCCGCGAGCACCCTGAGTCATGACCAGCCCTCATCGAGAAGCCATCCGGACCGCTCGCAGCGTGGTTGTCAAGATCGGCACCACGGCGCTGACTACACCGTCCGGCGTCTTCGACGCCAACCGGCTCGCCACGCTTGCCGACGCGATCGAGGCCCGCATGAAGGCGGGCTCCGATATCGTCATCGTGTCTTCCGGCGCGATTGCCGCCGGCATCGAACCGCTCGGATTGAACCGCCGCCCAGCCGATCTCGCCACCAAGCAGGCGGCGGCGAGCGTCGGGCAGGTCGCGCTGGTGAACTCCTGGAGCGCCGCCTTCGCCCGCTACCACCGCACCGTCGGGCAGGTGCTGCTCACCGCGCACGACATCTCGATGCGCGTGCAGCACACCAATGCCCAGCGCACCCTGGACCGGCTGCGCGCACTGAAGGCCGTGGCGATCGTCAACGAGAACGACACCGTTGCCACCAACGAGATCCGATTCGGCGACAATGACCGGCTCTCGGCGTTGGTGTCGCACCTGGTCGGCGCCGACGCCCTGGTGCTGCTGAGCGATATCGACGGCCTCTATGACTCCGATCCGCGCAAGGCGCCCGGAAGAGCAAGAGCGCGGTTCATCGCCGAGGTTGCCGGGCCGGACGATCTGGACGGCGTGGTGGCCGGGCGCGGCAGCAAGCTGGGCACCGGAGGCATGGCCTCGAAGCTGTCCGCGGCGTTGCTGGCCGCCGACGCCGGAGTGCCTGTCCTGCTGGCTGCCGCCTCCGAGGCCGCTACCGCGCTGGCCGACGCATCGGTGGGCACGGTGTTTGCGGCGCGGGCAGACCGGATGTCTGCGCGCCGGTTCTGGGTGCGATACGCCGCCGAGTCCGCGGGTTCGCTGACGCTGGACGATGGCGCCGTGCGGGCGATTGTGCGGCAACGCCGGTCGCTGCTGCCCGCCGGGATCACGGCCATGTCGGGCCGGTTCTTCGGTGGCGACGTCGTCGAACTGCGCGGACCCGACGCGACCATGGTCGCGCGCGGCGTGGTCGCCTACGACGCGGCCGAGCTGGCCACCATGTTGGGCCGGTCGACATCCGAGCTGCCTGCCGAGATGCGCCGGCCCGCGGTGCATGCCGACGACCTGGTCGCCGTCTAGGGCGATTTCGGCGTGCTCAGGTGCGCTCAGCGCCTCCCAGCACGCCGGAAATGGTGTGTGCCGGCAACTCGTCGGCGAGCAGCGCCAGCATGGGCGAGCAGCCGGTCTCGATCTTGACCGTCGCGAGGTCGTCGCCCCGGGTGGGGCCGCGGTTGATGATCGCGATCGCGATACCCAGCGCCGCGGCGTGCCGAACGAAGCGGTACCCGGAGTACACCGTCAACGACGAGCCGGCCACCAGCAGCGCGTCGGCATTGTCGATCAGCGAATACGCTCGTGCCACTAGCTCTTTGGGCACATTCTCGCCGAAGTACACGATGTCGGGTTTGAGCATCCCGCCGCATGCCGGGCAGTCGATGTACTGGAACGATGCAGTGTCCTCGATGACGGCGTCCGCGTCGGGGGCCACCGCCAGGCCGCCGATCGCTGCGGCGCGTTCGGTGAAGCCTGGGTTCGCCGCCTCCAGCTGCCCGGCCAGCGCGGCTCGCGACATGGTGAACCCGCAACCCAGACACACCACCTGCGCGTAGGTGCCGTGCAGGTTGACCACGGCGCGGCTGCCGGCCTTGGTGTGCAGCAGGTCGACATTCTGGGTGATCAGACCCGTCACGACCCCGGCGTGCTCCAGCGCGGCCAGCGCACGATGCCCGGCATTGGGCAGGGTGTTGGCCATATGCCGCCAGCCGAGGTGATTGCGCGCCCAGTACCGCTGTCGGTAAGTGGGATCGGAGGTGAACTGGCGGATCGTCATCGGGTTGCTCGGCGGCGAATCCGGCCCGCGGTAGTCCGGTATCCCCGAGTCGGTGGAAATGCCGGCACCGGTCAGCACCGCGAGACGGCGC
>CAZDYH010000093.1:0-2025 GCA_964509355.1 uncultured Mycobacterium sp.
GTTCGCTTGCGCACCAAGGGGTTCAGACGACACTACGCGTGGCCATTGATGGACCGGGCCCGAGTCACGCAGGCGCGCGCGGCACTGCTGTCCGCGTTGTTCGACCTCCAATGCCCGGCGCCGACGACGGCGGCGATCATCTCGCTGCTGCACGCGGTGGACGGCCTGGGGGCATTGCTCAGTCTCAACGACCGCGGCTGGCACTGGGTACACGCGAGGGCCGGCGAAATCGCCAGCGGCAGTTGGGTAGACGAGTCCGAGACACAGTTGGCGGACGTGAACCTCGCGGTGACCACTGCGGCGGTCCGCCAGGCGCTGATGTACTAGCTCAGCGCCTGTTCCAGATCGTCGAGCAGGTCGGCAATATCCTCGATGCCCACCGACAATCGCACCAGGTCCTCAGGCACTTCCAATTGTGAACCCGCAGTGGACGCATGGGTCATCGCACCGGGGTGCTCGATAAGTGACTCTACCCCGCCCAGCGACTCGGCCAGGATGAAAATGCCTGTCTTCGAGCATAATTGGCGCGCCGATTGCACCCCGTCGCGCATCCGCACCGAAACCATCCCGCCGAAGCCGCGCATCTGGCGCGCGGCGACCTGATGTCCGGGGTGGCTGGGCAGGCCGGGGTAGAGCACTGTGCTCACCGACGGATGCCCGGCCAGGAATTCGGCGACCTTCGCGGCGTTCTCGCTGTGCCGCTGCATCCGTAGTTCGAGTGTCTTCAGGCCGCGCATCGTCAGATAGGCGTCGAACGGGCCCGGCACCGCGCCGGCCCCGTTCTGCAGGAAGCCGAAGGCGCCGTCGAGTTCCTCGTCGTCGGTTACCAGCGCTCCGCCCACGACATCGGAGTGGCCGCCGATGTACTTGGTCGTCGAGTGCAGCACGATGTCGGCTCCGAGCGTCAGCGGCTGCTGTAATGCGGGCGATGCAAACGTGTTGTCCACCAGCACCTTTACCGAGTGCTCGCGCCCGAGCTCGGCGATTGCCGCGATATCGGCGATGGACAGCAACGGGTTGGTGGGCGTCTCCACCCAGATCAGCCGAGTCTCTGGGGTGATTGCGGCACGCACGGCGTCAAGATCGGACAGTGCCACTGGCGTGTGCTCGATACCCCAGAGCCGGAAAACCTTGTCGATCAGTCGGAACGTTCCGCCGTAGGCGTCGTCGGGGATCACCACATGGTCGCCGGGCCGCAGTAATGCGCGAAGTGCGCAGTCGCTGGCGGCCATCCCGGAGCTGAATGCGCGCCCGAAGGTGCCCTCCTCGACCGCGGCCAGCGCGACCTCCAGGGCCGCTCGGGTCGGGTTGCCGGTGCGCGCGTATTCGAACCCGCCGCGCAGACCACCGACACCGTCTTGGGCGAAGGTGCTACTGGCGTAGATCGGAGCGTTGACCGCCCCGGTCGCCGGATCCGGCCGGTAACCGGCGTGAATGGCTTTGGTGGCCAGCCCCTGCCACTGGTGGGCCCTACCGGACTGGCTGGAGGCGCTGCGCTGCTCGCTCATGATCCATGAGCCTAGCGGCGCCGGTGATCGGCCGAACCGGGCCCGAAACCGGGCCAGGCCTCATCTCGAGATCGGGAAACAGACCGTGCTCATGATCTTGTCCGCCAGCGTCTGCCGCTTGGCGTCCCACAGCGGGAACAGGTAGCCGATATAGCAGATGATCGCGTCCACGAAATGCGCCAGCTGGCGCACGATCGACAGCCCGAAGCCGATCGGCTGACCGGTCTTCTCACCGACCACCTTGAACTTCATGATCGACTTGCCGATGCTCGACCCCGTCGTGCCCTGGCGGTAGCCCCAGTTCCAGATCCAGTACGCCAGCGCCAGCAGGCCGGCTACGAGCTCGACCGCGATGCCGAGGCCCGACGGCGATGACGTGCAGACCGCGCTGTAACCGTTTGTGGTGTCGGTGACACACCCACCCTCACCGGTCGCCAACGCGACACCCTGTCCGATAGCAGAGAGGATCGCGATCGGCAGGTAGTCGATGATCGCTGCCAGGACCCGGGTGATCCAC
>CAZDYH010000093.1:2125-4997 GCA_964509355.1 uncultured Mycobacterium sp.
GGGTAACCACCGCCCGGCGGCGGGGTCGGCGGATAGTTACCGGGGGGCGGGCCTGGCGGTTGATCGGTCATGGACGCCTTCCACTCCAGAACTGATTAGCGGAGATCAAGGGGCATCACGTTACCCGAGAAGCGCCGCAGAGAGACGGCCATCGCGAGAACTTCATCACGAGGACATATGACCCTGCGGCCAACTAACCCTTACCCAGCCGGCGGTCCATCCGGTTGGCTGCCAGCCGAAGTGATTTGCCAGTTGTTCACCCCGCCGGCCCGCTACCGGCGAAGGGCGCCTTCGGACAGGAATCCGAGTAGATCGTGCCGGGTGATGACGCCGACGGGTTTGCCCCCCTCGACAACCATGACCGCGTCCCAGTCCCGCAGCGCCTTGGCAACAGCGCTGACGAGCTCACCCGCCCCTATCAACGGCAGGGCCGGGCTCATGTGCAGTGCGACGGCGTCGGCGAGCTTGGCACGGCCCTCGAATACCGCGGAGAGCAGCTCGCGCTCGGAGACGCTGCCCGCGACCTCCCCGGCCATCACCGGTGGTTCCGCCCCGACAACAGGCATCTGGGACACCCCATACTCCCGCAGGATGCCGATCGCGTCCCGGACTGTTTCGGACGGATGGGTATGCACCAGGTCGGGCAGCGCACCGGATTTGCGGCGCAGCACGTCACCGACCGTGGATTGCTCGGTCGATCCGTCCAACCGGGTCCGCAAGAAGCCGTAAGACGACATCCATGCGTCGTTGAACACTTTGGACAGGTAGCCTCGCCCGCCGTCGGGCAGCAGCACGACGACCAGCGCGTCGGGCCCGGCCCGCTCCGCCACCCTCAGCGCGGCCACCGTCGCCATCCCACACGAACCGCCGACCAGCAGCGCCTCTTCGCGGGCCAGTCGCCGGGTCATGTCGAACGAATCGGCGTCCGATACCGCGATGATCTCGTCGGGAACGCCGGGGTCGTAGGCCGCCGGCCAGAAATCCTCACCCACGCCCTCGACCAGATACGGCCTGCCGGTTCCGCCGGAGTACACCGAGCCCTCCGGGTCGGCACCGATGACGCGTACCGCGCCCCCGGAGACCTCCTTCAGGTAGCGGCCCGCACCGGTGATGGTGCCGCCGGTGCCGACGCCGGCGACGAAATGCGTGACCTTGCCGTCGGTATCGGCCCAGATTTCCGGGCCGGTGGTTTCGTAGTGGCTTTCGGGGCCGTTGGGATTGGAGTACTGGTCGGGTTTCCACGCACCGTCGATCTCGTCGACCAGCCGGTTCGACACGCTGTAGTAGCTGTCGGGGTGGTCGGGCGGCACCGCGGTGGGGCACACGACGACCTCGGCGCCGTACGCGCGCAGCACATTCTGCTTGTCCTCGCTGACTTTGTCGGGGCAGACGAACACGCACTTGTAACCCCGCTGCTGCGCGACCAGCGCCAGCCCGACACCGGTGTTGCCCGATGTCGGTTCGACGATCGTGCCACCGGGCCGCAACTCGCCGCTGACCTCGGCGGCGTCGATCATCTTGACCGCGATGCGGTCCTTGGCGCTGCCGCCCGGATTCAGGTACTCGACCTTTGCCACGACGACGCCGGCCCCTTCCGGGACGACCGAATTCAGCTGAACCAGAGGGGTGTTACCGATGAGCTCACTGATATGTCGCGCGATCCGCATGCCTACATGCTCTCAGGCGCAGTGCCGTTCGCTCCCGCCTGGTGGCTCGCGCTACCCGGTTGCTTCGCGGATGTACTCCCCGATCTGCCGCAGCGAGCGGGTCGCTTCCGGCACCACCGGAGCAGCGAGCTGGAAGTCGTGAATCTGGCCGGGCCAAACCCGCACCTCGGTGGGAACGCCCGCGGCGGCCAGGCGGCGGGCCGCCAAACGTGCGTCGTGCAGCAGCACCTCGGACCCCGACACGTGAATCAATGTCCGCGGCAGGCCCGGTTCGATGTGGTCCAGCGGCTCGTAGACATCCTCAGCCTGACCGTCGACGACATGCTTGGCGGCGGCACGGGCGACGAGCGCGATGAGCGCGTCGAACGCCTTGGGCGAGAACATCGCGTCGGTCCTGATATTGGGGTGCGCCTGCTTGGACTCCTTGGCCAGCTGCAGCAGGGGCGATATCGCTACCAGGGCAGCCGGCACCTCACCGCCGTCCTGGAGCCGCTGTGCCAGCGCGAGCGCCAGATACCCACCGGCGGAGTCGCCGGCCAGCACGATCTGATCGGGCTCGTAGCCGCGCAGCCGCAGCCAGCGGTACGCGTCGTGACAGTCATCGAGTGCCATTCCGATCGTGTGCTTGGGGATTCGTCGGTAGTCGACCACCAGCACCGGCGAGTCCGCGAACTTGGACAGGGCGGTCACGATCCGGCTGTGGGAGTTGACGCCGCACGTCAGAAACGCGCCGCCGTGCATATAGAGGACAACGCGTCGCCTGCCGTCCGCGGGCAGCACCCCGGGGGCACGGACCAGCTGTGCGGTGGCGTTCGGCAGCCCGATCGTGGCCCGGACGGTCCCCGCCACCGGCAGCAGAGCACGGGACACGAAGTCGACTATTCCCCACGGCCAGGGCAGGTGTGGAACGTAGCTGCAAACGGCCAGAGTTGGCCTGAATGTCAGCCGTACGGACAGGGACACCAACCGTCCGGCGATGCTGGGGCCGGTCTCGATGACCTCGACCGGGACGCCGTCACTGACTGGAAACCTGCGGGACTTAGGGGTGCTAACAGCGCTGATACCAACGCGGGGCGACCCGGATACCTTACTGGGTGCGGTCATTGTCAACACTCCCTACGCCGTTGTAGTGCGGTGTCTACCGAGGCACTCAGCGAACCTCGGTAACTTAGCTTGACATCTCTTAGAGTTTCAACAATCAATGA
>CAZDYH010000093.1:5097-6864 GCA_964509355.1 uncultured Mycobacterium sp.
TACACCCGCGGCGGCGAGCCGGTGCAACGGTGGCAGCGCGGGACGCCCGTCGATCTGCACTTGATGATCTTCGGCGACTCGACTGCCACCGGATACGGTTGCCGCCACGCCGACGAAGTCCCCGGCGTGCTGATAGCCCGCGGCCTGGCTGAAGAGACCGGCAAGCGGATCCGGCTGAGCACCAAGGCGATCGTCGGCGCGACGTCGAAGGGATTGTCCGGCCAGGTCGACGCCATGTTCGTGGCCGGGCCCCGGCCCGACGCGGCGGTGATCATGATCGGCGCCAACGACATCACGGCCCTCAACGGCATCGGCCCCTCGGCGCGTCGGCTCGGGGCGGCGGTCCAGCGCCTGCGCGCCAGCGGTGCGGTCGTGGTCGTCGGCACCTGTCCGGACTTCGGCATCGTCACTGCGATCCCGCAACCGCTGCGCTTCGCGGCGCGGACCCGCGGTCTGCGACTTGCCCGTGCCCAGGCCGCCGCGGTCCGGTCCGCCGGGGGTATTGCGGTACCGCTCGCCGATCTGCTGACACCCGAGTTCCTGCAAGCGCCGGAACTGCTGTTCTCCGAGGATCAGTTCCACCCGTCGGCGGACGGCTACGCGCTGGCTGCCCGCCAACTACTGCCGGCGTTGTGCACTGCACTGCTGGGTGAATGGACGGGTGAACCGGCCTCTGAGTTGCCGTGGGTATCCAGCGCAGCCGAGAAGCTGCCGGCCCGACTGCGCATACTGACCCGGATGTGGCGACGGCGCAGCACCGGGGTCCCCGCCCCCATCGTGATGGCAGTGGGTTAGCGTCGACTGAGCCCACCCACAAGGAGCTGTCATGCCCGAAGCCGTCATCGTTTCAACCGCTCGCTCACCGATCGGCCGCGCCTTCAAGGGCTCGCTGGCCACCATCCGCCCCGACGACCTGGCGGCGCAGATGGTGCGTGCTGCGCTGGACAAGGTGCCGGGCCTGGACCCGCGCGACATCGACGACCTGATGATGGGCTGCGGCTCTCCCGCCGGCGAGTCCGGGTTCAACATCGGCCGCGCGGTCGCGGTCGAGCTCGGATACGACTTCCTACCCGGCACCACCGTCAACCGGTACTGCTCGTCGTCGTTGCAGACCACCCGGATGGCCTTCCACGCGATCAAGGCCGGTGAGGGCGACGCGTTCGTCTCGGCCGGGGTTGAGACGGTGTCCCGGTTCGGCAAGGGCAGCGCAGACAGCTGGCCGGACACCAAGAATCCGCTGTTCGACAAGGCACAGGAGCGTTCGGCGGCCGCCGAGGCCGGAGCCGACGCATGGCACGATCCCCGCGCCGACGGAGACCTGCCCGACGTCTACATCGCGATGGGCCAGACCGCAGAGAACGTCGTGCTGCTGACTGGGATCAGTCGCGAAGACCAGGACCACTGGGGTGTGCGCAGCCAGAACCGCGCCGAGGAGGCCATCAAGAGCGGCTTCTTCGAACGCGAGATCGTTCCGGTCACACTGCCGGACGGCTCAACGGTCAGCACCGATGACGGTCCGCGGCCGGGCACCACATACGAGAAGATCAGTCAGCTCGCGCCGGTCTTCCGGCCCAACGGCACCGTCACCGCGGGCAATGCCTGCCCGCTCAATGACGGTGCGGCCGCAGTGGTGATCACCAGCGACACCAGGGCCAGGGAGTTGGGGCTGACTCCGCTGGCACGCATCGTCGCCACCGGGGTCAGTGGCCTGTCACCCGAGATCATGGGCCTGGGCCCGATCGAGGCGACCAAGCGGGCGCTGGCCAA
>CAZDYH010000093.1:6964-11980 GCA_964509355.1 uncultured Mycobacterium sp.
GCGACGCGACACCCAATACCCCCGTCGCGCAGATCCGTATCAGGCAAGCGCCTGCTCCAGTAGGTCGGCGTAGGCATTCGGGTCGGCGAGTACGGCGGCATGTCCCAGGCGGCCGAGACTGATTACCTTGACGCGGCGGCCAAACAGCCTCTCGTAGCGCCCAATGTCATTCTTGCTTTGGGACGGATCATTTTCGGCACGCAGGACGAAGATGCGACCATTCCATCCCTGGAAGGCGGCGGGGGTGACGACCTGGGACCGGATCAGGTCAGCGGCAACGGCGAAGTGCGACACCACGTCGGCCCGGCACAAGTCCTTGTGCACGGTTGTACTGACGAGTTCCGCCATTTCGGTCCGATCAACCTCAGGCAGTTGACCGGCTCTGAGTAGCCTGAGCAGCCCGGCGGCCAGCAGGTCTTTGAGCGTCCTCTCCGGGAGGACGCGGGCAAGCGTGATGAAGAGCTTCTCCGCCGGGAGCCAGGCCCGACCGTAGTCCGCTGGGCCGGCGCTTGACAGGATCAGCCGGTGAACGTCGGTCGGCCGGTGTGCGAGATACGCCTGCGCCAACATTCCCCCGTAGGACTGCCCCACCACTGCAAAGGTGTCGACACCCTCGGTTCGGAGAATGCTATCGAAGGCGATCATGAACTCCTCGATTGTCCGGACAGGCGGGTAGTCCGGTGCGATGACGGTATGGCGGGCGGCGAGCCTTTCCATGAAGGCGAAGCCGAGCGCCGCGCGACGCAGACCCCCTGTGAGCCACAGGACCGGCGCCCCGGCGCCGAGGCGGTAGTAGCGCCACGGGACGCCGTTCACGACCAGTCGTTTCCCGAACTGGCCGACGAAGCGCTCCATCTGATCGACTACCGCCATCGGGAAACCTCCTCCGGGAAGCCACCAACAATCTCGAACGCAAGACATCACCATTCAAGAACACACCGCACACACTCGGCGCCGCCCGGACGCGACAGAGCCGGCACGCGCATGCGCGTGCCGGCTCTGACGCGAAGTCAGCTAGTCGTTCTGGAAGTAGCTGAGCAGCTGCAGGATCTCGATGTAGAGCCACACCAGGGTGACGGTCAGGCCCAGGGCGATGCCCCATGCGGCCTTCTCGGGTGCACCGGCGCGGATCATCTGGTCGGCGGCGTCGAAGTCGAGGAGGAAGCTGAACGCCGCCAGCCCGATGCACACCAGCGAGAAGATGATCGCCAGCGGCCCGCCGCTGCGCAGTCCCATCCCCTCGCCGCCGCCGACGCCGAACATTCCCAGCACAAGGTTGCCGAGCATCAGTACCAGGACGCCGATCATGCCGGCGACCAGCATGCGGGTGAACTTGGGCGTGACCCGGATGGCGCCGGTCTTGTAGACGACGAGCATGCCGGCGAACACACCGATGGTGCCCAGGATCGCCTGCCCGATCAGCGCACCGGCGTTGGCGCCGGCGACGACAAAATTGGCGAGGACAAACGAGAAGGCGCCGAGGAACAGGCCCTCGAGAGCAGCGTAGCTCAGCACGATCGCCGGGTTGTCCTGTTTGCGGCGGAACATGGCGACCATCACTAACGCAAGACCGCCCAACATACCAACCAGCGCGAAGGGCATCGCTAGCGCGGTGTTGGCCTGCACCAGGAAGTAGGAAACAACGGCGACAGCCGACAACACGGCCAGCGTGATGCCGGTCTTGGTGACGACATCGTCGATGGTCAGCGGCCTTGAAACGCCGGTCTGCGGGGGGTACTGCGTGGTGTAGGGCTCGGTCTGGTAGCCCACCTGCTGGGCCGCGCCGGCTACGCCGGTACCGAATTGTGCGTATCCGCCCTGCTGCTTAGGCAGCGAACGAAATACCGGGTTGCTGGTCTCCCGCACCGTCGGATCCTTTCCTGTGCTGTGGTTCGAGACGTACGAACACACCGTCAACGATCAGCGGCCTGGTCAGGTTCCCCGCACGCTTTCCAGGGATGTTCCGGGCCATTCAGAGGTAAACCTTACCCACGGAGGGTCCACCTGGGGTAACGATCTAGATTGCTGGTGAACAGTTGACCAGAACTCGATGACAGGATGGCTAAGCGAGTGACGGGTGCATCCGGGGAGATCCTGACCCGCGTCGACGATGGTGTCGGCTTTCTGACTCTCAACCGCCCCAACGCGATCAACTCGCTGAACCAGACCATGGTGGATGCGATGGCCGCGGTCCTCACCGAGTGGGAGCACGACGACGACATCCGGGCCGTGGTGTTCGCGGGTGCCGGGGAACGCGGTCTGTGCGCCGGCGGCGATGTGGTGCTCGTCTATCACAGCGCGCGCGGCGACGGTGCCGAAGCCCGCCGGTTCTGGCACGACGAGTACCTGCTCGACGCCCAGATCGCCCGCTACCCCAAGCCGTACGTGTCGCTGATGGACGGCATCGTGATGGGCGGCGGTGTCGGCGTGAGCGCGCACGCCAACACCCGTGTCGTCACCGACACCTCGAAGGTGGCGATGCCCGAAGTCGGCATCGGCTTCGTCCCGGACGTCGGCGGCACCTACCTGCTGTCGCGGGCGCCCGGATTGCTGGGGCTGCACGCCGCGCTGACCGGAGCGCCGTTCGGCGGCGCCGACGCCATCGCGCTGGGTTTCGCCGACCACTACGTCCCGCACGACAGGCTGGACGACTTCACCCGTGCGATCGTCGACGACGGCCCCGACAGCGCCGTCGCGGCCCACGCGGTCGAACCGCCGCCGAGCTACCTTGCCGCGCAACGGGGATGGATCGACGACTGCTACAACGGTGACACAGTGGCCGATATCGTCGCCGCGTTGCGCGGCCACGATGCCGGACCGGCCAATGACGCCGCCAACCTCATCGCCAGCCGTTCCCCCATTGCGTTGGCGGTGGCGTTGGCGTCGGTGCGGCGCGCCGCAGAGCTGGACTCGCTGGAAGACGTTCTGGTACAGGAGTACCGGGTGTCGTGCGCGTCCCTGCGCTCCCATGACCTGGTGGAGGGTATCCGCGCCCAGGTGATCGACAAGGACCGCAGGCCGAAGTGGTCGCCGTCGTCGCTGGCCGCGGTCACCGCCCGCGATGTCGACGCGTACTTCGCGCCCGCCGAACCCGATCTGACGTTCTAGAAAGGCACTCATGACCGACCAGACGACCTACGAAACCATCATCGTCGACCGGGACGGACGCGTCGGCACCATCACGCTGAACCGACCGAAGGCCCTCAATGCCCTCAACGGCCAGGTGATGAATGAAGTCACCACGGCCGCAGCGGAATTCGACGACGACCCCGGCATCGGCGCCATCATCATCACCGGATCGGCGAAAGCTTTCGCGGCCGGCGCCGACATCAAGGAAATGGCCGGCCTGTCCTTCGCCGACATGTTCGGCTCCGACTACTTCGCCACCTGGGCCAAGCTGGCCGCGGTCCGCACCCCGACGATCGCCGCGGTGGCCGGGTACGCGCTGGGCGGCGGCTGCGAGTTGGCGATGATGTGCGATGTGCTGATCGCGGCCGACACCGCCAAGTTCGGCCAGCCCGAGATCAAACTGGGCGTGCTGCCGGGTATGGGCGGGTCACAGCGGTTGACCCGTGCCATCGGCAAGGCCAAGGCGATGGACCTGATCCTGACCGGCCGCACCATCGACGCCGAGGAGGCCGAGCGTAGCGGCCTGGTCTCTCGGCTGGTACCGGCCGACGACCTGCTCACCGAGGCCAGGGCGGTCGCCACCACCATCTCGCAGATGTCGCTGTCGGCGGCACGGATGGCCAAGGAGGCCGTCAACCGGGCCTTCGAATCCACGCTGGCTGAAGGCCTGCTCTACGAGCGCCGGCTGTTCCACTCGGCCTTCGCGACCGAGGACCAGACCGAGGGAATGGCTGCGTTCAACGAGAAGCGCGCTCCGAACTTCACCCACCGCTAAGGTGCTCTCGTGACTGAACCGAGTGCCGATGACCGTTTGCGCGCAGAGCAGACCGTCTCCGGGCTGAGCACCGAGCCGGCCGGGAAGGACTTGGCGGTCGACACCGGGGCACCCGCGACGGCCGCCGAGGGGGAACCGAAGGCCCCGGCCAAGAGACCATGGTGGCTGCGGCGCTACACCTTCACCGGCACCGCGGTCGGGCTGCTGTTCCTGTGGTTTTCGATGACGCCGTCGCTGTTGCCGCGCGGGCCGCTGTTCCAGGGCCTGGTCAGCGGTGCAGCCGGCGCCATCGGCTACGCGATCGGCGTCTTCGCGGTCTGGCTGGTGCGCTACATGCGGTCGAAGGATTCCAGCCCGCCGGCGCCGCGCTGGGCGTGGCTGACGCTCGTCGTCGTCGGCGTTATCGGCCTGATCGCGATGATCGTCTGGTTCCACGTCTGGCAGGACCACGTGCGCGACCTGATGGGGGTTCCCCGGCTCAAATGGCACGACTACCCGGTCGCCGCCGTGCTCGCTGTGATTTTCCTGTTCATCCTGGTCGAAATCGGTCAGCTCATCGGAAGGCTGATCCGATTCCTGGTTCGTCAACTCAATCGCGTTGCCCCGCCTAGGATTTCGGCGGTCGTCGTGGTCGTGCTGCTGCTTGCACTCAGCGTCGCGCTGCTCAACGGCGTGGTGGTGAGAGAGGTGATGCGCACGCTCAACAAGACCTTCGCATCGGTCAACAACGAGATGGATCCCGACACCGCGGCTCCGACGACGCGACTGCTCTCCGGCGGACCGCAGTCGCTGGTGTCCTGGGAGTCACTCGGGCATCAGGGCCGCATCTTCGTGGCAGGCGGTCCCACTGTCGCGCAAATGACGGAGCTCAACGGAACCCCGGCGAAGGAGCCGATCCGGGCGTACGCCGGGCTGAACTCTGCCGACGGCATCAATGCCACCGCCGCACTGGCGGCGCAGGAGCTGGCACGCACCGGCGGCCTGGACCGCAAGGTGGTGGCCGTCGCGACGACGACCGGAACCGGCTGGATCAACGAGGCCGAAGCGTCGGCGCTGGAGTACATGTACAACGGCGACACCGCGATCGTGAGCATGCAGTACTCGTTCCTGCC
>CAZDYH010000094.1:0-1167 GCA_964509355.1 uncultured Mycobacterium sp.
CGCCGGCGGTTGCTGGGCATAGTCAGGCATGGACGGCTGCTGCTGCTGGGACAGCGGCGGATACTCGTGGGCCGGCTCGATGGCAACCGAGGAGGTGTCGCGCGCGTCGGCCACGGCCGCGGCCACCGCCCGCGCGATCTCGGGGTCGGTCTGCGTGTTGAACCAGTCGGCGACCTCTGCGGAATCGTCCTCCGGCTTGGGCAGGTCGGTGTCCACCGGCGACGGCTGGTAGCGGAACACGCCGTCGTCGCCGGGTGCGCCCAGCATCTTGGTGAAACCCTGCAGTGCCGAGCCGAAGTCGCTGGGAACGATCCAGACCTTGTTCGCCTCACCCTTGGCCATCAGCGGCAGCGTCTGCAGGTATTGGTAGGCCAGCATCTCCGGGGTGGGCCGGCCGGCCTTGATCGCGGCGAATGTCTTCTCGATCGCCTTGGCCTGGCCCTGCGCCTGCAGGTAGGACGCCGCGCGTTCACCCTGGGCGCGCAGCATGCGGGACTGCCGGTCGGCCTCGGCGGCCAGGATGGCGGCCTGCTTGGCGCCCTCGGCCGCGAGGATCTGCGCCTGCTTCTGCCCCTCCGCCTGTTTGATCGACGACTCGCGGACACCTTCGGCGGTCAGGATCATGGCCCGCTTCTCGCGGTCGGCCTTCATCTGCTTTTCCATCGACTCCTGCACCGACGGTGGCGGGTCGATGCTGCGCAGCTCCACGCGGGCCACCCGCAGCCCCCAGCGGTTGGTGGCCTCGTCGAGCACACCGCGCAGCTGGCCGTTGATCTGGTCACGCGAGGTCAGGGTCTGCTCCAGCGTCATGCCGCCGACGACGTTGCGCAGCGTGGTGGTGGTCAGCTGTTCCACGCCGACGATGTAGTTGCTGATCTGGTACACCGCCGCCTGCGGGTTCGTGACCTGGAAATACACCACGGTGTCGATATTGAGGGTCAGGTTGTCCTCGGTGATGACCGGCTGCGGCGGGAACGACACCACACGCTCACGGAGGTCGACCCTGGCCCGGATTCTGTCGATGAACGGCACCAACAGGGTCAGCTGGCCCGACACGGTCTTGCTGTATCGGCCCAACCGCTCGATGACGGCCGCCTCGGCCTGCGGGATCAACGCCACTGACTTGGCCACCACGATGACTGCGAAGATCACCAACACAGCCAGCAG
>CAZDYH010000094.1:1267-9602 GCA_964509355.1 uncultured Mycobacterium sp.
AGGCGTTTTTCCAGACCACCGCGGTGGCGCCGTCGATATGCATGACGGTCACCAATTCGCCGGGCTGGTAGACATCGTTCTCATTCAACGGTCGCGCTGTCCACACCTCGCCGTCGAGCTTCACCTGTCCTTCATGGCGGGTGATGCGGTCGAGCACCAACGCGTTCTTACCCTCCAGGGCCCTGATGCCGGTCGTGACCGATTCAGCCACGGTGAGGCGCCGGCGCAATGCCGGCCGGACCAGCACCAACAGCAGAACGGACACCACAAGGAAGACGGCACCGTCGGCCCACAGCGGCCAGTCGAACAGCCAACTCGAGCCGGCCGCGGCCAGTGCACCGCCGCCGAGCATCAGCAGGAACATGTCGCCGGTCAGCGCTTCGGCGCCGGCCAGCCCCAGTGCGACGATGAGCCAGAGGAGCGGCACAGGCATACCGCCAGCCTATCGTGTAGCCAGCCCCGGCAGCGGCTAACAACTACACTGCCAGCATCATGTGGTGTCCGAGTGTCTCGCTGTCGGTGTGGGCCAACGCCTGGCTCGCGGGATCGAGCGCGCCCGACGACGTCCTGGATGCGTTATCACAATGGGCGCCAAGGCATTCGGTCACTGCGTACGATGCCGTCGCGGCCGGCCACACCGGGCTGCCATGGCCCGATGTCAACGATGCGGGCGCCATCTCGCTGTTGCAGACACTGCGTACCGCCGCTGGGCGCCGTGCCGGCGGGCCGGCGATGAACGTGGTGTTGCCGGTACCCGGCGATGTGCGTGGGCTGGCCGCCGGGACCCGGTTCGAGCGTGACGCTCTGGTCGCCGGGGAGGCGGTCACCGTAGGGCGCGATCCCGGGGCGGTGATCGGGTTGGTCCCCTACTTCGAGTACGACGACTGCGAAGAGCTGGACGCGGATCTCGAGCGGGTGCCCGAGCTGTGCGCGCTGTCATGGACGGTGTACTCGCTGCCCGCTGCGCCGGTCGTGGAGCACCTTGATCTCGGCGAGGCCGAATACGCGCTGCGCTCCGCGGTGCGCTCGGCTGCCGACGCGCTGGGGGCCATCCGCGTCGGGTCCGGCGGGGTCGACGTCGCCGATCCGCGCGGGATGGTCGAGCAGGTGCTGGAATCCGAGCGGCAGCACCGGGCACCCGACCACGCGCCGTCCCGGGCGTTGCGAGTGCTGGAGAACGCGGCGCATGTCGATGCGATCATCACGGTCAGCGCCGGACTGATGCCGATCGGTACCCAGACATCCTCGGAGGCCCAAATCGCCAGTGCCGCATTGCGGCCGCTCGCCGCCGTGGTGCGCTCGGCGCGGATGGCGGCTATCACCGCGATCTTGCACTCGGCCTGGCAACGCTAACCGACGGTGCAGTTGTCGGTGCACGGCGCGCCGTTGACGCTGAATCCATACCCCGGAACCTCTTCTGGCCCAACCACTCTGGCCGGCTGGCGGCCAGAGCGCAGCTCGTCGAAGAGGTCGACGACCAGTCGGGCGAATCTCCGCTGCGCGTTGGGCGTGGACGCACGCGCGAGGGCGATCCCGGCCTGCTGCGCCTGGCGGCGAAGCTCGTGGTCCAAGTCCCACACCACCTCGATATGGTCGGCCACGAAACCGATCGGGCAGACGACCACATTCTTGGTGCCGGCCCGGGTCAGGGCCGTGAGGTGGTCGGCGACATCGGGTTCCAGCCAGGGGATCTGCGGCGGACCCGACCGCGACTGCCACACCTGGTCGTAGTCGTCATAGCCCGCCGCGTCCGCGACCAGGCGCGCCGCATAGGCCACCTGGCGGCTGTAGAGGTTCTCACCGCACCGCGAAGCCGCCCGCAGCGGAATTGAATGCGCGGTGAACACCAGCCGGGCCTGGCCGGGCAGGGTCTCGGCCGCGGCGGCGATCGCCTCGGCGAACATCTCCACGAACAACGGGTGGTCGAAGTACTGGCGCAGCTTGACCAGCTCGGGGGCGCCATCGCCGACGCTCCGGCGCGCCCGGGCGATGTCCTCCTGGTACTGCGTGCAGCCGGAATAGCCGCCCCACGCCGAGGTGGTGAACACCGCGGCGCGGCTGATACCGTCGTCGCGCATCGCCGCAACGGTGTCCTCGATGTAGGGCTCCCAGTTGCGGTTGCCGAAGTACACCGGCAGTTCTTCGCCACGCTCGGCCAGCTCCGCGCGAATCTCGTCGATCAGTGCCCGGTTTATCCCGTTGATCGGTGACACGCCGCCGAAATGCAGGTAGTGCTCGGCGACCTCGTCGAGCCGCTCCGGCGGGATGCCACGCCCGCGGGTGACGTTCTCCAGGAACGGCCGCACCTGGTCAGGTCCCTCGGGTCCGCCGAAGGACAGCAGCAGAACGGCATCGAAAGGCATCAGAACAGCTGGTTGTGGGCGCCGCCGTCGGCGTAGATGATCGACCCGGTGGTCGCGGGCAGCCAGTCGGACAGCACGGCGCACACGGTCCGCGCGACCGGCGTGGCGTCCTTCATATCCCAGCCGATCGGGGCACGCTGATCCCAGCCCTGCTCGAGCAGCGCCATCTGATCACTGAGCCCGGCGATCCCGGCGCCGACGATAGCGCTCATCGCCAGTGTCCGAATCGGTCCGGCCGCAACAAGATTCGATCGCACACCGTGTTGTCCGACCTCGCGTGCCACGAACCGGTTCACCGACTCCAGCGCGCTCTTGGCAACCGTCATCCAGTTGTAGGCGGGCATCGCCCGCGTCGGGTCGAAGTCCATCCCGACGATCGCGCTGCCGCGGCTCATGATCGGCAGCACCGCCTTCGCAAGCGACGCGTAGGAATACGCGGAGATGTGGATGCCCTTGGACACATCCTCGAACGGCGCGTCCAGGAACGGGAATTCGCCCATACCGCTGCGCGGCATGAAGCCGATCGAATGCACCACACCGTCGAGTTGATTGCCCTCGCCGATCACCTCGGTCACCCGGTCGGCCAAAGTGTGGAGATGGTCGTCGTTCTGCACGTCGAGTTCCAGTAGCGGGGCGGGCTGCGGCAGCCGGTCGACGATGCGCTGGATCAGCCGCAACCGGTCGAAACCGGTCACCACCAACTGCGCGCCCTCCTCCTGCGCGACCCGCGCGATATGAAACGCGATCGACGAGTCGGTGATGATCCCGGTGACCAGAATCCGTTTGCCCTCGAGCAGTCCTGCCATATCCGTCCTTGCTTCGTGTGGGGATGTAGACGCGGTATCGGCCTCAGTGGCCCATGCCGAGCCCGCCGTCGACCGGGATCACCGCGCCAGAGATGTAGCCGGCGTCCTCGGAAGCCAGGAAGCTGATGACGCCGGCGACCTCCTCGGGCTGGCCGATGCGGCCCAGCGGGATCGCGGTCAGCGCGGTCTGCTGCTGCTTGGCATCGAGCGCACGGGTCATCTCGGTGTCGATGAAGCCGGGCGCGACCACGTTGGCGGTGATCGACCGCGACCCCAGCTCGCGGGTCAGCGAGCGGGCCATGCCGACCAGACCGGCCTTGGACGCCGAATAGTTGGCCTGGCCGGGCAGACCGGTCAGACCGGCCACCGAGCCCATGAAGATGTAGCGGCCGAAGCGCTGCTTGATCATGTTGCGCGACGCCCGCTTGGCGACCCGGAAGACACCGGTCAGGTTCGCGTCGATGACCTTGTGGAACTGCTCCTCGCTCATCCGCATGATCAGCATGTCGGCGGTGACGCCGGCGTTGGCCACCAGCACCTCCACCGGCCCCTGGTGCGCCTCGACTTCGGTGAAGGCGGCATCGACGGCGGCGCTGTCAGTGACATCGCACTGCACGCCGAAGAGCCCGTCGGGCGCACCCGAGCCGCGGTGCGTCACGGCCACCTTGTGCCCGTCGGCCGCCAGTCGTCGCGCCACCGCCAGCCCTATCCCGCGGTTTCCGCCGGTGACCAGGACTGATCGGGATACGAACGGCGGCTTGCCTGATGTCGCCGGCGAGGCGGCTCCGGTCTCGGTCATGCCCGTCAACTTAACGCCTCACCGGCGCGGCTCCGAAATCGCGCACCCTAGGTGGGCAGCCGCCGGTTGATCAGCAGCGCCGCCAGCGCCGCCAGCGCCAGCACCAGCGCACCCAGCCGCAGCCAGCCGACGCTGGCGTCACCCTTGATCGTCTCGTAACCGATCTGCTGCTGCAGGGTCGAGTAGACGTTCTTCAACTCGGCGACATTGGACGCGCTGTAGGAGGTTCCCCCGGACAGCTCGGCGACTTTCTTCAGGGTCGCGTCGTCGACCGGCACCGGCTGGCGCTGGTCGTTGATCTCGACGTAGCCGTAGGGCGTGCCGAAGGAGATCGTCGAGATCGGTACCCCCTGGTCCTTGGCGGTGCGGGCGGCGGTGAACGCGCCCTTGGGGTTGTCCGGGTTGGACGGCACCGTCTCCTTGCCGTCGGAGAACAGGACGATCCGCGCCGGTGGTGGGGCGTCGCCGCCGCCGATCACCGCGCCGACGGTGGCGATGGCCTGCAGCGCGGTGAAGATGCCCTCACCGGTGCCGGTGCGGTCGGCGAGCTGCAGCTTGTCGATCGCGTTCTTGGTGGCCTCGCGGTTTGTGGTCGGCGACACCAGCACCGTCGCGGTGCCCGCGTAGGCGATCAGGCCGAGGTTGATGCCCGGCGTCAGCTCGGCGGCGAACTGCTTGGCGGCGTCCTGCGCGGCGGCCAGCCGGTTGGGCTCGACATCGGTGGCACGCATGGACTGCGATACGTCCACCACCAGCATCACCACCGCGCGGTTGCGTGGAATGCGGACATCGTTCGTCGGCCCGGCCATGGCGATGGTGAGCAACAGCAGCGAGCCGATCAGCAGGATCGCGGGCAGGTGCCGCCATCTGGTCGGCCGTTTGGGGGCGACGCTCTCCAGCAGCTCCATGTTGGCGAAGCGCAGCACCCGCTGCTGGCGGGCCAGCTGTACCACGATGTACAGCCCGATGAGCCCCAGGATGACGAGCAGGAAGAGGAAGTACCACGGGTGCGCGAAGCCGGTCAGCGTCATCGGCCCGAGCAACGGCAACGTCATGGCAGGCCCGTCATTTCCCGATTCGCGCTCACTGGCGTCCCGCCAGTGCCCCGCGCCGGCGGGAGGCGACGAACCGGACGATGTCGGCGATCCAGTCCCGGTCGGTACGCAGGCTCAGCAGCGGTGCCCCGCAACGGCGCAGCGTACGGGCCACTTCGGCGCGGTGCGCGGCGGCGGCGTTGGCGAAGTCGTCGCGCAGCTGGGCGTCGATGGTGAACTCACGGGTGATACCGGATTCGGTGTCCTGCAGGATGACGTCGCCCACGTCGGGCAGCTCGACATCGCGCGGGTCAAGCACTTCGATGCCGAGCACCTCGTGGCGGGCCGCGATCGCACGCAGCGGACGCATCCAGGTGATCGGGCCGAGGAAATCGCTGATGATGACCGCCATTCCGCGACGACGTTCGGGCCTGCGCAGCGCGTCGATGGCCGCCGCCAGGTCGCCGCGGACACCGAGGCGGGCCTTCGGCGTGGTGGCGATGGCGCGCAGCAGTGTCTGCTCATGTTGCCGACCCGACCGCGCCGGCACCCGGACGATCGTCTCGCCGTTGGCGATCAGCGCGCCGAGCCGGTTGCCGCCGCCGCTGTTGAGGAACGTGATGGCCGCCGCGGCCGCCACCGCCAGATCGCGCTTCTCACAACCCGTGGTCCCGAAGTCCAGGCTCGCCGACATGTCGACCACCAGCCACGTCTCCAGTTCCCGGTCGGCGATCATCTGCCGGACGTGCGGGTGCGTGGTGCGGGCGGTGACCGACCAGTCCATCCGGCGAACATCGTCGCCGGGCTGATAGATGCGCGAGTCCCCCGGCTCCGAACCCGGGCCGGGTATCAGGCCGAGGTGATCGCCGTGCAGGACGCCGTCGAGCTTGCGTTTGACCGTCAGCTCGAGCGTGCGCAGCGCAGCCGCCAGTTTCGGATCACCGATCTCGCCGCGCGACATCGACGGCGGATGGACGCCCCCGGAATCGCTCACCGACCGCTGGCCGCGGCCGCCGCGGCAGGCGCCATCAACGGCACCGAATGTCCTTGTTGCGGAACCGCATTCACCTGCGGCATAGCCACCGTCTGCATGATCCGGTTGATGACCGTCTCCGGCGAGATGTCATCGGCCAGCGCGTCGTAGGTCAGCACCAACCGGTGCCGCAGCACATCGGGAATGACCTCGATGACGTCCTGGGGGATCACATAGTCGCGCCCACGTACCAGCGCGAGTGACCGCGCGGCGGCGATGATGCCCAGCGAGGCGCGCGGTGACGCGCCGAACGCGATCCAGCTCTTGACGTCGTTCATGCCGAACTGGTCCGCCCGGCGAGTGGCGGTGACGATGCGTACCACGTAGTCGACCAGGGCGTGGTGGACGAAGTTGTTGGCAGCCAGGCCCTGCAGCCGCAGCAGATCGCCCGGGTTGAGGATCTGCTTGGGCTGCGGCGGGGTGACGCCCATCCGGTAGATGATCTCGCGCTCTTCCTCCGGCGTCGGGTAATCGACGTTGATCTTGAACAGGAAGCGGTCCCGCTGCGCCTCCGGCAGCGGATACACGCCCTCGTTCTCGATCGGGTTCTGCGTCGCCATCACCAGGAACGGGTCGGGCATCGGGTAGGTCTTGCCGCCGATGGAGACGTGGCGTTCGGCCATCACCTCCAGCAGCGCCGATTGCACCTTGGCCGGCGCACGGTTGATCTCGTCGGCGAGCAGGAAGTTGGCCACCACCGGGCCGAGTTCGGTGTCGAACTCCTCCCTGCCCTGCCGGTAGATACGGGTGCCGACGATGTCGGTGGGCACCAGGTCGGGCGTGAACTGGATACGCGCAAACGTCCCGCCGACGACGCGGGCGAACGTCTCCACGGCCAGCGTCTTGGCCACCCCGGGAACACCCTCGAGCAGCACATGGCCCTTGCTGAGCAGACCGACCAGAATCCGCTCGATGAGCTGGTCCTGGCCGACGATGATCCGCTTGACCTCGAAGACGGCCCGCTCCAGGGCGTGGACATCGCCGGCCAGGCCGTTCCCACCGGACGGCGGGGCTGCGTGCTGGGCGGCTGCGCCGCCGGCGACTACCCCCGGACCACTCGCGGCGTAGTTGGGCGCAGGGGCCCCACCTGGACCGGAAAAGGCGCCGGCGCCCGCGGGCGACCCACCTGGTGACGTCATGGACAATCCTCCACAGCTCTGTCGAACACGACTGCTCGTACTACTGGTTTCGGCACGGCAACTCGCGTGCCCCACACAACTATTCCAGGCTCCCCGGAATACGTCGACGTGCCCGTTCGCTGGCGCGTCGCCGACGGGCCGCTCAGGTCTCGATGATCCGGGCCAGGTAGGGCGACATCCCGGATGTCCGCACCGGGCTGACGGTGACTTTGCCGGCACTGCCGGAGGCCTCCAGCATCTGACCGCTGCCCAGGAAGATGGCGACGTGCTGGCTGCCACCGGGCCCGTAGAAGATCAGGTCGCCGCGCTTGGCCTGCGACGGCGGGATGCGCCGGCCGGTGTTGTACTGGTCGCCGGAGTACTTGGGGATCAGCACGCCGACGCCGGCGAACGCGAACCGGGTGAATCCCGAGCAGTCATAGCCGACGATGTTGGCGCCGGAGTCCACGCCCGTGCTGGGGCCGTTCGGCTTCCCGCCGCCCCACGAATACGGCACCCCCATCTGCGAGGCACCGCGACGGACGACGTACTCGATCGCCTGCCCGCCGTACACCCGCGGGATCTGGCCCGGCGTGGTGTTGGAATCGCTACCGCCGACATTGAACCCCAGCCCACCCAGGAACTTCCGGCCCAGATCGAGGGTGGTCTGGGTGGCCTGCGCGGTGGCGGCCAGCGAGGCGTTGGCGATGGCGAGCGGATCTCCCGGCGCGCCGGCGCTGATCAGCTTCGGCAACGTGGGATCCCATGGGCCGTCTTCGGGAGCGGCCGTGGCGGGGATGGCCAGGCCGATCAGCAGCGCCGTCACCGCCAGCGCCAGCCAGGCCGTTCTCAGGCAGCGAAAAACCTTGTGAAACATAGATTTCTAACCCGTCAGTATTCGATGTAGCGGACGACGTACGGCGTCATGCCGCTGGTTCGTACCGGTGAGACCTTGACGACCGAACCGGTGTACGGAGCTTCGAGCATCTGGCCGTTGCCCAGATAGAGCGTCACGTGCTGGCTGCCGTTCGGGCCGTAGAAGATGACGTCGCCGCGGCGCATCTGCGACGACGGGATCTTGCGGCCCATGTCGTACTGGGCGCCCGAGTAGTGCGGCAGCTTGATGCCCACCCCGGCAAACGCGTACAGAATCAGCCCCGAGCAGTCGAACCCGACCGTGCC
>CAZDYH010000094.1:9702-11471 GCA_964509355.1 uncultured Mycobacterium sp.
ATCTGCAGCACAGCGTTCACGATCGCGATGGGGTCGCCGGAGACGAAGGCGCTGGGCACCATCGGCAGCGTGGTATCCCACTCGCTGGTGTCCCCGAACGCCGGCGGGGCAGCGGCAGCCGGCGCGCCCGGCTCCCATCGGTCGCCGGCGGTCGCGGCCGGCGGCGCGGCTGCCTGCGGGCGGGCGCTCTGTGCGCCGGCCGGTGCCGACCAGTTACGCGCGGCGTCGAGCTTGGCCTTGGCGGCACTGCGCTCGGCGGCCAGCCTGTCGATCTGAGCCTGTTGTTCGCTGAATTTCTGCTTGGCTTCGGTGAGTGCCGACACCGCGCTGTCCTGGCTGGACTGCGCGTCGCCGGCCGCGCGGTCCGCCTTCTGCTTAGCCAGTCGCGCCGCCGATTCCCTGTTGACCTGCTCGGTCCGCGCCCGCTGCAGACTGGTCATCACCTGCTCCGAGCTGGCAGCCAGGGTCTGCCCGGCAGTGGCGGTGGCGATGATGTCGTCGGGATTGGTCGCCGACAGGTAGGACGCGGACGGGCCGTTGACGTAGGTCGCCGCCGCGAAGGTGTCGAACCGCTGCTGGGCTGCCGCGATCGCGGCGTTGGCGTCCTTGACCGCCTGTTGGCTGGCTGCCAGGTCGAGTTGGGCGGTCGCGGCGGCGTCCCGCGCGGTTTGAACATCCACCAGGGCCTTGTTCATGCTCTCCTGCTGTGCCTGCACGGCGGCGCCGAGGTCCTGTAAGCGCTGGTTGGCCTCGGCGACATCAGCGATCAGAGCGGCCAGCGTGTTCGGACCCGCATCCGGGTCCGCGGCCGCCAGTCCGGGTGTGCCGAACAGCAGGGCGATGCTGAGGACCACCGGGATGGCCGGCCTGCTGAGCCGGGCCGCGTGGCGGAAAGTAGAGTCGCGGCGGGTGCGTCTCATTGGACTCGAGTCTCCTAATGGCTCAACGCGAACGGACGGCGCCCGCCCCAGCAGTCACTGGAGTCACAACTACAACAATGGACGCCTCTTGCACCGTACGTCACTTGTATCCCTAAAGAAACTACAGCCACAAATTACAGATATGTAATTAAATTGAACGTGACCTAATAGTGACCTTTTGAATTTGCCGACCGCTAGGCGCGGTGGCGGTTGGCAGCCAGAAAGCACCGCGTCAGGCGTCGTTATCCGGGTCAGGGTTCGCGGCCACTGCGCGTTTGCTGCGCACCTGCACGATCCGGGTCGCGACCGCCGCCGCCAGTACCCCGATCAGCAGCACGATGGTCAGCGCCGTCCAGGGAAAGTCCGGGGTCTGCAACTGGTCGACGAAAGCCTGCGTACCCACCACTGGATTGGGGCTCGTCTTGGCGACGTCCTGGCCGGCTTCGAGAGCCACCCGGTCATAGGTGCTGCTGTATGTGCCGGCCCAGCCGGGGCTGAGCACCAGCACCGTGGAGTCCGGGTAGGCCTGTCCGATCTCGGTGGCGACGTCGCGCAGCGGGGTGTCGATCGGCGGGCTCTTCTCCATCACGACCACCTTGAGGTCGACACCGCGCGCCTTCGCGTCGGCGACGACCCTCTCCAGCCCCGCGACATCGGCGGCCGGCGCGGCCACCCCGTCCTCGGCGACGTCGGCCTTCACCTTGTCCATGCACTGCTCCAGCGGCGTCGACGGGTCGAGCCCGACGCTGCTGCACACCTCCACCGGGATATAGGTCGGCACGTGCGGAATCGTCACGATCCCAGACCGTACCGCGAGTGCCAACCGAGGGTGGCAGCACGCGCCGACGA
>CAZDYH010000095.1:0-2220 GCA_964509355.1 uncultured Mycobacterium sp.
CGAATTCGTCCGCGACGTGCTCGTCGAAAACGGCACCCAGGTCGTATGCACTGTCGGTCATACGGCGCTCTCCCTTCGAGGGGACCTGCATGGGAGAGTCTCACGCAGGCAGCGGCTGGGCAATCCGTTACCTCAGTGCCGACCACCGGGTCGCTATGTCCACCGGGAAGTCAGTGCTCCCAACGCCCCCAGTGCGACGGCGGCCGCCGTCGACGTGCGTAGCACGGTCGGTCCCAGCCGGACCGCGATGGCGCCGGCCGCCGTCAGCGCCGCGATCTCGTCATCGGCGATACCGCCCTCCGGGCCGACAATAAGCATCAGCGAATCAGTTTGTGCCACATTCAGTTCCGTCATCGCATCGGTCGCCGACTCGTGCAGGGCCAAAGCAAGAGCACCCGAGGCCACCTCGCTGCTGACCCGCTGCGTCAGTTCTGCGGTGGAAACCACGCCGGTTACCGGCGGAATGGCGGGACGCCGGGACTGACGCGCCGCCGAGCGGGCCACCGCGCGCCAGCGCCGCAGACCCTTGTCGATGCGCGCACCCTCCCACCGGGCCACGCATCGGGATGCCTGCCAGGCGACGAAGGCGTCCGCACCCGCCTCGGTGGCCAGCTCGATCGCCAGCTCGGACCGCTCGGACTTGGGCAGCGCCTGCACCACCGTCACCGGTGGCGTCGGCGGCGCGACCGTCCAGCGGTTCAGCACGCGGGCGTGCAGCCCACCACGACCGGCGTCCTCGACCAGGCAACGTGCGCACGCGCCGGCGCCGTCACCGATGTCGAGGTGCTCACCGGGACGGAGCCGGCGCACGGTTGCGGCGTGGAATCCTTCGTCGCCGCCCACGACTGCCACTTCACCGACTTCGGGCAGCGCGTCGACGTAGAACAGCGGCGCCACCATGGGGGGCGGTCAGCGACCTGTGAAGGTTTCGCGCAGCCTGCTGAACAGTCCGCTGGTGGCGGTGTGCGTGGACCGAACCTCCGCCACATCGCGAATTCGGCGCTTCTTCAGCTCCCGCAGCAGCTCGCTGTCACGGTTGTCCAGACGCGACGGGACGACAACCTCGATGTGGGCGTGCAGATCGCCGCGAACCCCCGAGCGCAGATGCGGCATGCCGTGACCGCGCAGTGTGGTGACCGACCCGGGCTGGGTGCCCGGCTCGATGGTGAGCTCGGTCAGACCATCCAGGATCGCGTCCACCTTGACGGTGGTCCCCAGCGCCGCATCCACCATGGGCACCGAGATGGTGCAGTGCAGATCGTCGCCGTCGCGGACGAAGATGTCGTGCGGCTGTTCGTGGACCTCGACATACAGATCGCCGGCCGGCCCGCCGCCGGGCCCGACCTCGCCCTGCGCGGCCAGCCGGATGCGCATGCCGTCGCCGACGCCGGCCGGGATCTTCACGCTGATCTCCCGGCGGGACCGGATACGGCCGTCGCTACCGCAGCGGTGACACGGGTCGGGGATGACCTCGCCGACGCCGCGGCATGTCGGGCACGGCCGCGATGTCATCACCTGTCCCAGCAGCGAGCGCTGAACACTCTGCACTTCCCCGCGACCACCGCAGGTGTCGCACGCCAGCGGGGTGGAGTTGCCGTTGGTGCCCTTGCCCTGGCAGAGGTCGCACAGCACGGCGGTGTCGACCGTTACCTGCTTGGTCAGGCCGGTGGCACATTCGGTGAGATCCAGACGCATCCGCAGCAGCGAGTCCGAACCCGGCCGCACCCGCCCGGTGGGACCGCGCGAGGTCGAGCCGCCCCCGAAGAACGCCTCGAACACGTCCCCCAGGCCGCCGAATCCACCGAAGCCGTTGGCCGACGCGGCGTTCTCCAGCGGGTCGCCGCCGAGATCGACGATGCGCCGCTTCTCGGGATCGCTCAGCACCTCGTAGGCGGCGCTGATCTCCTTGAACTTCGCCTGAGCGGTCTCATCGGGGTTGATATCGGGATGAAGCTCACGCGCCAGCCGCCGGTACGCGCGCTTGATCTCCGAATCGCTCGCGCCCTTGCTCACGCCGAGCAGACCGTAGTAGTCGCGCACCACGCCTAACCTTTCCCTGCCGCGCCGAGCGGCACTTCAAACCTAATCCCGATCGCCCTCTTCACTTCGTTCATCGGGCCGGAACCGATCGCCCTCTTCACTTCGTTCATCGGGCCGGAACCGATCGCCCTCTTCACTTCGTTCATCGGGCCCCGAGTACCTCGCCGATATACAAAGCAA
>CAZDYH010000095.1:2320-11401 GCA_964509355.1 uncultured Mycobacterium sp.
CGCCCTCTTCACTTCGTTCATCGGGCCCCGAGTACCTCGCCGATATACAAAGCAACCGCAGCGACACTAGCGATAGTTCCCGGATAGTCCATTCGAGTGGGGCCCAGCACACCCATGCCGCCGAATACAGTGCCCAAAGTGCCGTAGGTGGTGGACACCACCGAGGTACCCGCCATCTGCTCGGCCTCCGTCTCGTGACCGATGCGCACCGTTACCTTGCCGGCCTCCTGCTGGGCGGCCAGCAGCCGCAATACCACGACCTGCTCCTCGAGTGCCTCCAGAACCGACCGCAGCGAACCGCCGAAGTCGGCGGTGTTGCGGGTCAGGTTGGCGGTTCCACCCAGCAGCAGGCGTTCCTCGGTGTGCTCGACGAGCGACTCGAGCAACACCGTCGCCGACCGGCCGACGGCGTCGCCCAGTCCGCCGGAGCCGTCGAGCTGGCTGGCCAGATCGGCCACCGCGACCGACGCCGCCGACAGCCTCTTACCTTCCAGGGCCTGGCCGAGCATCTCCCGCAGCTGGGACAGCTGGTGGTCGTCGATGACGTCGCCGAGCTCGACGATGCGCTGGTCAACGCGGCCGGAATCGGTGATGACGACCATCAGCAGCCGGGCCGGCGACAGGCCGACCACTTCCAGATGGCGGACCGTCGACGTGGACAGCGTGGGGTACTGGACAACGGCCACCTGGCGGGTGAGCTGTGCGAGCAGCCGTACTGCGCGGCGCAGCACGTCATCGAGGTCCACGCCGGATTCCAGGAACGTCAGGATCGCGCGTCGTTCTGCCGAGGACAGCGGCTTGACGTCGTCGAGCCGGTCGACGAACTCGCGATAGCCCTTCTCGGTGGGCACCCGACCGGAACTGGTATGCGGCTGGGTGATGTAGCCCTCGGCCTCCAGCACCGCCATGTCATTGCGGACGGTGGCGCTGGAGACACCGAGGTTGTGGCGCTCGACTAGTGCCTTGGAGCCGATCGGCTCCTTGGTTGAAACGAAGTCAGCGACGATGGCACGTAGCACCTCGAAGCGACGATCGTCGGCACTTCCCATTCCGTGCACCTCCCGTTCGCAGCCATTTTACGTTCATCAGCAGCAGTAATACCGCGCGCATGCCGGGCGGGCCGGGCGGGATGTGCGCCCGCCGACCGATTGGTACGGCCGTGCCGAACTCGTCCAACACTGCCATCCCGGCGCGCGAGGACTAGCCTTTCGGGAATGGTCACGCCGATTCGGGGGAGGTTTCCCCGATGATTTTCAAGGGTGTGCGGGAAGGCAAACCGTATCCCGAACACGGGCTGTCCTATCGGGACTGGTCCCAGATTCCGCCCCGGCAGATCCGCCTCGACGAGTTGGTCACCACGACGACCGTGCTCGCGCTGGACCGTCTGCTGTCGGAAGACTCGACGTTCTACGGCGACCTGTTTCCGCACGCGGTGAAGTGGAGGGGCGTCGTCTATCTCGAAGACGGGCTGCACCGCGCCGTCCGCGCGGCATTGCGGAACCGCACGGTGCTGCACGCGCGCATTCTCGATATGGACATGCCGCCAGATCGGCCGACTTAGGCTAGCCGCTAGCTGTCCAGCAGGGTGCGCACCACGGCGTCGGCCAGCAACCGGCCCCGGTCGGTGAGCACCAGGCGATCTCGGTCGAACAGCAGCAACCCGTCGCCAACCGCGACCGAGGCGCGTTGACGTTCAGCATCGCTCAGCACGGCAAGCGGCAGCCCGCCACGCAGCCGGATCCTCAGCATCACGTCCTCGGTGTGCAGATCACCCGTGTCGAGTTGTTCGAAGCCGGCGACCGGAACCGTCCCCTCGGCCAGCAGTTGCGCGTAAGCGTTGGGGTGCTTGACATTCCACCACCGCGTCGAGCCGACGAACCCGTGTGCGCCCGGACCCGCGCCCCACCACTGGCCACCGTCCCAGTAACCCAGGTTGTGCCGGCACTCGCCGCCCGGACGGCTCCAGTTGGACACCTCGTACCAACGCAGCCCCGCGTCCGACAACCGGGAGTCGAGCAGCTGGTAGCGATGCGCCAGCACATCGTCATCGGGCGCGGCGATCTCTCCACGGCGCACCCGTCGGGCCAGCGCGGTGCCGTCCTCGATGACCAGGGCGTAGGCCGAGACATGGTCGACACCCGCGCCCAGCGCCGCGTCGACAGACCGCAGCAGGTCGTCGTCGGACTCCCCCGGTGTGCCGTAGATCAGGTCGATGTTGACGTGCTCGAAACCCGCCGCCCGGGCCTCACCCGCGGCGTCCAGCGCGCGCCCGGGCGAATGCACCCGGTCCAGTACCGACAGCACCCGCGCCGCCACCGACTGCATGCCCAGCGACACCCGCGTGTAGCCCGCCGACCGGATCTGGGCGAAGAAGTCCGATGACGTCGACTCTGGATTGGCCTCGGTGGTGACTTCGGCACCGGGCGACAGCGTGAAACTGTCGCGGACCGCATCGAGCACGGCGCTCAGGCCGTGACCGCCCAGCACCGACGGCGTCCCGCCGCCGACGAACAGCGTGTCGACCGGTGGCGCACCGAGCCGCGCAGCCGCCAGGTCGAGCTCGACGCGCAGCGCCTCGAGCCACCTGTCGGGGTTGGCTCCGCCGAGTTCCGGAGCCGCCGGGCCGGCGACATCGAGTTCCGGAGCCGCCGGGCCGGCGACATCGAATTCTGCAGGCGTGTAGGTGTTGAAGTCGCAGTACCCGCAGCGGGTCGCGCAGAACGGCACGTGCACATAGATGCCGAACGGCCCGCCGGACGTCATCTGAACGTCGGGCAGGCTGACCGCTTGGCCGGATTGGCCGGCGCCGACCGTCATACCTACGAGTCTCCCAGACGGGTTTTGCTCACCGTGATCGCGACTTTGACCCGGTCGGCAGGGTTTGCGGTGTCCGTGGCACAATGACCGGGTGCCCGCCTCACGCCTGATGCAGCGCCAGCGCCGAGTCTCTCTGGTGGCGCGGCGGCATGTCGACTTCAAGCGCGTGTGTAGCTGTCGCTGTCTGTCTTGACCTCGTAGACCTGCCCACCTGTACTTCCAGCTGGCCGCCGGATCTGCGCCGCCGGAACAGCCATCGGTGTCGTGCGCGGTCCCAACGCCAGCCCTCCCGAAGGGCCAATCGCCATGACACATCCGCCACGTCCGGCCAAACGGCGCGGCGAAGGCCAATGGGCACTCGGTTACCGCGAACCGCTCAACGCCAACGAACGAACCAAGAAGGACGACAACCCGCTCAACGTGCGGGCCCGCATCGAGAACATCTACGCCCAGCGGGGCTTCGACAGCATCGACAAGACCGACCTACGGGGCCGGTTCCGCTGGTGGGGCCTGTACACCCAGCGTGAGCAGGGTTATGACGGCACCTGGACCGGCGACGAGAACATCGACGTCCTGGAAGCCAAGTACTTCATGCTGCGGGTGCGCTGCGACGCCGGCGCGCTCTCGGTGGCGAAGCTGCGCACCCTGGGCCAGCTTTCCACGGAGTTCGCGCGCGACACCGCTGACATCTCCGACCGCGAGAACGTTCAGTACCACTGGATCCGGGTCGAAGACATGCCCGAGATCTGGAAGCGGCTCGACGCCGTCGGTCTGCACACGACCGAAGCCTGCGGCGACTGCCCGCGCGTGGTGCTCGGCTCCCCGCTGGCCGGCGAATCGGTCGACGAGGTGCTCGACCCCACGCCGGCGATCGACGAGATCGTGCGGCGCTACATCGGCAAGCCGGAGTACGCGAACCTGCCGCGCAAGTTCAAGACCGCGATCTCGGGTCTGCAGGATGTCGTGCACGAGGTCAACGATGTGGCGTTCATCGGGGTCAACCATCCCGAGCGCGGCCCCGGACTGGACCTCTGGGTTGGCGGCGGCCTGTCCACCAACCCGATGCTCGGCCAACGGGTCGGTGCATGGGTGCCGCTGCACGAAGTGCCCGAGGTGTGGGAGGCCGTGGTCTCGGCGTTCCGCGATTACGGCTACCGACGGCTGCGGTCGAAGGCGCGGTTGAAGTTCCTGATCAAGGACTGGGGCGTCGAGAAGTTCAGGGAAGTTCTCGAGACCGAGTACTTGAAGCGGCCGCTGATCGACGGACCGGCGCCCGAGCCGGTGATCCACCCGATCGACCACGTCGGCGTGCAGCGGCTCAAGAACGGGCTCAACGCGGTAGGTGTCGCACCGATCGCCGGGCGGGTGTCGGGCACCATCTTGTCCGCGGTCGCCGATCTGGCCGAACAGGTCGGCTCCGATCGCATCCGGTTCACCCCCTACCAGAAGCTGATCGTCCTCGACGTCCCCGACGATCGACTCGACGAACTCATCGCCGGACTGGACGCTCTTGGCCTGCCCTCGCGGCCGTCGCACTGGCGCAAGAACCTGATGGCCTGCAGCGGTATCGAGTTCTGCAAGCTGTCGTTCGCCGAGACTCGCAAGCGCTCCCAGGTGCTGGTCCCGGAGCTGGAGCGCCGTCTCGGGGACATCAACTCTGAGCTCGACGTGCCAATCACCATCAACATCAACGGCTGCCCCAACTCCTGCGCGCGGATCCAGGTCGCCGACATCGGGTTCAAGGGTCAGGTCGTCGAGGACGGCGACGGCGGCCACACCGAGGGCTTCCAGGTGCATCTGGGCGGCAGCCTGGGCCTGGACAGCGGTTTCGGACGCAAATTGCGGCAGCACAAAGTCACCAGCGACGAGCTCGGCGACTACATCGACCGGGTGGTTCACAACTTCGTGAAACAACGCGGCGAGGGAGAGCGTTTCGCGAAGTGGGCGTTACGAGCCGACGAAGCCGACTTGCGGTAAATAGGTGACTTGCGGTGAATAGATGAGTAGAGGCGTGTTGATGACAGAAGCGGACTTGCGGGAGCTGGCGGCGCGCGGCGCGGCCGAGTCGGCGGGCGCCGACGCAAGCGAGTTGTTGCGCTGGACCGACGAGAATTTCGGCGGCAGTTACGTGGTGGCCGCCAATATGCAGGACGCGGTGCTGATAGATCTGGCCGCGAAGATCCGCGCCGGCGTCGACGTGCTGTTCCTGGACACCGGCTATCACTTCGCCGAGACAATCGGCACCCGCGACGCGGTCGAGGCGGTATACGACGTGCACGTCGTCAACGTCACCCCCGAGCACACGGTGGCTGAGCAGGACCAGCTGCACGGCAAGGACCTGTTCGCCCGCGAGCCCAACGAGTGCTGCCGGATGCGCAAGGTCGAGCCGCTGGGCAAGGCGTTGCGCGGGTATTCGGCCTGGGTCACCGGCCTGCGTCGGGTCGAGACGCCGACCAGGGCGAACGCGCCGACGATCAGCTTCGACGAGGCGTTCAAGCTGGTGAAGATCAATCCGCTGGCGGCGTGGACCGACGAGGACATGCAGCACTACATCGACGAGAACGACCTACTGGTGAATCCGCTTGTCTACGAGGGCTATCCGTCCATTGGCTGCGCACCGTGCACGATGAAGCCGGCCGACGGCGCCGACCCGCGCAGCGGCCGTTGGCAGGGCCTGCCGAAGACCGAATGCGGACTGCACGCCTCGTGACCACCCTGGTCCTCACCGCGCACGGCAGCACCGACCCGCGGTCGTCGGCCACCACGCACGCCGTGGTCAGCCAACTGCGCCGCATGCGCCCCCACCTCGATGTGCGAGCCGCCTTCTGCGAACAGAACTCGCCGAGACTGGGCGACGTGCTGTCCGACCTGGCACGGGAGAAAGAACGCGCCGCGGTCGTCACCCCGCTGCTCCTGGCCAACGCCTACCACGCCCGCGTCGACATTCCGGGGCTGATCGCCGACTCGGGTGTGCGGCTGCGGGTCCGACAGGCCGACGTGCTGGGCGAGGACGACCGGCTGGTTCGGGTACTGCGTGAGCGGCTGGCCCGGCTGGGCGTGTCGAGACGGGACAGCGGGCTGGGTGTGCTGGTCGCCGCGGTGGGATCGACCGACGCCGCGGTCAACGCCCAGACGGCGACGGTGGCCCCCGCGCTGGCGGCCGCAACCCGGTGGGCCGGCGCGGTGACCGCCTTCGCGACCGGACCTCATCCGTCAGTCGCGCAGGCCGCGGAGCAACTGCGCGCACGCGGCGCCGCCCGGCTCGTGGTCGTGCCGTGGTTCCTGGCCCCGGGGCGGATCACCGACCGGGTCGCCGACTTCGCCCGCAGCGCCGGCATTCCGATGGCCCCGCCGCTGGGCGCGCATCGGCTGGTGGCCGCGACCGTCCTGGACCGCTTCGACCAGGCCATGGCCAGTCGGGCTGCGGCCTGAGCGCTTCAGGCTGACGTCAGCGTTTCCTCGTCGGCGTCATCGGCTTTGGGCATCTGCACGCTGCCTGAAATCGGTGGAACGCGGGTGGCCCGCACATAGACCGTGTCGCCCTCACGCAATGCCAGCGCCTCTGCGTCGCCGCGGGTGATCTGTGCGATGAACGGACCGCCGGTGGTGGCGCTGGTCAGCTCGACGCGTACCTCGAAGCCGAGGTACACCACGCGGTCGACGGTTGCCCGCACCACGCCTGTCGACTCCGCGGTGCCGTCACCGGCCGCGATCGCCATCTCCGGATTGCGGCCCACCCGGATGTCGTGCGGGCGCACCAGAATGCCGTTCAGCGCGGAAACCGCACCAAGGAACGACATCACGAAGCCGTTGGCAGGCCGATCGTAGACGTCCTCGGCCGACCCGACCTGCTCGATGCGGCCCTTGTTGATGACCGCAATCCGGTCGGCGACATCGAGCGCCTCGGACTGGTCGTGGGTGACGAGCACGGTGGTGACGTGCACCTCGTCATGCAGCCGGCGCAGCCAGGCCCGCAAGTCCTCGCGCACCTTGGCATCCAGCGCACCGAACGGCTCGTCAAGCAGCAGCACCTGCGGGTCGACCGCAAGCGCGCGGGCAAGTGCCATGCGCTGGCGCTGGCCACCTGACAACTGGTTGGGGTAGCGGGTCTGGAATCCGGTCAGGCCCACCACCTCGAGCAGGTTGTCGACTCTTTCCTTGATCTCGGACTTGGGCTGCTTGCGGATCTTCAGGCCGAAGCCGACGTTGTCCCGCACCGTCAGATGCTTGAAGGCCGCGTAGTGCTGGAAGACGAACCCGATACCGCGCCGCTGCGGCGGCACCCGGGTGACATCGCGGCCATTGATGGTGATGGTGCCGGTGTCCGGCTGGTCGAGACCGGCGATCGCGCGCAACAGCGTCGATTTTCCCGAGCCGCTGGGGCCCAGCAGTGCGGTCAGCGAGCCTGCCGGCACTACGAAATCGACATTGTCCAGCGCTGCGAAATCCCCGTAGTGCTTGTTGGCACCGCGGACGGTAATCGCGTCGGTCATGTCCATCTCTCCCAGTTGCGCCTATTTTGCCGTGCGGGCACGTCGTGCGTCGAGAACCACCTGCACAATGAGGACGATCACCGCGACCGCCATCAGCAGCGTGGAGACGGCGTAGGCGCCGTATTCGGCGCCCCGGTTGTACCGGTCGGACACCAGCAGCGTCAGCGTCTGGGACTTTCCGGGCAGGTTGGACGACACCATGATAACGGCGCCGTACTCACCGAGGGTGCGAGCCACGGTCAGCACCACGCCGTAGGTCAACCCCCAGCGGATCGACGGCAACGTGATCCGCCAGAACGTCTGCCACCAGTTGGCGCCCAGCGTGGCCGCAGCCTCCTCCTGGTCGGTACCGAGCTCGTGCAGCACCGGTTCGACCTCGCGAATCACGAACGGAATGGTGACGAAGACGCTGGCCAGCACGATGCCCGGGAAACCGAAGATGATCTTGAAGCCGAGGTCGTTTTCGACGAAGCCGAACGCGCCGGCCGTCCCCCACAACAGGATCAACGCCACACCGACGACCACCGGCGACACCGCGAACGGCAGATCGATGATCGCCTGCAGCGCGCCCTTGCCGCGGAATCTGTTGCGCGCCAGAACAAGCGCGGTGGGGACACCGAAGATGACGTTGAGCGGCACCACGATCGCCACCACCAGCAGTGACAGTTGCAGTGCCGAGATCGCCGCCGGCGTGGTGATGGAAGCGACAAATGCGCCGAACCCCGGCGCAAAGGTGCGCCACAGGATCAGCGACACCGGGACGATCAACAGCACCGCCAGGTATGCCAGCGCGACGTAGCGGGCAAGATAGCGGACCAGCGGTGAGGTGTTCACCGGGACAACTCCTCCCGCTTGGCCGCCCGCGATCCCACCGTGCGCAGGATGAACAACACGACGAAGGAGAACGCCAGCAGCACGATCGAGATCGCGGCCGCCCCGGTGCGGTCGTCGTTCTCGATCAGCGTCCTGATCCACTGTGACGCCACCTCGGTCTCGCCCGGCACCGCGCCGCCGATCAGCACCACCGAGCCGTACTCCCCGATGGCCCGGGCGAACGCCAGACCCGCTCCGGACAGTAGGGACGGCAAAAGTGCCGGCAGGATCACGTTGGTGAAGATCGTCGAGTTGCTGGCGCCCAGCGACGCGGCGGCCTCCTCGATTTCGTGGTCCAGTTCGAGCAGCACCGGCTGCACCGACCGCACCACGAACGGGAGGGTGACAAACAACAGCGCGATGCCGACACCCCACTGGGTGTGCTGCAGGTGGATGCCGACCGGACTGCTCGGCCCGTACAGCGCCAGCATGACCAAGCTTGCGACGATGGTCGGCAGCGCGAACGGCAGGTCTATCAGGGCGTCGACGAACCGCTTGCCCGCGAAGTCGTCCCGCACCAGCACCCAGGCCACCAGGAGGCCGAAGACCACGTTCACGACCGCCACAGCAGCCGAAATCGTCAGCGTGACGCGGAAGGCGTCCAGCGCGGCGTTGGAGGTCACCGCCGACCAGAAAGCCGCCCGGCCGCCGCCCGCGGACTGCCAGATGATCGCGGCCAGCGGCAACAGCACGATCACGCTGAGCCAGGTCACCGCGACGCCCACCCGCAGCGACGTGCTGCCCTCGCGCCCGTTCACCGGGCCCGGAGGCCGCTCGACCTCGGTGTCTGGCTCGATCGCAGCTGTCATCCAGTCGCCTGTTTGTAGATCTTGGTGATGGTGCCGTTCTCCTTATCAAACAACGCGGGATCAACGGTGTTCCAGCCACCGAGGTCGGC
>CAZDYH010000096.1:0-11337 GCA_964509355.1 uncultured Mycobacterium sp.
GGACGTAGGCCCACTTGCGGTCGTCGAGCCAGCCGACGTGATCGGACGGGCCGATATGCACGTCCTTGGTCTTGAACTCGCGCTGGAGATTCGAGGTGACGGCCTGGGTCTTGGAGATCTTCTTCGACTCGAGCCGCTCACGCTCGAGCATGTTGAGGAAGTCCATATTGCCGCCGACGTTGAGCTGCATCGTGCGGTCGAGTTGCACGCCACGATCCTCGAACAGCTTGGCCATCACGCGGTGGGTGATCGTCGCGCCGACCTGGCTCTTGATGTCGTCGCCGATGATCGGGACGCCCGCATCTTCGAACTTCTTGGCCCACACCGGGTCGGATGCGATGAACACCGGCAGCGCGTTGACGAACGCCACTCCGGCGTCGATCGCACACTGGGCGTAGAACTTGTCGGCCTCTTCGGAGCCCACCGGCAGATAGGACACCAGCACATCGACCTTGGCGTCTTTCAGCGTCTTGACGACGTCGACGGGCTCGACATCCGACAGCTCGATGGTCTCGGCGTAGTACTTACCGATCCCGTCCATGGTCGGTCCGCGCTGTACCACCACGTTGGTGGGCGGCACGTCGGCGATCTTGATGGTGTTGTTCTCGGAGGCGAAGATCGCCTCGGACAGGTCGAAACCGACCTTCTTGGCGTCCACGTCGAACGCGGCGACGAACTTCACGTCGCGCACGTGGTACCGGCCCAGGCGCACGTGCATCAGTCCGGGGACGGACGCATGCTCGTCGGCGTCCTGGTAGTACTGCACGCCCTGTACCAGCGACGACGCACAGTTACCGACACCGACTATCGCGACTCGGACGTCGTTCGACGCTCCGGTGGTGTGCTCGGTCATGGACGTTCTCCTTCTCGTACCAATGTCGTGCTGATCAGTAGTTGCTAGGGCTGCTCGGCGCGGGCCTGCGCCACTTGTTCGGCGGCGATCAGTTCGTTGAGCCATTTCACTTCGCGCTCGCTGGATTCCAGCCCGAGTTGATGCAGCTGGCGGGTGTAGCGATCGAACGAGCTGCTGGCCCGCGCTACCGCCTCCCGCAGGCCCTCGCGGCGTTCCTCCACCTGACGGCGGCGGCCTTCCAGGATCCGCATCCTGGCCTCGGCGGGTGTGCGGTTGAAGAAGGCCAGGTGTACACCGAACCCGTCGTCGGTGTAGTTCTGCGGACCGGTGTCGGCGACCAGCTCGGCGAAGCGCTGCCGGCCGGTGTCGGTGAGCTGGTACACGCGGCGGGCACGCCGTAGCACCGGCGTGCCCGCCGGTGCGGCGTCTTCGACGATCAGCCCGTCAGCCTGCATGCGCCGCAGGGCCGGGTAAAGCGAGCCGTAGGAAAATGCGCGGAACGCACCAAGCAAACCAGTCAAGCGTTTGCGCAGTTCATAGCCGTGCATGGGTGATTCGAGAAGGAGGCCCAGGATGGCAAGCTCCAACATCGAGTCACCTCCCTTGCTCAGCCGTTAGGACGTTTTGACGCCTCGGCCAATAGTATCGCACCGATATATTCGACGCCACATCGGGATCCGGGGCGCCCTGTTCTCCGCGAGCGTGCGTGTCGGGCCACCGACACGCCGTCAACGCTGGCATTCGACGCACGCTCGCCGTACCCGCGGGAATGTCGGTTCAGGACGGGTAATTGACATTCTTGACGGTTCCGTCGCCGGCCATCTCGATATAGCCACTGCCGTAGTCGCCCGAGACGTACAACGTGATCGCCAGCGCGCCGGGTGTCAGCGGGTCCTCAGTGGGGTCAAAGACGAGGTAGGTGTTCTTGACGTCCGCGGGCTTCATCCCGAGCGTTTCCGGCGCGCCGCGCAGCACGCCGACGATCGTCTTGGCATCAAAGGCGCTCAGGTCGACCAGCACATCGTCGTCACTCCTGGCCGAGCTCGACGGATCGCCCCAACCACCCCGGTAGGTGTAGCTGAGCTTCCTGCGCTCCTCGGTCGGGTCGGCGCGGTCCAGCGACGCGTACTCGGGGTAGACGACGAGCCGGTACCCCATGGTGTCCCCGAACCGCTTGCGCATCTGCTCGAGCAGGCCGGTCATTCCGCCGAGCGACTGGAGCTGCCGCGGCGGGGTCAGGACCACCGGCGCAACGCCGTCGGCCTTGGCACCCGGGTCGGAGGTGAAGTTCAACGGCGAACTGGTGTTGCCGTAGAGGCCCCAGCCGATGCCGATGCCCAGCAATAGCGTCACCGCCAGTGCCGCGGCCCGGATGCCCCAGCCGCCGCTGCCTGCGGCCAACCGCGACGGCGACTTCAGCGTGGGCAGCTTGACGGGTGCATTGCCGGTCTGCAGGTCCGACACCAGCGCTTGGAGATCGCCCAACGTGGCGGCATGGGTGGCGGCGCTGACCCGTTGCCGATGCTCCTCCATCGACAACTGGCCCTCGCTCAGGGCGGTGTCGAGCGCCTGACAGGTGTTGTTCCGGTCGCTGTCCTTGGCCCGTGTGCCTGCCGATTGCCGCGTCGCCACGACGATGATCGTAAGAGTCGGCGCGCTGACACCACGGACCAGATGCACAAATTGGGCGGCTCGGGGCGCCGGTCGCGCCTCGGCGGTGCGACCGCCGACGTACTCTGGTCCACGTGCGATTGCAGCGACAGGTGGTGGACTACGCGCTTCGGCGCCGCTCGCTGCTGGCCGAGGTGTACTCCGGACGCACGGGTGTGGCCGAAGTCTGCGACGCCAACCCGTACTTGCTGCGCGCCGCGAAGTTTCACGGGAAGCCCAGCTCGGTGATGTGTCCGATCTGCCGCAAGGAGCAGCTCACGCTGGTGTCGTGGGTGTTCGGCGATCATCTGGGCGCGGTATCGGGCTCGGCGCGTACCGCCGAGGAGTTGGTCCTGCTGGCGACCCGCTACGCCGAGTTCTCGGTACATGTTGTCGAGGTATGCCGGACCTGCAGCTGGAATCATCTGGTCAAGTCCTATGTGCTCGGCGCCGCCCGCCCACCGAGGGGTTCGCGCGGCACCCGACCGGCGCGCGACGGCGCGCGCACGGCCAGTGAATAACGAAGGGCGCCAAGACCGGTCAGCCGCTGACGTCCACAAGGGACGAGCGGCTGACGGTGCTTCCGGTCGCCACGCCCAGCGTCGTGCCGTCCCTCCCGACGACCGGCTGACGGCGATCATCCCGCCGGTCGGCGACGACACCACACCACAGCTGCGGGACCCGATCGAAGCCGTCAAGGCCGCGCTGGACGGCGCGCCGCCCAAACCGCCGGCCCGCGACCTGCCGCCGGAAGCCGGTGACCGACCGCCACCCCGGCCGCCGCGCCGTCGGGCCCGGCAGATCAACTGGAAGTCGGTCCGGCGCGCGCTGTACATCACCGCGGCCGTCGTGGTGCTGCTGCCGATCGTCACGTTCGCCATGGCCTACCTCATCGTCGACGTGCCCAAGCCCGGCGACATCCGCACAGCCCAGGTCTCGACGATCCTGGCCAGCGACGGCACCGAACTGGCCAAGATAGTGCCGCCCGAAGGTAACCGCGTCGATGTCAACATCGACCAGATACCGGTGCACGTCCGCGACGCCGTCATGGCGGCTGAGGACCGTGACTTCTACACCAACCCCGGGTTCTCGTTCTCCGGCTTCGCGCGCGCGGTCAAGAACAACATCGTCGGCGGCGACACCCAGGGCGGGTCGACGATCACCCAGCAGTACGTCAAGAACGCGCTCGTCGGTTCCCAACGTGCGGGCCTGGGCGGGTTGGTCCGCAAGGCCAAGGAGCTCGTCATCTCGACGAAGATGTCGCGGGAGTGGCCCAAAGACGAAGTGATGCAGGCCTACCTGAACATCATCTATTTCGGCCGCAGCGCCTACGGTATCTCGGCGGCCGCCAAGGCGTACTTCGACAAACCTGTCGAGCAACTCACCGTCGCCGAGGGAGCCCTGCTGGCCGCGCTCATCCAGCGGCCGTCGAAGCTGGACCCGGCCGTCGACCCAGAGGGCAGTGCCGCCCGGTGGAACTGGGTACTCGACGGCATGGTGAGCATGGGTGCGCTGTCGCCGACGGACCGCGCCGCACAGGTCTTTCCGCCGACCGTGCCGCCCGACCAGGCGAGCGCACAGAACCAGACGACCGGCCCCAACGGATTGATCGAGCGGCAGGTGACCAAGGAACTGCTCGACCTGTTCGACATCAGCGAGCAGACGCTGAACACCGAGGGCCTTCAGATCACCACCACCATCGACCCCAAGGCTCAGCAGGCCGCCGAGGAAGCGGTGTCGGATTACCTCGACGGACAGGATCCCGATATGCGTGCCGCGGTGGTGTCGATCGACCCGCGCACCGGCGGTGTGCGTGCCTACTACGGCGGTTCCGACGCGACCGGCTTCGACTTCGCCCAGGGCGGCCTGCAGACCGGGTCCGCGTTCAAGGTTTTCGCGCTGGTCGCTGCGCTGCAGCAGGGAATGGGCCTCGGCTTCCAGGTGGACAGCTCGCCGTTGACCGTCAACGACGTCAAGATCACCAACGTCGAGGGCGCGGGCTGCGGTACCTGCAACATCGCCGAGGCGCTCAAGCGATCGCTCAACACCAGCTACTACCGGCTGATGCTCAAGCTGAAGAACGGCCCGCAGGACGTTGCCGATGCCGCGCACGAGGCCGGTATCGCGCGGAGTTTCCCCGGTGTCGACCACACGCTGTCCGAGGACGGCGAGGGCGGACCGCCCACCAACGGAATTGTGCTCGGGCAATACCAGACTCGCGTGCTCGATATGGCGTCGGCGTACGCGACGCTGGCAGCCTCGGGCACCTACCACGCGCCGCACTTCGTCCAGAGGGTCGTCAACGCCGAGGGACAGGTGCTTTTCGACGCCGGCACATCCGACAATGCCGGCGAGCAGAGGATTGACAAGGCCGTTGCCGACAACGTCACCGCGGCGATGCAGCCAATCGCCGGTTGGTCCAACGGCCACAACCTGGCCGGGGGACGTTCTTCGGCGGCCAAGACGGGCACCGTGCAGCTCGGCGACACCGGCGCCAACAAGGACGCCTGGATGGTCGGCTTCACCCCCTCGCTGTCGACGGCGGTATGGGTGGGCAGCACCGACACCACCAAACCGCTGGAAAACAAGTGGGGATCGCCGGTGTACGGCTCGGGGCTGCCGGCCGACATCTGGAAGGCGACGATGGACGGGGCCCTCGACGGCACCGACAACGAGTCCTTCCCCAAGCCCACCGAGGTAGGCGGATACGCCGGGGTGCCCGCGCCCCCGCCGCCGCCCCCGCCGCCGCCCGCGCCCCAACCCCCGCTCCCGCCGTCGCCGCCGCCGTCGCCGCCGCCGACCGAAACCGTCATTCAGCCGAGTATCGAAGTGGCGCCGGGCATCACAATCCCGGTCGGTCCGCCGACGACGGTGCCCGTTGGGCCCGCGCCCGGCGTCCCCGCGCCACCGCCGCCGCTGCCTCCCCCACCACCGTGACGGACGCCGACGCGCTGAGCGCTTCGGCTGAGGGGCCGGTGGACGACTCGGTCGCCGGCGGCGTGCCTGCCGGACGGCACCGTGCGACGGTGTCGCCGCAGCCGCTGGCCGCGGATCTGCGAACCGCCGATGACCGCGACCTGCCCAGTCGCACAGACGTTCTCGGCGCGGCCCTGTCGAACGTCATCGGCGGACCGGTTGGTCGGCACGCGCTGATCGGCCGCGCCCGGATCTTCACGCCGCTGCGGTTCATGTTCGCCATCGCGCTGGTGTTCTTGGCGCTGGGCTGGTCGACGAAGTCGGCCTGCCTGCAGACCACCGGAACCGGGACGGGTGATCAACGTGTGGCCAACTGGGACAATCAACGCGCCTATTACCAACTCTGCTACTCCGACACCGTGCCGCTCTACGGCGCGGAGTTGTTGAGCCAGGGCAGGTTTCCCTATAAGTCCAGTTGGATCGAGACCGACGCCAGCGGTAAGCCGCAGACCCAGTATGACGGCACACCGGCGGTGCGGTACATGGAATACCCGGTGCTGACGGGCGTGTACCAGTACTTGTCGATGGCGTTGGCCAAGACCTACACCACGCTGAGCAAGCTGATCGCGCTCCCGGTGGTCGCCGAGGTGGTGGTGTTCTTCGATATCGCCGCGTTCGGGTTGGCGCTGGCATGGCTGGCGACGGTCTGGGCCACCGCCGCCCTGGCGGGCCGCCGGGTGTGGGATGCGGCGCTGGTAGCCGCGTCCCCATTGCTGATCTTTCAGATCTTCACCAATTTCGACGCGCTGGCAACAGCTTTCGCGACCGGCGCGCTGTTGGCGTGGGCGCGTCGAAGACCGGTGCTGGCCGGCGTGCTGATCGGTCTTGGCGTTGCGGCCAAGCTTTATCCGGTGTTACTTCTGGTTCCGCTGCTGGTGCTGGCGATACGGACCGGACGTCTCGGCGAGGTGGCCCGAACGGCCGCGGCGGCCGTCGCGGCATGGCTGGTGGTGAATCTGCCGGTGATGCTGTTCTTCCCACGCGGCTGGTCGGAGTTCTTCCGGCTCAACTCGCGCCGCGGCGACGACATGGACTCGCTGTACAACGTCGTCAAGTCGTTCACCGGTTGGCGTGGGTTCGATCCCGGTCTGGGCTTCTGGCAACCGCCGGTGATCCTGAACACCGTCGTCGCCGTGCTCTTTCTGTTGTGTTGTGCGGCAATCGCGTACGTTGCGCTCACCGCGCCCCGCCGGCCGCGGGTGGCGCAGTTGGCGTTCCTGGTGGTGGCGGCGTTCCTGCTGACCAACAAGGTGTGGAGTCCGCAGTTCTCGCTGTGGCTGGTGCCGTTGGCGGTGCTGGCCCTGCCGCACCGTCGGATCCTGCTGGCGTGGATGAGCATCGATGCCCTGGTGTGGGTGCCCCGGATGTTCTATCTGTACGGCCAGCAGAACCGCGGGCTGCCCGAACAGTGGTTTACCGGGACAGTGCTGCTGCGCGATATCGCGGTGGTGGTGTTGTGCGCTTTGGTGGTCAGGCAGATCTATCGGCCCGACCTCGACCTGGTCCGCTGGGGAGGGCGGCTCGACGATCCGGCGGGTGGCGTCTTCGACGGCGCCGACGATGCGCCGCCGCGGTGGCTGCCGGACCGGCTGCGCCCGGCCGCGGCACGGCGAGCGCTCGTTCCGGCCCGCGAGACCGAGGACCGGGTGGATGCCGACGAACGTGATTTCGTGGGTCAGCGCCCGCGGTAGAGCGGACGCTCCGGTGCTCCGGAGCCGACCGCGCGATAGCCGGATTTTCCTGGCCAGGGCTTTGTCCTGTAGCCTGGGCCGGTTGCCGACGCAGGCGACCCTCCTGCCACGGACAGACCGTGGCCGTACACGACCATAGGAGGTGATGAGGTCCTCATGCGTCCATACGAAATCATGGTCATTCTTGACCCCACCCTTGACGAGCGCACCGTCGCCCCGTCTCTGGAGGCGTTCCTCAACGTTGTCCGCAACGACGGCGGCACCGTCGACAAGGTCGACATCTGGGGCCGTCGCCGGCTGGCCTACGAGATCGCCAAGCACGCCGAAGGCATCTACGCCGTCATCGACCTGAAGGCCGCTCCGGCCACGGTGTCCGAGCTGGATCGTCAGCTGAGCCTCAACGAGTCGGTGCTACGGACCAAGGTCATGCGCACCGACAAGCACTAGTCGCTCAACGTCTGCCGGCTGTCATGAGCCTTGCGTAGGCTCCGCGATGAGCCGCTTGACCGGACCGTACAGACAGCCGAATCCAGGAGGACCTTGTGGCTGGTGACACCACTATCACCGTCGTCGGAAACCTGACCGCCGACCCCGAACTGCGGTTCACGCCGTCCGGCGCCGCCGTCGCCAACTTCACGGTGGCGTCCACGCCGCGGATCTACGACCGCCAGAGCGGGGAATGGAAGGACGGCGAAGCGTTGTTCCTGCGGTGCAACATTTGGCGCGAGGCCGCCGAGAACGTGGCCGAGAGCCTTACCCGCGGGTCACGGGTCATCGTCACCGGCCGGCTCAAACAGCGCTCCTTCGAGACGCGTGAGGGCGAGAAGCGCACGGTGTTCGAGGTCGAGGTCGACGAGATCGGCCCCTCGCTCCGGTACGCCACCGCGAAGGTCAACAAGGCCACCCGCGGCGGTGGTGGTGGCGGCGGCTTCGGTGGTGGTGGTGGCGCACGCGCGGCGGCCACCAGCAGCGGCGCCAGCGGCAGCGGCAGCGGTGAGTCGAGCGAGTCGAGCGAGGACCCCTGGGGCAGTGCCCCGGCGTCGGGCTCGTTCGGCGGCAGCGATGACGAACCGCCTTTCTGATCCCGACCTTCCCCGCACCACGTACCAGAGAACGAAAGAGATAGACACATGGCCAAGGCCACGAAACGACGCCCCGCTCCCGAGAAGCCGATCAAGACACGCAAGTGCGTGTTCTGCTCCAAGAAGGGGCAGCCGATCGACTACAAGGACACCGCGCTGCTGCGCACCTACATCAGCGAGCGCGGCAAGATCCGCGCGCGCCGGGTGACCGGCAACTGCGTGCAGCACCAGCGTGACATCGCGATCGCGGTGAAGAATGCGCGCGAGGTCGCGCTGCTGCCCTTCGGCTCGGCGACGCGCTAGCAGAACGGAAAGAACAAGAGATGAAGCTGATTCTCACCGCCGAGGTGGATCACCTGGGTTCGCCCGGAGACACCGTCGAGGTCAAGGACGGTTACGGACGCAACTACCTGCTGCCCCGCGGACTGGCCATCGTCGCCTCGCGTGGTGCGGAGAAACAGGCCGAGGAAATCCGGCGCGCCCGCGAAACGAAGACCGTGCGCGATCTCGAGCACGCCAATGAACTCAAGACGGCGATCGAGGGATTGGGCCAGGTCTCACTTCCGGTCAAGACGGCCGCCGATTCGGGCAAACTTTTCGGTTCGGTGACCGCAGGCGACGTTGTCGCTGCCATCAAGAAGGCCGGCGGACCGAATTTGGACAAGCGGACCGTGCATCTGCCCAAGGCGCACATCAAGGCGGTTGGCGCCCACCCGATCGCGGTGCACCTGCACCCGGATGTGGACGCATCGGTTTCACTTCTGGTCGTCGCCGAGGATTAGGCGGCAGCGCCAACACCTCCGGCGGGGGCCGTATCCGGGCGGCGCCGGGGCGTTGCTGTGTGAGCTGGCGAACCTACTCGCGCGTCGCGCGCACAGCGAATCTAACTTGCCGTTAACCCGGCGCATAAGTCGCGGTAATACAACACGCCCGGGGTGGCAACCCGGCTCGACACGCCGAAGAGATTCCCATCCACAGAAAATGCCAGCGACTGTGGTCCGCTTAACTGCGGTAATACAGCAGCTCTCAACAATGATCCACAGGTTCTCCCCACCCCCTCAACATGGGCATGCACACCTATCCACATGCCATGCACAGGTTCATGAACAGCACTGGTTTGCGTGGACGCCAGCAACGTCTAGCGTCGAGCCGTTGCGGGGCATCGCCGGCACTCTGACAGCGCGGTGTCGGTGCTCGGATCTATGGTCGAGACAGACGGAATCGAATCTACGTTCGAGTACCACTGGGAGGAGGTGCCGAGCGCCATGGCCGTTGTCGACGACCTCGGGCAGCCCGGCATGGATCGTCCCCCACCGAGTGAGGACTTCGGCCGGCAGCCGCCGCAGGACATGGCGGCCGAACAGTCCGTGCTCGGCGGGATGCTGCTGAGCAAGGACGCGATCGCCGACGTCCTGGAACGGCTACGGCCCGGCGACTTCTACCGCCCCGCTCATCAAAACGTCTACGACGCGATCCTCGATCTCTACGGCCGCGGGGAGCCGGCCGACGCGATCACCGTTTCTGCCGAGTTGGATCGCCGCGGCCTGCTCCGCAGGGTCGGCGGTGCGCCCTATCTGCACACCCTGATCTCCACGGTGCCGACAGCGGCCAACGCCGGCTACTACGCCGGGATCGTCGCCGAGAAGGCGCTGCTGCGCCGGCTGGTGGAGGCCGGGACCCGGGTGGTGCAGTATGGCTACGCCGGCGCCGAGGGGTCGGATGTCGCCGAGGTGGTCGACCGTGCGCAGGCCGAGATCTACGACGTGACCGATCGGCGGCTCTCGGAGGATTTCGTCGCGCTGGAGGATCTGCTGCAGCCGACGATGGACGAGATCGACGCGATCGCCTCCAGCGGCGGCCTGGCGCGCGGTGTACCGACGGGCTTCTCCGAGCTGGATGACGTCACCAACGGGTTGCACCCGGGTCAGATGATCATCGTTGCGGCCAGGCCCGGTGTCGGGAAGGCGTTGGCGTTGGACACGCCTTTGCCGACACCGACCGGCTGGACCACCATGGGCGACATTGCCGTGGGGGATGAGCTGCTCGGAGCCGATGGCCTGCCGACGCGGGTGGTGGCCGCGACGGAGGTGATGCTTGGCCGACCCTGCTACGAGGTCGAGTTCTCCGACGGGACCGTGATTGTCGCCGACGCCCAACACCAGTGGCCGACGAGTCGTGGGATCCGCACGACGGCCATGCTGCGGTCGGGTGCCGACACCATCACCGCGGCCAGCACCGTCGACGGACAGTTGCGACACGGAGGCGCCGACACGCTGACCGCTCGCCGCGCCGCGGTCGTCATCGACTGGATCCGCCGGGTGGGCAGTGTGCCGGTGCGGTGTGTGGAGGTCGATAATCCAGGGCACCTCTATCTGGCGGGTGCGGGAATGGTGCCGACCCACAACTCCACGCTGGGGTTGGATTTCATGCGATCGTGCTCGATCAAGCACCGGATGGCCAGCGTCATCTTCTCGCTGGAGATGAGCAAGTCCGAGATCGTGATGCGGCTGCTGTCTGCCGAGGCGAAGATCAAACTCACCGACATGCGCTCAGGCCGGATGAGCGACGACGACTGGACGCGGCTGGCCCGGCGGATGAGCGAGATCAGCGAGGCGCCGCTTTTCATCGACGACTCGCCGAACCTGACGATGATGGAGATCCGCGCCAAGGCGCGCCGGCTCAGCCAGCGCGCCGACCTCAAGCTCGTCGTCGTGGACTACATGCAACTGATGACCTCGGGCAAGAAGTTCGAATCCCGTCAGCAGGAAGTCTCGGAGTTCTCCCGAAACCTCAAGCTGCTGGCCAAGGAGCTGGCGGTGCCGGTGGTGGCGATCAGCCAGCTCAACCGGGGGCCGGAGCAGCGCACCGACAAGAAACCGATGATTTCCGATCTTCGTGAGTCGGGATCGCTCGAACAAGATGCGGATATGGTCATACTCTTGCACCGCCCAGACGCTTTCGAGCGTGACGACCCCCGCGGCGGCGAGGCGGACCTGATCCTGGGCAAGCACCGCAATGGCCCGACGAAGACGATTACCGTTGCGCACCAACTGCATTTGTCGCGATTTACCAACATGGCAAAGCA
>CAZDYH010000097.1:0-11286 GCA_964509355.1 uncultured Mycobacterium sp.
GCCGCCGGCCTACCGGCGCATGCTGCGCGAGCGGGCCGAACCGCTGGTGGCCAAGCATGGCCTGACCGGACACCAGCCCCGGTTCGTGCCGAGCGCCGGCACCGCGGCCAGCACCGCACCCGCGCAAGCGACGCTGTTCTGAATCTAGCGCTCGGCGAGCGCGGGCACTGCGGTGGCAGCCCTACCCAAGGTTGGGGGCGTTGTAGGTGTCGCACTTGTTGGGGTCGCCGGTCTGGTAGCCGACGGTGAACCACTTCTGCCGCTGCTCGGATGAACCGTGCGTCCACGACTCCGGGTTCACCCGTCCGGTCGCCTGCTGCTGGATGCGGTCGTCACCGACCGACGACGCCGCCGACAAGGCGTCGGCAATGTCCTTGTCGCTCAGCGGCTCCAGGTACGGCACGCCGGTGCTCTGCTGCTTGGTGATGGCCGCGTAGTGCGCCCACACGCCCGCGTAGCAGTCGGCCTGCAGTTCGGTGCGCACGCTGTTGCCCTGCGCACCCTGCGCGCCCTGCTGCGCACGGCCGATATCGCCGAGCAGATTCTGCACGTGGTGGCCGAATTCATGGGCGACGACGTACTCCTGTGCCAGTGGTCCACCGCTGGAACCGAACTCGTTCTTGAGCACCTGGAAGAAGTCGGTGTCGAAGTATGCGGTCTGGTCCACCGGGCAGTAGAACGGGCCGACATCGCTGGTGGCCGGCCCGCAGCCGGTGTCCACCTGGCCGCTGAACAGCCGCACCTGTGGGCGCTGGTAGCCCTGGAGCAGTTGCTGCCACACGCCGTCGACGGAGTTGCCGGTGGCGATCACGCGGCACTGGACGATGTTGTTCGCGTCCGCCCCGGTCCTGCACTGGGACAGGTCGAATCCCGGGGCCTCCTCCTGCGGTGCGATCTGCTGCTGGCTCATGACGTTGCCAGGATCCACGCCGAGAAACAGTGCGACCACCAGGACCACCAACCCGCCGATACCGCCGCCGATAGCCATGCGGCGACCGCCGCCACCGCCGCTGCTCGACGTGGTGCTCGTGTCGATCCGCATACCCTCGTTGAAGGTCATCGCACGCTCCGTTGCATTCGCTGTTGCGGCTGCGAGGCAGCCGGGCTCCAGCTTCCCACACTAACGATTCAGGCGTGTTGGCCGATGTGGAACTTTCGACCGTGGTCAGTCCAGCCGTATATCGAGGTGATCGGTGACGCAGTCAGTGCTCAGTCAAGGCGCACGGACTTGATCGTCACATCGGTCGCCGGCTTGCCGTCCTCTCCGCCGCCGGCCACCCCGGCTGCCGCGATCTTGTCGAGGGTTTCCAGGCCGGTCTGGTCGATCGTGCCGAACACCGTGTAGTTCGGTGGCAGCTGAGAGTCCTTGTACACCAGGAAGAACTGGCTGCCGTTGGTGCCGGGGCCGGCGTTGGCCATCGCCAACGTGCCGCGCGGATAGACGACGGGCTGCTGCAGCCCGGGATCGTCCTGCGGGTACTGGTCGGTGGGGTACTCGTTGGCGAACTGATAGCCCGGCCCGCCGGAACCGCTGCCCGTCGGGTCGCCGCACTGCAGCACCGACAGCCCGGGCGAGGTGGTCAGCCGGTGGCACGGGGTGTCGTTGAAGTACTCCTTCTGGGCCAGGCTGGCGAAACTGTTGACGGTGCACGGCGACTTGGCATTGTCGAGCTGCAGGCCGATATTGCCCTGATCGGTCACCACGCTGACGCTGACCTGGGCCGGGTCGGTCGGCACCTGGCCCGCGTTGGGCGGGTCCACCGGCTTGCTGGCCGCTTCCGCGGACGCCGGGTACTGGCAGTTGGCGCCCAGGTCCGCCGCCGGGGTGAAGGGCGGCAGCTGCCCGTTCGCCGCCGGCGACGGCTGGGTCGCGTCCTGCGACGGGACCTCGCCGGTGCTGGTGTCCGATGCGGTCTTGCTGTCGGAGTCCTTCTTGGTGACCATCACCGTCGCCACCACCGCGGCCACCGCGATCAGGGCCGCGGCCACGCCGCCGGCGATCGCCAGCAGCCGTCGCCTGCGGGCTTGCTGGGCGCGGCGCTCAAGTTGCCGCTCGAGTTTGCGCTTGGCTGTCGCACGCCGTTGTTCGTTGGTCGGCACCGCCGCTGTCCTCCATGGTTGTCCATTAGCCGATTGTCCGTCGGTCGGCACCGAGTGTGCCAGCCGATGCTGAGCGCGGGCGCCGCGACCCGCACGAACCGGCAATGGGAAACTGGACGACGTGCTGATCACCGGATTCGCCGCAGGCATGCTGCAGACGAACTGCTATGTCCTGGCGGCGCAGCCCGGCGGCGGCGCGATCGTCATCGACCCGGGCCAGCGCGCCATGGCTCCGCTGCGCCGCATTCTGGACGAGAATCAGCTGACTCCGGCGGCGGTGCTGCTCACGCATGGGCATATCGACCACATCTGGTCGGCGCAGCGGGTGTGCGACACCTTCGGGATCCCCGCCCACGTCCACCCGGCCGACCGGACCATGCTGACCGACCCGATCAGGGGTTTCGGACCGCGGCTCGGACAGGTCATCGCCGGCGCCCTGTTCTCCGAACCGAAGCGGGTCGTCGAGTTCGACGGGGCCGGCGACAAACTGGACATTGCCGGCGTCACGGTGACCGTCGAGCACACACCCGGGCACACGCCGGGCTCGGTGGTGTTCCGGGTGACCGCCGACCGCGATGACGGCCCGGCCGACGTCGTATTCAGCGGCGACACGCTGTTCCGGCAGTCAGTGGGCCGCACCGACCTGGCCGGCGGCAGCGGCCGGGACCTACTGGGTTCCATCGTCACAAAACTGTTGGTGCTCGACGACGACACCGTGGTACTACCGGGACACGGCGAGCCGACCACCATCGGCGTCGAACGCCGCACCAACCCGTTCCTCGAAGGTTTGGCTCCGTGACGGATATGCAGGCATTTCAAGCGCCCAAGGGCGTACCCGACTATCTGCCGCCGGAGTCGGCGCAGTTCGTCGCGGTTCGAGACGGCCTGCTCGGCGCAGCACGGAAGGCCGGCTACGGAGATGTCGAACTGCCCATCTTCGAGGACACGGCGCTGTTCGCCCGTGGGGTCGGGGAGTCCACCGACGTGGTGTCCAAGGAGATGTACACGTTCGCGGACCGGGGTGACCGTTCGGTGACGTTGCGGCCCGAAGGGACGGCCGGGGTGATGCGCGCGGTCATCGAGCATGGCCTGGACCGCGGCGCGCTGCCGGTGAAGCTGTGTTACGCCGGGCCGTTCTTCCGCTATGAACGGCCGCAGGCCGGGCGCTACCGCCAACTGCAGCAGGTCGGTGTCGAGGCGATCGGCGTGGACGATCCCGCGCTGGACGCCGAGGTGATCGCCATCGCCGACGCCGGTTTCCGGTCGCTGGGTCTCGACGGGTTCCGGCTGGAGATCACCTCGCTGGGTGACGACAGCTGCCGTCCCCGGTACCGCGAGCTGCTGCAGGACTTCCTGTTCTCGCTCGACCTCGACGAGGCGACGCGCAAACGCGCCGAGATCAACCCGCTGCGCGTGCTCGACGACAAGCGCCCGGATGTCCGGGCGCTCACCGCTGACGCGCCGGTCATTCTCGACCACCTGTCCGACATCGCCAAGCAGCACTTCCAGACGGTGCTGGCGCACCTGGATGCTCTCGGCGTGCCGTATGTGATCAACCCGCGGATGGTGCGCGGGCTGGACTACTACACCAAGACGACGTTCGAATTCGTTCACTCTCGCCTGGGCGCGCAGTCCGGTATCGGCGGCGGCGGCCGCTACGACGGCCTGATGCGCCGGCTCGGTGGACTGGACCTGTCGGGCGTCGGGTTCGGACTCGGGGTGGACCGGACGCTGTTGGCGCTGCGCGCCGAGGGCAAGACCATCGGCGATGCCGCACGCTGCGAGGTGTTCTGCGTGCCGCTGGGCGAGCAGGCCAAGCTTGAGCTGGTGAAGGTGGCTGCGCAGCTGCGCGGCGCCGGCGTGCGCGTCGACCTGGCCTACGGCGACCGGGGACTCAAGGGCGCGATGCGCGCCGCCGACCGATCCGGTGCCACCATCGCGTTGGTCGCCGGGGACCGCGATATCGATGCGGCCACGATAGGCGTCAAGGACTTGAGCACCGGCGAGCAGGTTTCGGTGCCGAGGGAATCGGTCGTCGCCGAGGTGCGTTCGCGGCTGGTTCGCTAAGACGCCGTCAGCCACGCGAGCTGTAACGATCCGATAGCGTTCGCAGATATGACTGACATGCGAAAAGCGACAGGCAGGGCCGGGGCGGCACTGATTGTGGCGGCGGCGGGACTCGCGGCCTCACATGCGACGTCAAGTGCCGAGCCGAGCCCGCACCAGGTGAAGTACACGGTCACCACGACCAGTGGGTTGACCGCGAAGATCTACTACATGGCAACCGAGCCGCCCAGCCGGGCCGCATTCGATGCCGACTCGGCGCAGTACATGCCCTATGCGACGGTCGAGGTCAATCCGGCTTCGCCATGGGTTTTCGAGACCACGTTGAACGATCCCAACCAGTGGGCCATCGTCACCGCCAGCGGCGGACTGCGAGTCAACCCGGAATTCCACTGCGAGATCGCCGTTGACGGCCAGGTCGTGGTGTCGCAGCAGGGTGGCAGCGGCGTGTCGTGCGCGCTGCGGCAGTGGTAGTCAGCCCGCGAACATGTACACCCAGAGGGTCTGGCCCACCAAGTAGTCGGCCATTCAAGACTTCGTGGCGCGCTGGCGCTGGACAGCACGGCCGCTTGGACCGGCCGGCGGGGTTGATGATGCCTGCGCGCTCCGTAGGTGTATCGTTAGCAATGCACCGTCGCAATATCGACGGCGTTCAGAGTTTGCACATCCGTCGTACGCGTCAGTATCTGATTCGACCGCGGTCAGCGTCTGACTCGACTCCCAACTCGTACCCAGGCCGGTTATGCCCGGGTAGAGCCCAAAATGAAGGACTTCGCGCATGGATCACACTGATCTGTTTTCTCATCCGGTGATTACCGAACCGGTCTCGCCGACGGATGCTACCGCGGAACCGGTTGGTAACCCGACGTTCTCGGACGCCGCCAACGCACAGATTCCTGTCGCGCGGCCGCACCGGGATGTCGACGGCGTACGCAGCTGAATCCGTTGGCACACGCCAAAAAGACCTGTGGGCCGGCAGGATAAGATCCTTGCCGGCCCACAGGTACGTGGAGGTCTCTAGACCGCGGTCACCCCGGTTGCCTGAGGTCCTTTTGCGCCTTGTCCGATCTCGAACTCGACCCGCTGGTTCTCCTCGAGGGAGCGGAAACCGCCGCCCTGGATTTCAGAATAGTGGACGAATACGTCGGGAGCGCCGCCGTCGGGGGCGATGAAGCCGAAGCCTTTTTCGCCGTTGAACCATTTCACAGTTCCCTGTGTCATATTTTCTTGACTCTTTCAATTTACCTGCGGATGCAGAGCGCACCCTGACACATATTTTAGCACAAATAGCGAAAATTACGATCTGTAGGGTGCGCACAAGACAGGCAGGATGTTGTCGGCCTGGCTCGCACCGCCGCGTTGTATCCACTGTTGAGGCTCAGGGCCAGCGCGTTCAGCCTCCACACTACGATTCGAGCGTGGCCGTCATCGTCGAACATTCGACTGTCGCGCACACGTCGCTGGGGGATCTGCGGGGCACCAACGAGGGTGGCGTCGCGGTCTGGCGGGGTGTGGCCTACGCCCAGCAGCCGGTCGGTGAACGCCGTTTCCTGGCACCGGCGCCGCTAGAGCCATGGACCGGCGTCCGCGACGCGGTCGAGCACGGGCCGCTACCGCCGCAGGGCCGGTCCTTCGTCGGCGGAGGTCGCGACGACCCCAAGATCCGCGACGAAGCCTGCCTGACGGTGACGGTGTGGTCGCCGGTATCCAACGCCACCGGCGGCTCGTTGCCGGTGATGGTGTGGATTCCCGGCGGGGCGTTCGTCTACGGCGCGGGTCAGCTGCAGCTGTACAACGGCTCCCGGCTGGCGGCCAACGGCCCCGTCGTCGTGGTCAACGTGACCTACCGCCTCGGGGTGTTCGGCGGTTTCGAGCTCGGCGACCTCGGCGACGGTTTCGACGACAACCTGTGCCTGCGCGACCAGATCGCGGCGCTGCGCTGGGTGCGCGAGAACATCGCGGCGTTCGGCGGCGATCCGGATCGGGTCACCGTGTTCGGCGAATCCGCGGGCGCGACATCGGTGCTGGCGCTGCTGGCCAGCCCCCCCGCTGACGGTCTGTTCGCGCGCGCGATCGCACAGAGCCCGGCGCTGCCGCTGATCGCCGACCGCGAGACGCGCGCGGCGCAGTCGCAACGGTTCCTGGAGCAGGTCGGTGTCAGCGCGGCCGAACTGAAGGAGCTGCCGCAGCGACGGCTGCGCCGCGCCGCCGGAATGCTGCAGCTGCAGAGCGCGCAGTCGACCCCGACCCTGGCCTACGGGCTGACCTACGGTGTCGACCTGCTGCCGCAGCACCCGATCGAAGCTGCCCGCAACGGCGCGGTGACACGGGTTCCGCTGATCATCGGGACCAACAGCCACGAGGCGTCGATGTTCGCGTGGACCAAGCCGCCGATGCTGCCGACCACGCCGGCCAGCATCGGCTCGTACTTCGAGCGACGGGCTCCCGACGCGGAGGATCGGGTGCTCGCCGCCTACCCGGACTATCCGCGGCGCCGCGCCCTGGTCGCGATCGGGTCCGACGCCATGTTCAACGCCCCGGCCTGGGCGTTCGCCGACGCCTACAGCGCGCAGGCCCCCAGTTACGTGTACCGGTTCGACCACACCACGTGGACGCTGCGGGCGCTTGGCCTGGGAGCCACGCACGGTAGCGAGATCGTGCACATCCAGCACAGCTACGGCTCCTACCTCGGCCGCAAGCTGCATCCGCTGGGGCAGCGCGTGCAGCCTGCGGTGGGCCGGCGGATGCAGCGGACCTGGCTGAACTTCGCCACCCAAGGCTGGGTGCGAGGCCGGGCATGGACCGACGACTGGCCGCGCTACGACACGGCTCGGCGGGCGACCCGCGTCATCCGGTCCGCCCGGGACGTCTCGGTGGACGATCCCGACGCGCCCCGCCGCGAAGCCTGGGCCGGCCTGCACTGACTGCGAATTGCCGGCCACTGCACCGCTGCGGCGCCCCTCTAGACTGGTCGGGCATTCCGTGAGGACATCCAGGTAGGGAGTATTTGTGCTGCGCAGTCACGCCGCGGGCTCGTTACGGGCTACCGACGCCGGGCTCAAGGTCACCCTGGCCGGTTGGGTCGCGCGGCGCCGCGATCACGGCGGTGTGATCTTCATCGACCTGCGCGATGCGACCGGGATGTCACAGGTGGTGTTCCGCGACGCCGACGTGCTCGCCCAGGCGCATCGGCTGCGGGCCGAGTTCTGCATCGCCGTCGAGGGTGTGGTCGAGATCCGGCCGGAGGGCAACGCCAACCCCGAGATCGCCACCGGTGAGATCGAGGTCAACGCGACGTCGCTGACCGTGCTGGGCGAGAGTGCGCCGCTGCCGTTCCAGCTCGACGAGGTCGCCGGCGAGGAGTCCCGGCTGAAGTACCGCTACCTCGATCTGCGCCGCGACGGCGGTCCCGGCGCGGCGATTCGGTTGCGCTCCAAGGTGAATGCCGCCGCCCGTGCCGTGCTTGCCGAGCATGGCTTCATCGAGATCGAGACGCCGACGCTGACCCGTTCCACCCCGGAGGGCGCCCGCGACTTCCTGGTGCCGGCGCGGCTGCAGCCGGGCTCGTTCTACGCACTGCCGCAGAGCCCGCAGCTGTTCAAGCAGCTCTTGATGGTGGCCGGGATGGAGCGCTACTACCAGATCGCGCGCTGCTACCGCGACGAGGACTTCCGCGCCGACCGGCAGCCGGAGTTCACCCAGCTCGACATGGAGATGAGCTTCGTCGACGCCGACGACGTCATCGCGGTGTCCGAGCAGGTCCTCCGGGCGCTGTGGGCCCTGATCGGCTACGACCTGCCGCTGCCGCTGCCGCGGATCGGCTACGCCGAGGCGATGCGGCGGTTCGGTACCGACAAACCCGACCTGCGGTTCGGCCTGGAACTCGTCGAGTGCGCGGAGTTCTTCGCCGACACCACATTTCGCGTTTTCCAGGCCCCATTTGTGGGCGCGGTCGTGATGCCCGGCGGCGCGTCGCAGCCGCGTCGCACGCTGGACGGCTGGCAGGACTTCGCCAAGCAGCGCGGGCACCGCGGGCTGGCGTATGTGTTGGTCGCCGAGGACGGCACGCTGGGCGGGCCGGTGGCCAAGAACCTGACCGACGCCGAGCGCGACGGCCTGGCCGCCCACGTCGGCGCCAACCCGGGGGACTGCATCTTCTTCTCGGCGGGTCCGGCGAAGTCGTCGCGCGCCCTGCTGGGCGCGGCCCGCGTCGAGATCGCGCACCGGCTGAACCTGATCGACCCCGCCGCCTGGGCGTTTACCTGGGTGGTGGACTGGCCGCTGTTCGAGGCCGCCGATGAGGCGGCCGCGGCCGGCGACGTCGCGGTGGGTTCCGGGGCGTGGACCGCCCCGCATCACGCGTTCACCTCGCCCAAGCCGGAGTCGGAGGCCACCTTCGACACCGATCCGGGCAGCGCGCTGGCCGACGCGTACGACATCGTCTGCAATGGGCACGAGATCGGTGGCGGCTCACTGCGTATCCACCGCCGCGATGTCCAGGAGCGGGTGTTCGCGATGATGGGCATCGACTCGGGCGAGGCGCAGGAGAAGTTCGGATTCCTGTTGGACGCGTTCATGTTCGGGGCACCACCGCACGGTGGCATCGCCTTCGGCTGGGACCGCATCGTTGCGCTGCTGGCCGGCGCGGACTCGATCCGTGAGGTCATCGCGTTCCCGAAGTCCGGCGGCGGGGTCGACCCACTCACCGATGCTCCTGCTGCGATCACCGCACAGCAGCGCAAGGAGTCCGGCATCGACGCTCGGCCCAAGAAGGCCGACGATAACGCGGAGGAAAAGTGAACGAGATACCCGACGCCGAGACCATGAAGGTGTTCAACGCGAACATCGTCGAGGAGTTCCGCGCCAATGGCGGCAAGGTCGGCGGCCCGTTCGAGGGCGCAGACCTGCTGCTGCTGACGACCACCGGCGCAAAGTCCGGTCAGCCGCGGCTGAACCCGCTGGCCTATCTGCGCATCGACGGCAGGCTGCTCATCATCGGCTCCTACGCCGGGGCGGACGTCGACCCGGCCTGGGTGCACAACCTGCGGGCCAACCCGCGGGCGCACGTCGAGGCGGGCACGCAGTCCTACGATGTGGAGGCGCACGAGCTGGCGCCCGCCGAGCGGGATGCGGCGTGGTCCCAGATCGTCACCGTGGCGCCGAGATTCGGCGACTACCAGACGTCGACCAGCCGGGTCATCCCGTTGTTCGAGCTGCGGCGCGGGGGCTGATTCTCGTCCAGATTGCCGGCAGGGTCGCGATGCGAGGCCTCGATCACAACCCTGGCTGCCATCTCGGCGGAGGTACCGGCCGCCAGAGCCGCTCGATAGTGGTGGCGTTGGCCATGCCGCCGTCCTCGCACATTGTCTGTCGGCCGTAGGGGCATCTGCGCCTGACCCACCTCGCTGCGGGGCGGACGCGTTCGTGGAGATCCGCTGCCCGCAGGGCCATCGGGTGCCCGCCGACGAGCTGGGCGTCCAGTTAGTCAGTCGCGGTCGGCGAGAAAGGTTTGACCAGCGTCTTCGGCGCCTGCACCGGCCAGGCGTCGGTGGGTTTGTTACCGCGTCGCTGCGCTGCTGCCCGCCGGGTTGATCCCGCCGAGTCCTCGCTGAGCCGGCCTCGAATACTGTGCCTGCATGCTGCATTTGCGGGTGATCGCACCGGTTGAGTTGCGGGACAGGGTGGTCGAGATCCTCGACGGAGAGGCCGGCGTGACGCACGTGGTCGTACACCGCGGCGCCGCGCTGGACCCGCCCGGCGACGAGATCACCGCCGACATCGCGCGGGAAAGCGCCAACGACGTCGTCGACGACCTGAAAGATCTGGGCGTGCAGCGCCGCGGTGCCATCACCCTGGATGCGGTCGACACCGTGCTGTCGACCGCGGCGTACCGCGCTGAGAAGAAGGCCGTCGGCGATCCCGCGGACGCGATCATCTGGGACGAGCTGGTGGCGCGCACGCGGGAAGAGTCCGGGCTGAACGTCACGTTTCTCACGTTCCTCTGCCTGGCCTGCCTGATCGCTGCGGTCGGCGTGGTGACCGACTCCCCGGTCACCGTGGTCGGCGCAATGGTCGTCGGACCGGAGTTCGGGCCGTTGGCCGCGCTGGCCGTGGCCCTGGTCCGGCGCCGCCTCGACCTGGCTCGCCGGGCGTCGCTGGCCCTGCTGGTCGGCTTCCCGGTGGCGATGGCGGTCACTGCGGTCGGCACGCTGGCCGCAGAGGCCGTCGGCTGGGTGGCGCTGGAAAACACCCGTGAACTGAAAGAGGTCGACTTCATCTTTCAGGTCGGCCCGCTGTCATTCGTTGTGGCGCTGCTGGCCGGGGCCGCCGGCATGCTGTCGTTGGTCTCGGCGAAATCCGCCGCGCTGGTCGGGGTGTTCATTTCGGTCACCACGGTGCCCGCGGCCGGGTTCGCGGTCGTCGCCGCGACGGTCGGGGACTGGGACGTCGCGATCGGATCCGCCGCCCAGCTCGCCGTCAACCTGGTCGGCATCACGCTCGCCGGAGTGCTGGTGCTGTCGGTGCGCCGACGGCACGCGTCACGGACCCGCTGATCGATTCCCATTAGGGCCCCGCGTCGCTGCGCTCCTGCCCGCCGGCCTAATCCACGCGTCGCGGCCGTGGCGGGTCGGACCAGCGTAGGCGCGCTGAGCGATGCGCCCTGCCAACCGGTGTGATGGGATCAGGCTTGTGGGTATCAAAGTGGCGCTGGAGCACCGCACCAGCTACACCTTCGACCGGCTGGTGGAGGTGCACCCACACGTCGTCCGGCTGCGTCCGGCGCCGCACTGCCGCACCCCCATCGAGGCATACTCGATGCAGGTCGAACCCGGCGACCACTTCATCAACTGGCAGCAGGACGCCTTCGGTAACTTCCTGGCCCGACTGGTGTTTCCCAACCGCACCCGGAGCCTGACCATCACCGTCGGGCTGATCGCCGACCTGAAGGTGATCAACCCGTTCGACTTCTTCATCGAAGACTGGGCCGAAACGATCGGATTCACCTACCCCAAGGCGCTGCAGGAGGACCTCAAGCCCTATCTGCGTCCGGTCGACGAGGACGCCGGGGACGCCGAGGGCTCCGGACCCGGTGAGCTGGTCCAGGCCTGGGTGAGCAACTTC
>CAZDYH010000098.1:0-3330 GCA_964509355.1 uncultured Mycobacterium sp.
AGAGCGGAGTGACGTAGGCCGAGCTTATGCCGCCGTCGACCATGAACGTCGATGCGGTGATGAAGGACGAGTCGTCGCTGGCCAGGAACGCCACCGCGGCGGCCAGCTCCTCGGGCTCGGCGAATCGGCCCAGCGGAATATGCACCAGGCGCCGCGCGGCCCGCTCGGGATCCTTGGCAAAAAGCTCTTGCAGCAGTGGAGTGTTCACCGGTCCGGGGCACAGTGCGTTGACCCGGATGCCCAGGCGCGCGAACTGCACGCCCAGCTCCCGCGACATCGCCAGTACCCCACCCTTGGATGCGGTGTAGGAGATCTGCGATGTCGCCGAACCCATCACCGCGACAAACGACGCGGTGTTGATGATCGAGCCCTGCTGGGCCGGGACCATGTGTCGCAGCGCCGCCCGGCAGCACAGGTAGACCGATTTCAGGTTGATGTCCTGCACCTTCTGCCATGCGGGCAGCTCGGTGTTCTCGATCAGGTCGTCGTCGGGCGGTGAGATGCCCGCGTTGTTGAAGGCGATATCGACCGAACCGTAGGTCTTCGCCGCGGTGTCGAACAGTGTGTCGACCGCGCCCTCGTCCGAAACATCAACCCGCACAAACAATCCGCCGAGTTCGTCGGCGACGGCCTTGCCCGCGCTGGGATCGATGTCGCCGATCACGATCGTCGCGCCTTCGGCCTGCATCCGACGGCTTGCGGCCAGGCCGATACCACTGGCCCCGCCGGTGATCACGGCGACCCTGCCCGCGAGCCGTTGGGTCAAATCTACCCGGGTTGGGCTCAAGGTGCTTCTCCGATCGCTATGAAGACGTTCTTGGTTTCGGTGAAGTGCAGCGGTGCGTCCGGGCCGAGCTCGCGGCCCAGCCCGGACTGCTTGAAGCCACCGAACGGAGTGTTGTAGCGCACCGAGGAGTGCGAGTTGACCGACAGGTTGCCCGACTCGACCGCCCGCGACACCCGCAGCGCGCGAGACAGGTTATCGGTCCAGATGGATCCGGAGAGCCCATAGCGGGTGTCGTTGGCCAGGTCGATCGCGTCGGCCTCGTCGTCGAACGGCAGCACGGTCACGACCGGGCCGAAGATCTCCTCGGTGACGGTGCGGTCGGTCCGCGGCGGGGTCAGCACGGTGGGCGGGAACCAGAAGCCGGGCCCGGTGGGTGCCGTGCCGCGAAACGCAACGAGGGCGTCGTCGGTTACGTAGGAGGCCACCGTCTCCCAGTGCGGTCGGGACACCAACGGTCCCATCTCGGTGTCGCGCGAGCCGGGATCACCGACGATGACGCCCTTGACCGCAGGCTCCAGCAGTTCCATGAACTTCTCGTAGACTCCTGCCTGCACCAGGATCCGGCTGCGGGCACAGCAGTCCTGTCCGGCGTTGTCGAACACGCCGTAGGGCGCGGTGGCCGCGGCGCGCTCCAGATCGCAGTCATCGAACACGATGTTGGCGCTCTTGCCGCCCAGTTCGAGCGTGACCCGCTTGACGCTGGCCGCTGCTCCCGCCATCACCTTGGTGCCGATCTCGGTCGAGCCGGTGAAGACGATCTTGCGGATGTCCGGATGGGTGATGAAGCGCTCGCCCACCACCGAACCCTTACCCGGTAGCACCTGGAACAGCCCGTCGGGCAGCCCGGCCCCGAGCGCCAGCTCGGCCAACCGCATGGTGGTGAGCGGGGTGATCTCGGCGGGCTTCACCAGCACCGCGTTGCCGGCGGCCAGTGCGGGCGCGAACCCCCAGGACGCGATCGTCATCGGGAAGTTCCACGGGGCGATGACGGCGACAACGCCGAGTGGTTCGTTGAACGTCACGTCGAGGCCGCCGGCGACGGGAATCTGCCTGCCGGACAGCCGTTCCGGGCTGGCCGAATAGAACTGCAGTACGTCGCGGACGTGGCCGGCCTCCCACTCCGCGTTCGCGATCGGATGCCCGGAGTTGGCCACCTCCAGCGCCGCCAGCTCGTCGACATGGGCGTCCACCGCGGCAGCGAATGCCCGCAGCGCCGCCGCCCGCTCAGCCGGCGCCAGCGCCAACCAGCCGCGCTGCGCTTTCCGCGCCCGTGACACCGCATCGTCGACGGCCGCGGCGTCGAGCGACTCGACGGTGTGCAGCACCGCCTCGGTCGCGGGGTTGATCAGGTCGATGGTGGTCATGCGTCAACCCTCCCTGTCGCGTGGGCCCGGGCCGCCTCGACCACGGCCGCGAACAGCCGCAGGTCGTCGAGGCGCTCCTCGGGATGCCACTGCACGGCCACTACGAAGTGGTCCCCGGGCAGTTCGACGGCTTCGACCACACCGTCCTCGTCGCGTGCGCTGACGATCAGGCCGTCGCCGAGCCGGTCGATGGCCTGGTGGTGGTAGCACTGCGCGTCGGAGGTGTTCCCGATCAGCGCCGCGAGTCGGGTGCCCGGCACGGTGTGCACCACCGACGTGTTGAACACCGCGTTGCCGGCCTGATGACGGGTGTGCCCGACGACGTCGGGCAGGTGCTGGTGCAAAGTGCCGCCGAGGTTGACGTTGAGCACCTGGGCGCCGCGGCAGATGCCCAACACCGGCATCCGTCGTTTCAGCGCCCCGTCGAGCAGGGCGAACTCCCAGACGTCGCGGTCGCGGCGTGGCACGTCGGTCTCCGGATGCGGCTGCTGTCCGTAGTGGGCGGGATCGACATCCTTGCCGCCGGTGATGATCAGCCCGTCGAGCCCGTCGAGCACCCGGGCGGCAATGTGGTCATCGACCGGCTGGGGCGGCAGCAGCACGGCGATGCCGCCGGCGCGGGTCAGCCCGTCGAAGTAGATATGCGGCAAGAAGCTGGCATGCACATCCCAGATACCGGTCTGTGCCTGCTCCAGATAGGTCGTCATGCCCACGACGGGCCGGATCGCCTCAGAAGCGTTCAAATCCGCGCACCCTCTCCCAGTCGGTGACCGCGGCGTTGAAGGCCGCCAGTTCGACGCGGGCGTTGTTCAGGTAGTGCGCGACGACCTCCGCGCCGAACGCTTCGCGCGCGACCGCGGACCCATCGAACAGCGCGGCCGCCTCGGTCAGGGTGGTCGGCAGCCGCTCGGCGCCACTGGTGTAGGCGTTGCCCTCGCAGGCATCCGGCAGCTCGAGCCCCTGGTCGATACCGTGCAGGCCGCCGGCGATCAGCGCCGCGACGGCGAGGTACTGGTTGACGTCGCCGCCGGGCGCGCGGCATTCCATCCGCATACCGTGGCCGTGACCGACCACCCGCAGCGCACAGGTGCGGTTGTCCATCCCCCACGCCACCGCGGTTGGTGCGAAGCTGCCTTCGACGAATCGCTTGTAGGAGTTGATGTTCGGCGCATAGAACAA
>CAZDYH010000098.1:3430-8950 GCA_964509355.1 uncultured Mycobacterium sp.
TCGACGAAGTGCCGGGCCGAGACCCGCTTGCCGGCGAGCCGGCCCTGCATGTCGGTGAACGCGACGATCACGGTGTCGATATCACCTGCGGCGACCAGACTCTCCAGCTCGGCCTGCAGCAACATGCCTGACGTCGGCCCTAGTTGAGTCACGTGCGCTCCCTCGTCGACAGCTGACCGAAAGCCAACCATTGGTGCCAAAGGTAGGACACCAGACCAATGACACTCTATTGTCCCGTTGCAGCGAGCAGTGAGTCCACTCCGCGCTCGAGTCGTCCAGTAAGGAGAATCGCCGTGCCAGAGGGTCACGAACTACTGAATGAAGACGAAAGGCAACTCGCCGAACTCGGCTACACCCAGGAGCTGCACCGCTCCTGGTCCGGATTCAGCAACTTCGCCATTTCGTTCTCCATCATCTCGATCCTGGCGGGCTGCTTCACCTCGTTCGGGCTCGGCTGGAACAACGGCGGTCCCGCCGCCATCGCCTGGGGCTGGCCGATCATCTCGATCTTCATCCTGATCATCGGCCTGTGTATGTCGGAGCTGGTCTCGGCATTCCCGACCTCAGGCGGAATCTATTGGTGGGCAAGCAAACTCGGTGGCGCAAAGGCCGGCTACTACACCGGCTGGCTGAACCTGATCGGACTGATCGCCATCGTGGCGTCGGTGTCATACGGCTGCGCGACGTTCCTGGACCTGACGCTGGGCACCTTGAGCGAAACCTGGCTCAACGGCTACAGCCTGACCAGAACCTTCATCCTGTTCGTCATCATTCTGGCCCTGGCCGCGATCATCAACATCTTCTCCAGCCACCTGCTGGCCGTCATCAACAACGTCTCGGTGTGGTGGCACGTGTTCGGCGCCGCAGCCGTGATCCTGATCCTGTTCCTGGTGCCCGAGCAACACGCAAGTTTCTCCGATGTGTTCGCCAAGACCGTCAACAACAGCGGCATGTTCTCCGGCGCCACCTCCGGACTCGGCTGGCTGTTCTTCGTGCTGCCGATCTCGGCGATCCTGACCCAGTACACCATCACCGGCTACGACGCCTCGGCCCATCTGTCCGAGGAAACCAAGAGCGCGGCCAACGGAGCGGCGAAAGGCATCTGGCGGTCCATCTTCTACTCGGCCATCGGCGGCTGGATCCTGCTGCTGGCCTTCCTGTTCGCCGTCCAGGACTCGGACGCCGTGTCCAAGGGCGGCGGCGCGGTCGCGGTGATCTTCGCTCAGGCGATGAGCTCCAAATGGGTCGCAATCGTCCTGCTGATCTCGACGGCCGGACAGTTCTTCTGCGGTGTCGCCTGCATGACCAGCTCGTCGCGCATGCTCTTCGCGTTCAGCCGCGACCGGGCCGTACCGGGCCACCAGCTGTGGTCACACCTCAACGCCAAGAAGGTGCCCGCGAACGCTGTCATCCTCTCCGCCGTGATCGCAGCGCTGATCACGCTGCCCGCCCTGGTCGCGGTCGACATCAACGGTGCACCCGTTCCGGTCGCCTTCTTCGCGGTGGTGTCCATCGGCGTCGTCGGGCTGTACCTGGCCTTCTTCGTCCCGATCTACTACCGCTGGAAGGCCGGCGACTCGTTCAAGGTCGGCAGCTGGAATCTCCGCGGACACCACAAGTGGTTGGCCCCCATCGCGCTGGCCGAAATCGCGGTCACCTCGATCGTCGCCCTGTTCCCGACCTCGCTCGGCGGCATGCCGTGGGATCCGAGCTTCGAATGGAAGTTCGTCAACTACACACCACTGCTGGTGGGCGGTGTCCTCATCCTGCTGTGGATCTACTGGCACGTCTCGGTGAAGAAGTGGTTCACCGGGCCGATCAGGCAGATCGAGGCGGACTCCGTCGTCTGATAGCCGGGGGGCTACCAGGTGCTGGTCCGCAGCACGATCTCGGCGGCCAGCTGTGCGGTCGACTCCTCGGCGTTGCGTCGCGCCAGCAGCTCGACCAGGCGGAAATCCCCGTAAACGTACCGTTGGCTGGCGCGCGCCACCCCCCGCGCGGCCGGGGTGCTGACCAGCGCCGTGGTGTTCATCTCCACCGGGGGGCAGTGCTCGTCGCGGATCATGCCGGTGAGGTCGGCCACCCGCGGGTGGCCGCGGTCGATGACGACCAGACCGACGAAGCGGTCCAATCGGGTGGCGGCCAGCTCCCAGGCCAGTTCGGCACCCACGCGATCGCCGACCAGTACCCCCCACTGGACCTTGAGGGCATCGAGGATGCCGATCACCGACTTGGCGGTCAGTCGTCGATCCGCGCCGATCACAATGGTCCGCAGCGATGCGGTGTGCAGGCGTTGACACACCGCGTCGTAGGCGGTGGTCGCGTGGTGCGCAGCGCCGAGCACAACCACTACCGGGCCCTTTTCCGGGCCCGACACGTCCACCGGGATGGGGAACCCGTCGACGGTGACCATCGTCGATGGCATTTTCCGCACGCTACAGGCAGTTGCCCACCCGGGTGGCCGTTTCCGGTCGGTCTCTCAGCAGGCCATCAGACTGACCGCATCCGGTCGGCCTGCAAGGTGACGACATCCAGAAATGTCTGCGGCAGTGACGCTTTGGCCGGAATCGCCGGATTGGCTGCGGGAAAAGCGATTCCGAACACCGCCAGTTGCCCGATGTTGGCGAACGACATGAAGATGCTGCGCTCAGCACCGTTCAACCGCATCGTCTGCTGATACGCCAGCGCGTCCTGCCCGGTGCCGGGCAGTTTGGTCGTGGTGATCGGAATCCCTTCCGACGCCGGGTCGAAGAACGCCTCGAAACGCTCGCACCGGGTGGCGGTCGCCTCCAGCCGCTGCAGGTTCAGCTGCCACGACAGCACGGTCATGACGATCCGGGCACCGTCGTAGGCGACGCTGTACTTCTCCGCGCTGCCCGGCCCCCGCTCGGCCGACGCCGCGATGACATCCGTGAGTGCGTTGGAGCAGCCCTGCGGTTTGGACAGCATCCCCGGGGGGCCACCGGCGCCGTCGGGTTGGCCGGGCTGCTCGATGATCCGGTCGTACTGCACGCCCGGCGGGAAGTCCGCGGCGGTCAGCATCACCTTCTCCAGCGTGGCGCCGGGCCAGGTCGGGGTGCCGCTGATCGGGCTGGCGCAGCCAGTGCTGAGGCCCCCGACGGTCGCTAACGCGACGACTGCCCGCACAACCCGTCCGATCATGACCACAGATTACCGACCCAGGTCGGTGACGACCGTCGGCCGCGGCGGCGGGCCGGTCTGGAGCAGTCCGATGACGGCATCGACGTCGAGGTGGGCGCCCAGCAGGTCGGCCATCACGTCCAGTTGGCCGTCCCGTCGCGCGGACACGTCGACGTCCCCGGCGACCACGAAGCCGTCCCGGCCCGCCGCGGCCGCCGCGGCGGTGAGCCAGCGTCTCCGGAAGTCGTCGTTGTCGAGCAGGCCGTGCCAGTGCGTACCGAACACCGCGCCGCGCACGTACCCGTGCGCCGCTCCGCCGGCATCGAACCAGCTCGCCGCGTCGCAGCGGGCCAGCCGCCCGTGGTGGATCTCGTAGCCGCTGAGCGGAGCCTCCCACCGGCGCAGCACCTTCTCCGGCGCGAACACCACGTCGGCGTCCAGCAGGCCCAGTCCGTCCACCACCCCGGACCGGGACTCCACCGCGTCGTCGATGCGCAGGCACAGCATCTGGAATCCGCCGCAGATGCCCAGCACCGCCCGGCCCGATCGGGCGTGCGTGGCGATCGCGTCGGCCAGGCCGCGGTCCTTCAGCCACGCCAGGTCGGCCACCGTCGCCCTGCTGCCCGGGATGACGATGACGTCGACGTCGGCCAGGTCGGCAGGGTCGCTGACCCAGCGCACCAGCACCCCCGGCTCGCATGCCAGCGCCTCGATGTCGGTGGAGTTGGAGATCCGCGGCAGCCGGATCGCGGCCACGCGCAGCCATTGGCCGCCCCGCGGCGGCTGCGGCGCGCCCACGACCCGGTTCGCCAGCACTGACACCGAATCCTCGGTGTCGAGCCACAGCTCGTCGGTGTACGGCAGCACGCCGTAGGTGGGACGGCCGGTGAGCGCGGCCAGCTGCTCGAGGCCCGGTGCCAGCAGCGCGGGATCACCCCGGAACTTGTTGACGATGTACCCCGCGATGAGCGCCTGGTCATCAGGTTCCAGCACCGCGACCGTCCCGAACAGGTGGGCCAGCAGCCCGCCGCGATCGATATCGCCGACCAGGACAACGGGCAGGTTCGCGGCTCTGGCCAGCCCCATGTTGGCCAGATCGGTTGCCCGCAGGTTGATTTCGGCCGGCGAGCCGGCGCCCTCGCAGATCACCGCCTCGTAGTCGGCTCGTAGCGTCGCCAATTCCGCGGCGACGACACCCGCGAGCCGTTCGCGGTGCTGCATGTAGTCGGCTGCGCTCACGGTTCCCGCGACCTGCCCGCGCACCACCAGCTGGGAGGTCCGGTCGCTGCCGGGTTTGAGCAGGACCGGGTTGAACCGGACGCTGGGCGCCAGGCCCGCGGCACGGGCCTGCATCGCCTGCGCCCGGCCGATCTCGCCGCCGTCGACGGTGACGACGGAGTTGTTGGACATGTTCTGCGCCTTGAACGGCGCGACCCGGATACCCTCGCGTGCCAACAGCCGGCACAGCCCGGCGACGACCATCGACTTGCCGGCGTCGGAGCTGGTGCCGGCAACGAGCAGCGCGCCGTTCACATCAGGCCGACGTGAGGATCTCAGCGCCCTCGTCGGTGACCACCAGGGTGTGCTCGAACTGCGCGGTCCACTTGCGGTCCGTGGTGGCCACCGTCCAGCCGTCGTCCCAGATCTCGTAGTCCAGCGCGCCGAGGTTGATCATCGGTTCGATGGTGAACGTCATACCGGGTTCGATGACGGTGCCGACGCTGGGCTGGTCGTAGTGCAGCACCACCAGGCCGTTGTGGAACGTGGTGCCGATGCCGTGGCCGGTGAAATCGCGAACCACGTTGTAGCCGAAGCGGTTTGCGTAGGACTCGATGACTCGGCCGACCACCGACAGCGCCCGGCCGGGTTTGACGGCCTTGATCGCGCGCATCGTCGCCTCATGCGTGCGCTCGACGAGCAGCCGGTGCTCCTCGGCGACGTTCCCGGCCAGGAATGTGGCATTGGTGTCGCCGTGCACCCCGTCGATGTACGCGGTGACGTCGATGTTCACGATGTCGCCGTCCTCGATCACCGTCGAGTCGGGGATGCCGTGGCAGATGATCTCGTTCAGCGATGTGCAGCACGACTTCGGGAAGCCCTTGTAGCCCAGCGTCGAGGGGTAGGCGCCGTGATCGACCATGTACTCGTGGGCGATGCGGTCCAGCTGATCGGTCGTCACGCCCGGCGCAACCGCGTTACCGGCCTCGGCCAGCGCACCGGCGGCGATCCGCCCGGCAACCCGCATCTTCGCAATGACCTCGGGCGTCTGCACCCACGACTCGGAGCCCTCGCGTACGGTCGCCTTGCCGACATACTCCGGGCGTGGAATCGACTTGGGAACCGGCAGCGTCGGGGACAGCACGCCGGAACGTAGCGCGG
>CAZDYH010000098.1:9050-11211 GCA_964509355.1 uncultured Mycobacterium sp.
GGCCGGTGCGAGCTTCTCGATATCGAAACCACTCGCCGCTAGTGGGCAAGGACTACGTCGATCGGGTGCCCGGGCGGAAGACACGCCCTCACGCCCGGGCCGTGGGCGCAACGCCACCGATAACTGCTGGCGGCGTGACCGCCACCACTGGCGTGGCCGGCAGCGGCACGGGTGTTGATGCCGCTGGGGTCTGCCGAAACAACACTTTGCGTGCCGGCGCCGCCGGCAGTTTCCGTGTCGGGGCCAGGGGCAGCGAGTGCGCTGCCGGCGGGTGCCGCGACTAGCAGGGCGCTCGCCGCCAGCATCCCCCCGATCAGTGTCCGCGCCTGTATCGAATGCTGGGAGATCTCCCGATGCTTAGCCATGATGCTTCCTTTCCGCTGTTGACGTCGGTAAACCGCCGCCAAGTGATGTTGCTGATTAGCGCAGCGTAAGGAGCGCGATCACCGAAGGGCACGAGTGATCGGCTACTCGTTCCCAGCGTGATCACTACTTGTTGCCCAGCGTGATCAATCGGGTTGTCCACTCCGTCGCGCCGCCCTCGACGGGCTCGCGGGTTACTCCCCCGAGCTATTACCTGAGATGCGGTTCAGGCGAGATAGTCGGCCGGCAGCTGGTCGAACATGAACTTGGTCATGCGGACCGCATACTCCGAGCTGCCACCCCCGACAATCAGCGCGGCGAACGCCATATCGCCCCGGTAGCCGGCGAACCAGGAATGCGATCCACCGTCGAACTCGGCCTCACCCGTCTTGCCGAATACGGCGCCGGAGTCGGCGATGTCTTTCGCGGTGCCGTTGGTCACTACCAGCCGCATCATCGGCCGCAGCCCGTCGAGCATCTCAGGGGTTATCGGAGAGCGGTCACCGGTGACGGTCGTCGGCCGTCCCTCGATGAGTTGCGGCACCGGCGTCTTTCCGGCGGCGACGGTGGCGGCGGCCAGCGCCATCCCGAACGGGCTGACCAGCACCCTGCCCTGGCCGAAGCCGTCCTCGGTGCGCTCGGCGAGGTTGACGGTCGGTGGCACCGAGCCGGACACCGTGGTGATCCCGTCGACCACGTAGTCGGGCCCGATACCGTACTGGGAGGCCGCCACCGTCAATCCGGTCGGCGGCATCCTGCTGGCGAGTTCGGCGAACGTCGTGTTACAGGAATTGGCGAAGGCCCGCGACATCGGCACCACGCCCAGGTCGAACCCGCCGTAGTTGGGGACGACGCGCTGCCCGATATCGGCCTCGCCGGGGCATCCCAGCAGCGTGTTCGGCGTCGCCATGTCGCGGTCGATGGCCGCCCCGGCGGTGACGATCTTGAAGGTCGACCCGGGCGGATACAGCCCTGTCGTCGCCGCCGGTCCGTCGGCATCGGCAGCGGCGTTCTGCGCGACGGCCAGAATCTCGCCGGTGGACGGCTTGATCACCACGATCATCGCCTTCTGACCCTTGTTGTCGACAGCGTGCTGGGCGGCGTCCTGCACGGCGCGGTCCAGGCTGATCGAGACGGACGGCGCCGGTGCCGGCGCCACCTCGTTGAGCACGTCGACGTCGACGCCGTTCTGGTTGACGCTGACCACCCGCCAGCCCGCCTCGCCGTCGAGTTCGTCGATCACGGCCTTCTTCACCTGGCTGACGACGGCCGGGGCGAACCGGTCGTCGGTAGGCAGCAGGTCCGCCTGCGGCGTGACCACGACGCCGGCCAGCCCGCCGATCGCCTGAGCAACCCGGTCGTAGTCGGCCTGGCGCAACGTGATCAGGTCGAGCGGTTTGGTCGATGAGCTCGCCTCCTCGGCGAGTCGCTGCGCGTCCATCGTGTCGTCGAACGGTCGCAGGGCATCCGCCACCGCCCGGGCCGTCGGCATCAGGTCGCTACCGGCCTTGGTGGCGTCGAGTTCGTAGTGATAGAGGTTGCCGGGCACCAGCACATCGGTGCCGCCGAGTTCGTTCACCGAGGCGCGCCGCGGCGGGTCGGCGCGAAGCGCGAACGTCTGGTGCTCGCCCAGTTTGGGATGCAGTCCCGTTGCCGTCCAGCGAACCTCCCATTGCCCTTCGTCGCGGGCCATGTTCAGCTGGCCGTCATAGGTCCAGGTCCGGTTCTTCGGCAGGTGCCAGGTATAGCGGTAGTTCACGCTGCCGGTGTCCTCGGTGTACCGCGAGCCGAGGATCTG
>CAZDYH010000099.1:0-1438 GCA_964509355.1 uncultured Mycobacterium sp.
ATTGGTTCACCCCAACAACAACTGAGCCCGGAAAAGGTACCCCAATGACCACAATCGCATCGATCCTGCCAAGCGGCCAGGACCTCGACGTCGCGCGGGCCGAGGGCGCCCAGGCTCTTGAACTCGACCGCCAGCACGTCTTTCACTCCTGGTCCGCACAGGCGCAGCTGTCGCCGATGACCATTCTCGCCGCACAGGGCTCTTATGTGTGGGACGGCGATGGCAATCGACTGTTGGACTTCTCCTCGCAGATGGTCAACACCAATATCGGCCACCAGCACCCGAAAGTCGTTGCGGCCATCGCCGCACAGGCGGCGAAGCTGTGCACCATCGCGCCCCAGCACGTCAACGCGGCCCGGTCCGAGGCCGCGCGGCTGATCGCTGAGCGCACCCCGGGCGACCTCAACCGCGTGTTCTTCACCAACGGCGGCGCAGATGCTGTCGAGCACGCGGTTCGCATGGCGCGCCTGCACACCGGCCGGTACAAGGTGCTCTCGCGGTACCGCTCCTATCACGGCGGCACCGATACCGCGATCAACCTGACCGGAGATCCGCGGCGATGGCCGAATGACTACGCCAGCAGCGGAGTTGTGCACTTCTTTGGTCCGTTCCTGTACCGGTCGGCGTTCCACGCCGCCGACGAGCACCAGGAGACCGAACGCGCGCTCGAGCACCTCCAGCGGGTGATTGAACTCGAAGGACCCGCGTCGTTCGCCGCGATCATCCTCGAATCCGTGCCCGGCACGGCCGGAATCATGGTTCCCCCGCCGGGCTATCTGGCCGGCGTGCGCGAGCTGTGCGACCGCTACGGCATGGTCTTCATCGCTGACGAGGTGATGGCCGGGTTCGGCAGGACCGGCAAATGGTTCGCCATCGATCACTTCGACGTCACGCCGGACTTGATTACCTTCGCCAAGGGCGTGACATCCGGGTACGTCCCGCTCGGCGGCGTGGCGATAAACGACGCGATCGCCCAGACCTTCGATAACCGGCCGTATCCGGGAGGACTGACCTATTCCGGCCATCCATTGGCGACCGCGTGCGCAGTAGCGACCATGAACGCGATGGAAGACGAAGACATGTTGGCCAACGCCGCCCGGATCGGCGAGCAGGTTCTCGGCCCTGGACTGCACGAGCTGGCGCAGCGGCACCCGTCCGTCGGTGAGGTTCGTGGCATGGGCGTGTTCTGGGCGATCGAACTTGTCGCCAATCGCGAGACCAGGGAACCACTGGCGCCCTACGGCGGATCCAGCCCGGCGATGAATGCTGTGATCGCGGCGTGTAAGTCAGGCGGATTGCTGCCGTTTGCCAACTTCAACCGAATTCATGCGGTGCCACCGTGCAACGTGAGCGACTCCGAAGTAGAGGACGGCCTGAAGATTCTGGATGCAGCGCTGACCGTTGCCGACAGTCACCTCGGCACCTGAAGTCGGCTCGG
>CAZDYH010000099.1:1538-8196 GCA_964509355.1 uncultured Mycobacterium sp.
AGCAGGCCGGCGACCGGCAGGCCGACGAAGATCGAGATGTCGACCCCGCCGAGCGCGGCGGCGGCGAACCCGACGAACGGGGTGGTGACCATGAAGGGCACCATCGCCGCCAGGCTGATTCCGTAGGCCAGTTGGCCGCGCCAGCCCCAGCGCCCATAGATGCCGTCGGGCCGGAAGATCTCCTTGATCACGTACCCGCCGCGCCGGACGAAGAAGTAGTCGACCAGGTTGATCGCGGTCCAGGGTGTGAACAGGTAGGCCAGGAAGATCAGCACGTTGCCGTAGAAGGCGTTGAACCGTTCCACGCCCACGAACTGTGCTGTGGCCCAGACCATCACGAACATGATGGCGATGCCGATCACCCGGATCTGGCGGCCGGGTTTCACGGGCTTGATCGAGTCCCGGATCGAGATCATCGACATCATCCCGCCGTACTGGTTGATCGCCATCACCGACAGCAGGCCGATCAACAGGCCGAGGGTGGCGATCCAGCCGAAGCCCCCGAACAGGCTGTCCCCAGCGGCCTTGAAAGCCTGCACCGGGGTGGCGTCGGGGCCGGCGGCGGCGGACATCACCGCGCCGAGTACGAACACCCAGATCGCGGACAGCCCACTGGGCAGGTAGGTCCACCAGAACGTCGACCGGACCCCGACACTGGCCGGCAGGTACCGCGAGTAGTCCGAAACGTAGGGGGCCCAGCCGAGCTGGAAGCCGGCCACGATCACAAACACCGTCATGAACGCGGCGGCGTTGAACTCGCCCAGGGCGAAGGCCCCGGTCGGCAGGCTGGAGTCGGTCAGCGCGGCGACGGTCAGGACCAGCATGACCGCCAGCAGCGGCCAGGTGAGCCATCGGTTGATCCGGTGGATCCAGTGGTAGCCGTACAGCGCGATGAGCGCGGCGACGGCGGCGGCCAGGAAGTAGCCGATATTCGTGTTGATCCCGAACAGGGTGTTGAACGCGTCGCCGGACAGGATCGCGTCCGAGGTGTTGTAGGCCACGTAGTTGATCAGCGCGAAGATCCACACCGTGACCGCTGCCCCGATGTAGCCGAACTGCGGGCGGGACTGCACCAGCTGCGGCAGGCCGAGCTGCGGCCCCTGCGCGGAGTGGAAAGCCATGAAGAACGTGCCGAACAGCGACCCGAGCACCGTCGCGACCACGGTCCACGTCAGCCCGGCGCCGATGCTCAGGGCGGTGACACCGGTAGCCATCGCTGTCAGGTTGATGTTGCCCACGAACCAGATGGCGCCCAGGTGCGGCACCTTGCCGTGGCGTTCGGAGTTGGGCACCCAGTCGATCGAGTGCAACTCGATCCCGGGCGGCTGGACGGCTTCTGCGTACGGATCCTCGTGACGAGTCTGCTCAGGCAACGGGCTCAACCCCTCTTGGTTAGGCTTTGATTCGCTAGCTAAGCAGGATTACCGGTAGAAGTCTGCACATTCGCAGAGACGCTGTGCCCCAACCGAAGCCTGCCGATCGCCGGAGTGGTTCCATCGCACGGCCGGTGTGGCCGCCCGACCCCGAGGCAGGGGGCAGACGGTAATCTGGCGACACCAGCTTCCGCATCCCGAAATGCGGCGTCGTATCGATTGAGGGGAGTCGAAACCTCATGGTGAAGATCTCCGTCAGGATCTTCATCGCGATGTTGCTAGTGCTGTGTGCAGGAGACTTCCGGTTTTTCGCGACCCCTGAGCCGTCGCCCGGAAAAACCGAGCTAGCCGAGAACTGGAAGCTGATTTCTGCAGAAGGCTTGTCGGCAGGCGGAGCGATGCTCTCCCTGCCGGACTATGACGACTCCGCTGGGCATGTGATCCGCCGAATGCCGGCGACCGTCCTCGAGATTCTGCAGGAAGACGGTACCTATCCCAATCTCTACTTCGGCAAGAATCTCCTCGACGAAGTGCCGCCGGATCTCTACAAGCAAGATTGGTGGTACCGCACGACGTTCCAGGCGCCTGCGGGGCGCAAGACGTACCAGCTGGAGTTTCCGGGAATAAACTACCGCGCTGAGATCTGGTTGAACGGCCACATGGTTGCCGACAACAAGCAGATCGTGGGCATGTACAACGCTCACGAGCTCGATGTCACGCCATGGATCAAGCGCGGAGAATCAAACACCCTGGCAGTCAAGGTCACACCGGAGCGAGCGCTTCAGGATGTCGACGGCGTGGAACTGGCGGACAGTTGGTATGACTGGATCAACTGGAAATACCTGGGCTATCAAGGGCCCGCGAAGAATCCTGCCAACGGAAATTCCTTCGTTCCGGATCGCAATGCTGGAATCTTGAAACCGGTCTACTTGAAATTTTCGGGTGATGTGGTGCTCGATCAGGCCTTGGTGAATTCGGAACTTCCGCTGCCAAGAACCGACACCGCGCGATTGACGATTCACGCCAACCTGCATAATTTTTCCACGCGGCAGGTCCGTGGCATTCTCCAGGCGACGATCACGCGGGCCGGCAAGCCCGGTATCAAGATCGAGCAACCGATCACGCTGTCGCCCGGTCAGGACCGACAGGTCACCTTCGCTCCCGAAACGTTCAAACAGTTGGCCGTCACGAATCCCGATCTCTGGTGGCCCTACACCATGGGTGAGCCGTGCCTCTACGATCTTCGGTTGGAATTCCAAGTAAACAGGCAGGTGACCGATGCCACTGATCTCCGTTTTGGCATCCGTACGATTTCTCAATACCGCGACCACGATGAACAATTCTCCGAACTGGGCAAGGGCGGAAACTTCTACATAAAGGTCAACGGTAGAGACTTCCTGGTCCGCGGTGCGACGTATACGCCTGACCTGCTACTCAAGTACGACCCAGAACGCGAAGCTGCGATACTGCGCTACGTAAAGGATCTCGGCCTCAACATGCTGCGATGGGAGTCGAAGATTCCCGGCGAACACATCGTGGAGATGGCAGACGAACTAGGCATTCCGCTGATGTTCGGCTGGATGTGCTGCAACCAGTGGGAGAAGTGGGAGCAATGGGATGAAGAAGATCACCGTGTCTCACAGGATAGTCTCCGCTCGCAGATCCTCATGCTCCGTCGCCACGCTGCTGTGTTCATTTGGGCCAACGGCAGCGACGGAAAGCCTCCGCCGCCCGTCCTCGCGAAATATCACTCAATCCTGACGGATCTGCAGTGGCAGAACGCCACCGTAGACACGGTCTCCTCTTTCGCCAGGGATGAGAACGGCGAGCGCCAATGGGACGGTATCCACATGGCTGGGCCATACAGTTGGCGGCCACCCACCTACTGGTTCAGCGGACGCTACGCTGCTGCGCGTGGTTCTTCTGCCGAACAGGGTGACAACGAACGCATCCCTCCATTCGCCAGCTTGAAGACGTTCATTCCCCCAGACAAGCTCTGGCCCATCAATGAGGCTTGGTATTTCCATGCGGGCTCGAACCCGAAAAACGCCACGCTGGCCAATATCCAGCGCGTCGTGAATCGACGCTACGGGCCATCGAACAACGCGGAGGTGTTCGCCGGCAAAGCCCAGCTGGCGCAGTACGAATCCACGCGAGCCCAATTCGAGGCGTTTGCCGCGAACGGTTGGGCCGACAGTAAAATGACGATCTACTGGATGCTGAACAGTCACTGGCCATCCTTTTTTGGAAATATTTTCGACTATTATCTGCGACCTGGCGGGGCCTATTACGGCGCCAAGAAAGGGCTCCGGCCGTTGTCGGTGGTGTTCGATTCTTATGCGACTGGGGATCACCGCCTGGCAAAGGTCACCGTCGTCAACCAGACGCCGCGCGACCAGGAGGATCTGCGGGTGCGCGTCCGCATCTACGACCTGCGAGGCAGGGTGCGCGAAGACCGTGCAGCAGACAACCTCAGTGTGACCTCTGGCGGTGCGGTTCAAGCCATGACGTTGCCCCAAGGCCCCAGGGACTCCAGGGTGTTCTTCGTGCGCTGCCAACTGTTCGACAACACCGGCGAGGTCGTTGCCGACAACGTCTACTGGCAGTCGCAGCAGCGAGATGATATCGGCGATCCGAAGAACGATTCCGCGTTTGACCTTAAACAAGCGAGTTGGGCAGATATGACCGCTCTCAACTCCATGACGCGGGTTCCGCTGGACGTGAGCGCCCAACAGGCCGGCGGCGAGAACCGCGTTGTCATCCGCCTGCACAACTCCACGCGACACGTTGGGTTTTTCGAGCGGGCGGAGATCCTGTCTGCACCCGACGGTGATGAGATCCTCCCGATCGAGTACGACGACAACTACGTCACGGTGTTTCCCGGCGAAACTGTCGAGATTCACGGCGCAGTCCCAACGACCGGGAAGCCCGCCAACTGGGTAAGAGTCGCGGGATACAACACGGCACCAGTTGTGGTCGCGGTCAAGTAGCGAGCAGTCCGACGAGCGCCAGCCGCTCCCGACTGCTCCTGGTCAGTGCGTCACCCCGCGTCGATGCATACGATGGATCTCAGAATGCAGGGAGCGAGATGAGCGCCGAGTTGTCGATGTCCGATCCGGTCGCGGAGATCGCCGCAAGTCCCCCGGGACCACAAGTCGGCGCGTTCTTCGACCTCGACGGCACGCTGGTCGACGGGTTCACCGCGACAGCGCATGCCAGCGATCGGATTCGGCGTCGGCAAGCCCGGATTGGCGAGGTACTGGGCGTCGTCGAAGCCTCGATGAGGTACCGATTCGGTCGCATGCAGTTTGAGCGGCTTCTCACGAGGGCCGCGGCCTATCTGCGGGGTGAATCGATTGATGACCTCGACGAACTCGGCGAGCGGCTGTTTGTACATCACGTCGCATCACGCATCTACCCGCACATGCACGAGATCGTCCAGGCGCATCAGGAGCGCGGCCATACCGTGGTGCTCAGCTCGTCGGCGCTCACCATCCACGCTGAGCCCGTTGCCCGCTTCATTGGGATAACCCACGTTCTGTGCAATCACTTCGAGCTCGATGATCAGGGTGTGCTGACCGGCGGAGTCACAACGCCCATCGTGTGGGGGCCGCAGAAGGCCGCCGCGGTACAACGGTTCTGCGCCGGCAATGACATTGAGCTGCAACACAGTTACTTCTACGCCGACGGTGACGAAGACGCGGCGTTGATGTCTCTGATCGGCCATCCCCGACCGGTGAACCCGCGGTCCGGGCTCGCTGCAGTGGCCGCTGAGCGCGGTTGGCCGGTGCTCCGAGTCGCCAGCCCAGACCGTAGGAGCCCAGGCAGGTCGGTGCGCCAGCTGGCGGGTCTCGGGTCGGCAGTACTGTTGCGCGCCGTCGCCGGCAGCTTGCAGCGCCGCGATTGGTTCCCAGGTTCCGTGCGCATTCGGAGAGGCCCGTCGTCGGTGACCACCCTCGAACCCGGCTACGAAGTCATCAATCCACCCACCGACCCTCACCGATGAATCGGCTCAGTACTAAACTAGAACATGTTCCAGTTCGCTTGACCGTCCACTAAGGAGCAGACATGCACACTGGCCTCTGCGACGACCTGAACATCGAGTTTCCGATCTTCGCCTTCACCCACTGCCGCGACGTTGTCGTCGCTGTCAGCAAGGCCGGCGGCTTCGGGGTCCTTGGAGCCGTGGGCTTCACACCCGAGCAGCTGGAGGTCGAGCTCAGCTGGATCGACGAGCACATCGGTGACCATCCCTACGGGGTCGACATCGTGATCCCAAACAAGTACGAGGGTATGGATTCGAACTTGTCCGCAGAGGAGCTCACGAAGACGCTGCAGTCGATGGTGCCGCAGGAGCACCTGGATTTCGCCCGCAAGATCCTCACCGAGCATGGCGTTCCGATCCGCGGCGATGACAGCGAGGGCACCTTGCAGTTGCTCGGTTGGACCGAGGCGACCGCGACCCCGCAGGTCGAGGTCGCGCTGCGGCACCCGAAGATGACGCTCATCGCAAACGCGCTCGGCACCCCACCTGCGGAGATGATCAAACACATCCATGATGCCGGCCGCAAAGTGGCCGCGCTGTGTGGATCTCCATACCAGGCGCGCAAGCACGCGGACGCGGGCGTCGACATCATCATTGCCCAGGGTGGCGAGGGCGGCGGGCACTGCGGTGAGGTCGGCTCGATCGTGCTGTGGCCGCAGGTCGTCAAGGAGGTCGCGCCGCTGCCGGTGCTGGCGGCGGGCGGAATCGGCAGCGGCCAGCAGATCGCCGCGGCATTGGCGATGGGTGCGCAGGGCGCATGGACCGGCTCGCAGTGGCTGATGGTCGAGGAGGCTGCGAACACCGCCGTTCAGCAGGCGGCGTATGCCAAGGCGACGAGCCGCGACACGGTCCGTAGCCGTTCGTTCACCGGCAAGCCGGCTCGGATGCTGCGCAACGACTGGACCGATGCCTGGGAGCAGCCGGACAACCCGAAGCCGCTCGGGATGCCGTTGCAGTACATGGTCTCCGGTATGGCAGTGGCCGCCACGCAGAAGTACCCGGACGAGACTGTCGACGTAGCGTTCAACCCGGTCGGTCAGGTCGTCGGGCAGCTGACCAAGGTGGAGAAGACCGCGGCGGTCATCGAGCGGTGGGTGCAGGAGTACCTGGAGGCGACGAACACGCTGAACGAACTCAACGCTGCCGCCACTGTCTGACGGGGCACCCGCCGCAAACTGTCGACACCCCTCGTCTCATTGAGCGCTGCGCTGCTCGTCGTGTCTGATTCCGGCTCATGCTC
>CAZDYH010000099.1:8296-11143 GCA_964509355.1 uncultured Mycobacterium sp.
CGCCGAGAGCCCATGGGCCATCACGACGCACGGTAGAGCGCCGATCGCCCCGTCGGGCCGATACAGGTAGGCGGCAAGCTGTTCGCCGTGGGACGGGATACGGACTTCCTCGCATACCGACATGGCGGCCACCCCTTGAATCCCTGGAGAAAGAATCGGTCCGACGATACCCGGCGTACCTCGGCCGGGTCAGAGCAGATACAAGCGAGACAGCGACACCGACTCAAGGCGTTGCGCCGCAAGGACTTCGCCGTCCAGGGTCACCCGCGCCGTCCTCGGATCGACCACCACGTTACCGGTCCGGCCGTGGTGTGCCATGCCGTTCAGGCCGGCCGTGCGGCACCCCTGCACCGCGACCCGGCGGCGACGGGTCGGCAACCGATCTTCGCCGGCGTCGAGGCAGGATCCGCTGACGAACAGCACGGAGAGGTCGGCTGCTGCGCCACCATGCCCACCGAACTGCGGGCCGAAGACCAGCGGTTCGGCGCTTTCGATGGTTGCGTTGGGGTCGCCGGTCACGCCCCAGGCGGGAATCCCGGCCTTCACGACGAGCTGAGGCTTGACCCCGAAGTACGCCGGGTGCCAGAGCACGACGTCGGCCAGGCGGCCCGGTGTCAGCGAGCCAACTTCGTGGGAGAGCCCGTGCGCCAGCGCCGGGTTGAGGGTCAGCTTGCTCAGGTAGCGCAGCACGCGGTGATTGTCGTTGCGGTCGTTGTCTTGCGGCAAGGGTCCACGTTGAGCCCGCATGGCACCGGCGAGCGCGAAGGTCCGCGCCCAGGTCTCCCCGGCCCGACCCATGCCCTGGGCGTCGGAGGAGGTGATCGGGATGACACCGAGGTCGTGCAGGACGCCCTCGGCCGCCATGGTGCCTTCGCGGATGCGGTCCCGGGCCATGGCGTCGTCACCGGCGAGGTCGGGCTTCAAGCCGTGCACCGACATGATCATCGCGTAGTGCTCGGCGACCGCATCGCGGCCGAACGGCAGCGTGGGGTTGGTGCTCGAGGACACGACGTTCGCGACCCCGGCGAGCGACAGGACGTCGGGGACGTGCCCGCCACCGCAGCCTTCGACGTGGAACGCGTGCACGCTGCGGCCGCCGACCACCGCGAGAGTGTCTGCGACGGAAAGCGACTCGTTCAGCCCGTCGGTGTGCAGCGCCACCTGGACGTCGTGCTCGTCGGCGACCTGCAGCGCGGTGTCGAGCGCGCGGGCGTGGGCTCCGGTGTCCTCGTGGACCTTGAAGCCACAGACGCCGCCGCGCACGAGCGCCTCGACCAGGGGTGCCGGACGTGAGGAGCTGCCCCGCCCCAACCAGCCGACGTTGACCGGCCAGGCGTCGAACGCGGCGATGCCGCGGCGCAGGCCGTAGGCGTCGTTGACCCCCACCCCCCACAGCGGACCGTACTCCTGGCCCAGAACCGTCGTGATCCCGGAGGACAGCTCGGACTCCAGGAGGCGCGGCGAGAGCAGGTGCACGTGCGTGTCGATACCGCCCGGGGTCGCGATCATGCCTTCGCCGCTGATGACGGCGGTCCCGGTGCCGACGACCACGTCTACGTCGTTCAGGGTGTCGGGGTTGCCGGCCCGGCCGACCGAGACGACCCGGCCGTCCCGGATGCCGATCGAGGTCTTGCGGATGCCCAGCACGGGGTCGAGCAGCAGCACGTTGGAGATGACCAGGTCGCAGGTCTCGGATGGCGGCAGCGCGACCAGGTGCATCCCGTCGCGGGCGGTCTTGCCGAAGCCGAGCAGGAACTCGTCGCCTCGCCGCGAATCGTCGGCGGTGACCTCGACGATCAGCCCGGTGTCGCCGAGTCGGACCCGGTCGCCGACCGTCGGGCCGTAGACCGCGGCGTACTCGCGCGGGTCCACGATCAGGCCTGGCTCTCGTCGTCGGGACCCGTTGTCAGATAACCGAACTCGGCTGCTCTGCGCAGTGCCTCCACCTGGACGGCGGGGTCGTCGAGAGGTCCGTCAACGAGCCCGGCGAAGCCGATGATCACTCGCGCGCCGCCGATGGGGACGAGCCGGACCTCTGTCTGCTGCCCCGGGTTGAAGCGCACGGTCGAGCCGGCTGGGAGGTCCAGATGGCGGCCATAGGCCAGGTCGCGGTCGAAGCGCAGCCGCGGGTTGGCCTCGAAGAAGTGCCAATGCGAGGTGACGCTGATCGGGACGGTCGCGGTGTTCAGCACGGTGACGTCGACAACATCGGTGCGGCTGCTCGCCGCGTCCGTGGGACGTGGCGCGACCAGGATCGCCCCCGGCCCGTCCTCGTCGTCGTGCCCGCCGCCGACTGGGTCGGGCACGACGACCAGCCGCGTGCCGTCATCGAAGACCGCCTCAACCCGCACCTCGGTGACCACGTCGGCGACCCCGGGCAGGACATCCTCGGGCCCGAGGACGGCGCTCGCTCGGGCCACCGCGTCGGCCAGCCGCAGTCCGTCACGGGCCGCCTCGATCGCCGTCTCGGCAACCACCGCAACGGTTTCCGGCACGTTCAGCCGCAGCCCACGGTCCCGCCGGGCACGCGCGACGTGTGCCGCTGTCGCGATCAACATGCGGTCCCGCTCCTGCGGGGTCAGCCGCATTCGTACACCACATGCCGCGACGCCAGCCCGACCGACGCATCGGCCACGTCCGTCACCATCTGTGGAATATAGCAAGCGTCGCTGTGTGCCCCGGCTCCTTCAGTGGAATCCAACGGGGGCTGCGAAATGCGGTGTTGCCCGCAAACCCAGTTATCGCATTCGGCCCAGACGCCCGGCCGCGGGGGTTATCGGAAAACTCCCGTGCGTCCTCAAATATGCAGTCCAACAGGTAGTTTCGCACTGCTGGTAAGTGTCCTCG
>CAZDYH010000100.1:0-11119 GCA_964509355.1 uncultured Mycobacterium sp.
CCTGCTGCCACTTCCTCTGCCAGCGCCGGCGCCGCGAACTGCCCGACCACTCCGGTCGACGTCGTGGTCAGTGTCGACCAATGGGGCGATATCGTCTCGGCTCTCGGAGGCAGCTGTGCGAAGGTGACGACAGTGCTGGCCAGTTCCTCGGTCGACCCGCACGACTACGAACCGTCACCGGCCGACGCCGCGGACTTCAGCACAGCGCAACTCGTCGTGGTGAACGGGGCGGACTACGACCCGTGGGCGACAAAACTCGCGTCCTCGACGGCACCGGCCGCCCCGGTCGTCGATGCTGCTCAAGTAACCAACACGCCTGACGGTGCCAATCCCCACCTCTGGTACAGCCCGTCGGCCATCGAGGCTGTCGCAGACGCGGTCACCGCCGAACTCGGCAACCTTGCACCGGATGCGGCCACATACTTCGCCGACCAGCGCGCGGCCTTCACCGCCGCAGTCCAGCCGTACACCGCGTTGATCGCCAAGATCAAGTCCGAGGCCGCGGGAAAGACCTATGCCGCGTCGGAAGGCGTCTTCGACTACCTGGCGCAGGCGCTCGGTCTGGTGAACAAGACACCCGAGGGATACCAGACGGCGGCCGCCAACGAATCCGATCCGTCCCCGGCGGACTTGGACGCTTTCCGGCGGGCGCTGGCCGATCGCCAGATCGACGTGCTGATCTACAACTCCCAGACACAGGGATCGATACCGGAGCAGATCCGCTCCGCGGCCGAACAGGCCCGGGTGCCGGTTGTCGAGGTCACCGAAACGGTGGCGCCGGGAGCGGATTCCTTCGAGAATTGGCAGGTGGCCCAACTGACCGCGCTGGCGAAGGCGCTCGGTATTGACCTATGAGTGTGTGCGCCGACGTCGCGGCACTGTCGTTCGACGACGTCAGCGTGGTACGACAGGGACACCTCATCTGGTCCGAGGCATCGTTCGATGTTCCCGCCGGCGGAATCGTCGCCGTCATCGGCTCGAACGGATCGGGCAAGACCACCCTCCTCGAGCTCGTCCTGGGATTGATTCCCCCGGCGTCCGGACACCTGCGGGTGTTCGGCACCCGGCCCGGCGAGATCAACGATCTGATCGGCTATGTTCCGCAGAACTATGCTTCGAGTGCTGGTGAGGCAATCCGTGCGCATGATGCGGTGTTGCTCGGCCTGAACGGGAATCGGTGGGGCTTCGCTCGCGCTTCGCGCGAACAACGACGCCGTGTCGAGGAGACGCTGGACGCCGTTGACGCCAAAGAGTTTGCGCACAAACGGCTCTCGCTGCTGTCCGGGGGACAGCGTCAGCGCGTCGCGCTCGCGGAAGCACTTGTGGCGCGGCCCAAGTTGCTCATCCTGGATGAGCCCCTCGCTTCGTTGGATCTGCGCAGTCAGCGCGAGATCGTGCAGCTTCTGCACCGACTGAACCGCGATCTCGGGGTGACCATCCTCATCGTGGCCCACGACCTGAATCCACTGTTGGGTGTGCTCAGCAGTGCGATCTATCTGCTGGACGGGCACGCACACTTCGACACCATGGGTGAAGTCGTCGACGAGACCCTGCTCAGCCACCTCTACGGGACGCAGATCCAGGTCGTCCACACCCCACAGGGTGAGCTCTACATGCGGAGTGTTTAGTTGGCTTCGGGGTTGATGGCCATCGGCTACCAGGACAACTGGTGGCAGATCCTGACGTCACCGTTCATGCACAACGCGCTGCTGGGCGGGACTATCGTCGCGGTCGCTGCCGGACTCATCGGGTACTTCATCGTCGTCCGCAATACCGCGTTCGCCGCACACGCGCTGGCGCATATCGGCCTTCCCGGCGCAACGGGTGCGGTTCTCGTCGGGCTGCCGGTGGCCTTCGGACTCGGGGTTTTCTGCGTCGGTGGTGCGCTGGTGATCGGTGCGCTGGGGAAACGAGCGACCGATCGTGAGGTCGCCACCGGCACCGTCCTGGCATTGGCGACCGGGTTCGGGTTGTTCTTCAATTCGCTTGCCACCAAGAACTCGAACACCATCACGAACGTCTTGTTCGGGAATCTGCTCGCCATCTCAGGTGAACAGATCGCGACGTTCGCCGGGTTGCTGGCGGTGCTCGCGCTCACTATCGGCCTCGTCTACCGGCCTTTGCTGTACAGCTCGGTCAACGCCCAGGTTGCCGAGGCCAAAGGAGTGCCGGTACGGATGCTGTCCCTGATCTTCATGGCACTGCTCGGACTTGCCATCACCATGGCCGTGCAGGCGGTCGGGACACTGTTGCTGTTCGCGCTCGTCGTGACGCCAGCGGCAACCGCCATCATGCTGACACCCCGGCCGAGCGCCGCGATGCTGATCTCCACTGTCATCAGCCTGGTGTCGGTGTGGTTGGGACTCGGTTTGTCGGCTGTGTTCAATCTGCCCCCGAGCTTCGTCATCGTGACCATCGCCTGCAGCGTGTGGTTCGTGGTGTGGGCATCCCAGCGCATCGGCCGACCCACATCCCAACGAACGTTCGTCACCTGAGCCAGCACCCGGCGCCGATGCGCTAGCCTCACCGAGCATGTCCAGGAGTCCCGTACCGCGCCGGCGGGCGACCCTGGCCTCGTTGGCGGCCGAACTCAAGGTGTCGCGCACCACCATCTCCAACGCGTACAACCGACCCGATCAGCTGTCCGCGGACCTTCGCGACCGGGTCTTGGCCACTGCCAAGCGGCTGGGGTACGCCGGTCCGGATCCCGTCGCGCGGTCGCTGCGCACCCGCAGGGCAGGTGCGGTCGGACTGGTGATCACCGAACCGCTGACGTACTCCTTCAGTGATCCGGCGGCATTGAATTTCGTTGCCGGACTTGCCGAAGCGTGCGAAGAGGTGGGTCAGGGACTGCTGCTGGTGGCAGTCGGCCCGAGTCGGAGTGTGGCCGACGGCAGCAGAGCCGTGCTGGCCGCCGGCGTTGACGGTTTCGTGGTGTACTCGGCATCCGACGACGATCCCTACTTGCAGGTGGTGTTGCAGCGGCAGCTGCCGGTGGTGGTCGTGGACCAGCCCAGGGATGTCCCCGGTGTGTCCAGGGTGGGCATCGACGACCGCGCCGCGATGCGGGAACTCGCCGACTATGCGATCGGTCTCGGCCACCGCGATATCGGGCTGTTGACGATGCGGTTGGGTCGTGACCGGCGTCAGGGTCTGGTGGGCCCGGAGCGGCTGCGGTCGCAGCATTTCCACGTGCAGAGCGAACGCGTCAACGGCGTTCGCGATGCGATGACGGCCGCCGGCCTGGATCCGGATTCGCTGACGGTGGTGGAAAGCTACGAACACCTGCCGACATCGGGCGGCAGTGCGGCCGAGGTGGCGCTGGAGGCCAATCCGCGGATCACGGCGTTGATGTGCACCGCGGACGTACTGGCGCTGTCCGCGATGGATTACCTACGGGCCCATGGGATTTACGTGCCGGGCCAGCTGACGGTCACCGGCTTCGACGGTGTGCCCGAGGCGCTCAGCCGCGGGCTGACCACGGTAGCGCAACCGAACCTGGAGAAGGGCAGGCACGCCGGACGGCTGCTGCACACCGCGCCGCGCTCGGGTCTGCCGGTTATCGATGTGCTGGACACCGAGCTGATTCGCGGCCGCACCGCCGGTCCGCCGGGATAGCCCTATCTCGAAGCGCGCTGGCGACGCAGACCGACGGTCCTGAAGCCCGCAAGAAGCTTGAGACCCAGCGCCGGGGCGATGTCGGCGCCGCGAATCAGCGCGCCGCGGTACCTGGGGACGACGCGAACCAGCTGCCTGCTCTCGATCAGGTCCATGGCTCGTGCGGCGACCTCCTCGGTGGTCAGTGGCTTCGGTCCGGAGAACAACAGTGCGGCGCCCGGCTGCTGCGCCTGCTCGGTGACCATCGCGGTATTCACCACGTCGGGACACAGTGCACAGGCTTTGATCTTGATCCCGGCGCCGTTGAGTTCGCCCTGGAGCGAGGTCGTGAAACTCTTGACCGCAGCCTTGCTGGCGGCGTAGGCGGCGAGGCCGGGTACCGGGCCGAATGCCGAGAGCGAGGCGACGTTCAAGATGGCTCCACCCGAGCCGGACATGGCCTTCACCGCGGCCGCCGAGCCGTACATCATCCCGGCGACGTTGATGTCGAGCAGCGCCTGGACTCTGGACGCCTCTTGGGCCCAGCTGTCGCCTGCGATGAGGATGCCCGCGTTGTTCACCCAGACCGACAGGTTCCCTCGAGAGGCGGCCTCGGCGGCGATCTCGTTGTGCCCGTCAGCAACTCGCACGTCCTGGGCACGTCCCCAAGCGTTGGGGCCCACGGTTCGTGCCGCCTCCTGCACTGTGTCGCCGTCGAGGTCGGTCATCAGTACGGCGTGGCCGCGATCGTGTAGCTGCTTCGCGATCGCCAGCCCGAGCCCGCGAGCGGCTCCGGTCACGACGGCCGTGGTGGCTGATCCGTTCGGCATGATGCTCCTTCGCGGACGAGTTCTGATCTCTGCCGGCTAGATCTTGGTGTGCTCCCCGTTGCCGATCAGCAGCCGGACAGCGAGGTCCAGGCGCTTGCTGACATCGGTGGCCGAGGCACGCCGGGTCAGCCACGCGAGCAGATTCGACAGCCAGACATCCGAGATCACGCGCGCAATGTGGTACTGGTCCTCGGTCGGTTCACCGTCGGCCATGGCACGGGCGAACATACTGTCCATCAGCTTTCCGACGTGATCGACCTCACCGGCCGCGGAGGCGTCGGCGAAGACGAAGGCGCGCGCCATGGCCTCGGTCAGCAGCGGATTTCGTTGCATCGCCCGGTTGAGCTTGCTGATCATGAAGTTGAGCCGTTGGTATGGAGTGCCACCGGTCAGCGCCGCACGGTCGGTCTTGGCGTCGATCCGCTCGAACTCCCGGCCCAGCGCCGATACCAGCAGATGCACCTTCGACGGGAAGTACCGGTACAGCGTGCCGACGGCCACATCGGCGCGTTCGGCCACCGCCCGCATCTGAACAGCCTCGTAGCCGCCCTTTGAGGCGATCGCCAGCGTCGCGTCCAGGATGCGCTTGCGGCGTTCCCGCTGCGCTTCGGAACCGAGTTCGGATTCGGCGAGTACCGCCACGGTCAGCACTTCACGCGGTTGCGAGTCGGAATCCCGGGCTGAGTTGGTATGCGCTGGCGACGACATACGGCGGGCAACTCCTTCTTGTGGCGTTCTCGCTGGAAACGATACGCATGCCAGGCGTGAATCTCTCACCTCCGTGCCCCCAAGACACCGACGTGTCCTGCTGCGATGCCGGTCGACTTGACGGTCGATCACTGGCACCATTAGAACACGTTCTAGTGGGCGGTATCGCCCTTCTTCGCCTCAAACCTAGGAGTCGTAAGGTGTCAGCGACCATCACCGACGAACAGTTTGCCGCGCGGGAGTTGGTCCGCAGCTGGGCATCGGGTTCGGGCGCGATCACGGCGGTCCGCGACGTGGAGCAGGGCCGGCCCGACGCCTGGCGACCGGTGTTCGACGGGCTGGCGGCACTTGGGCTCTTCGGCGTCGCAGTTCCCGAGGACGCTGGCGGGGCGGGTGGCGACGTCGAGGATCTGTGCGCCATGCTCAACGAAGCCGGCAGGGCGCTGATCCCCGGCCCGGTGGCGACGACCGCGCTGGCCACGCTGGTCATCTCCGATCCGGAGCTGCGGGCGTCGCTCGCATCGGGGCGCTGCGTCGCGGGGGTGGCCCTGGCCGCAGATCTGGATTACCAGGCAGCGACCGGCAGGGTCTCCGGCAGCGCCGACTTCGTACTCGGTGCCGACCCCACGGGCGTGCTGCTGCTGCCCGCCAGCGGGCAGTGGTTATTGATCGACGCTGCCGCCGACGGTGTTGCCGTCGAGCCGCTGACGGCTGCCGACTTCTCCCGACCACTGGCGCGGGTGGTGTTGACCTCCGTGCCGGCCGCCGTGGTGCAGGAGTCACCGGCGCCGATGGAAGACCTGGCCGCCACCCTGCTGGCCGCCGAAGCGGCCGGCGTGGCCCGGTGGGCACTGGACACTGCTGTCGCGTACGCCAAGGTGCGTGAGCAGTTCGGCAAGCCGATCGGCAGCTTCCAGGCGATCAAGCACCTGTGTGCCGAGATGCTGTGCCGCGCGGAGCAGGCCACGGTGGCCGCGGCCGACGCCGCGCGCGCGGCTCTGGATGTCGCCGGCCCAGCGGCTCCGGTCGCCGGCTCCGATCACCGGCAGTTGTCGATCGCCGCGGCGGTTGCCGCGTCCACCTGCATCGATGCCGCGAAGGCCAACACCAAGGACTGCATTCAGGTGCTGGGCGGCATCGGCATCACCTGGGAGCACGACGCGCATCTCTATCTGCGGCGTGCCTACGGCATCTCGCAGTTCCTCGGCGGACGGACCCGCTGGCTGCGCCGCACGGCGGCGCTCACCCAGCTCGGGGTCCGCCGTGATCTGGACATCGACCTGGGTGGGGTCGCCCATCTGCGGCCCGAGATCGCCAAGCTCGCCGCCGATATCGCCGCGCTGCCCGAGGAGAAGCGGCAGGTGGCTCTGGCCGAGGCCGGGTTGCAGGCGCCGCATTGGCCGGTGCCCTACGGTCGCGACGCGTCACCGGGCGAGCAGCTGCTGATCGACCAGGAGCTCACGGCGGCAGGTGTGTCGCGACCTGATCTGGTGATCGGGTGGTGGGCGGTGCCGACCATCCTCGAGCACGGCACGCCGGCGCAGGTGCAGCGGTTCGTCCCGGCGACCCTGCGCGGTGAACTGGCGTGGTGCCAGCTGTTCAGCGAGCCCGGGGCCGGCTCCGACCTGGCGGCACTGCGCACCAAGGCGGTGCGGGTCGAGGGCGGCTGGCGGCTCACCGGACAGAAGGTGTGGACCTCGAGAGCCCACCAGGCGCACTGGGGAGTGTGCCTGGCGCGGACCGATCCGGACGCGCCGAAGCACAAGGGCATCAGCTACTTCCTCGTCGACATGACCGCACCGGGGGTCCTCATCCGCCCGCTGCGCGAGATCACCGGAGCCGCGCTGTTCAACGAGGTGTTCCTCGATGAGGTGTTCGTGCCCGACGAGATGGTTGTCGGCGAGGTGAACGACGGCTGGCGGCTGGCCCGCACCACGCTGTCCAACGAGCGGGTGGCGATGGCTGCCGGCGGATCCCTGGGCAACGGCATGGAAGAGCTGCTGGCCGTGGTGGCCGGTGTCGGGCTGGACGCGGCGCAACAGGATCAGCTCGCGACGCTCATCGTCGCCGCCCAGGTGGGCTCGCTGCTGGACCAGCGGATCGCACAGCTAGCCGTCGGCGGTCAGGATCCCGGCGCGGAATCCAGCGTGCGCAAGCTCATCGGTGTGCGATATCGGCAGACTCTGGCCGAGTACATGATGGAGATGTCCGACGGCGCCGGCGTTGTCGACGGGCCGACGGTGCAGAACTTCCTCAACACCCGCTGCCTGACCATCGCCGGGGGCACCGAGCAGATCCTGTTGACCCTGGCCGGGGAGCGGCTGCTCGGCCTACCGCGGTGAGGCCGGCGCCGGGGAGAACCTACGAGAACGTCGTCTGGGAGCAGGTGCTCGGCGAGGTGATGTTGACCCCGGTGTAGACCACCTGGATCTGTGCGCAGACGATGACGTCGGCATCGGTCTTGGTTTGACCGGTCCCCCAGTCCAGCGGCTCGATCGTCCCGGTGATCTGGTACTTGTCCACCGGGCCGTCGCCGTTGTAGATCGTGGTGATCGTGCTGGGCCCGCCCTCTTTGAAGACCTTGGTGAAGAAGTTCCCGTTGACCTTGGTCTCCAGGTAGCTCAGACGGTCCGAGGACCGCAACTCGGTGGTCTGGCGGGCCCACAGGTCGGGTGGAAATCCGGTGGCACCTTCGGGTGTGCGCAGGTTGGCCGCCGCGGTGAAGTCGCACTGCTTCGTCGCCAGCCGGCAATCGACCCGGGTGTGCATCTCGAGTTGGGTGACCTCGTCAACGGGGAACGAGGTGTCGGCGTTGTCCGCGGCGGCCGAGCCGACTGCGGGGGTCGCGAACGCCGCAACCGCCCCGAGACCCGCCAGTGCCGGTATCAGCCGCTTCATCGTGCTCTCCTCGCCGGGCCCGCCTGAGAAAAGGTAGCCGGTCACTACTCGTCGTAGGTCACTTCGACCGAATCGGACTCCGGGCGGGCCTGGCAGGCCAGGATGAGCCCGTCGTCGAGGTCCTGCTGTTCAAGGACGTCGTTGACCGCCATGTTGACCTTGCCGGCGCGCAGGGTGCAGGCACACGCGCCGCAGTGTCCTTCCCGGCACGAGAACGGCGCATCCAGGCCGGCGTCCAGCAATACGTCCAACAGCTTGGCGGTGCGCGGCCATGACACGGTGTGCGTCTCCCCGTCCAGCTCCACCACTGCCGTGGCCGGTGGCTCGTCGCCGGTGTCTTCGATGGTGACTGCGGCGAACGGGTCGGTGTCCAGCGAGCGGAACACCTCGATGTGCACCTGCTTTGCAGGCACTTTCAGCGTCTCGAGGGCATCCTGTGCGGCCTGCATGAAGGGGCCGGGGCCGCAGATGAACGCCTGCCGGTCGGTGTAGGGCGCTGCCAGCTGGGCCAGGGCGGCGGCGGTCGGCAAACCCTGGACCGACTCCAGCCAGTGCACGACGGTCAGCCGGTCCGGGTACTTGGCGGCCAGTTCGCGTAGCGCGCCGCCGAAGATCACCGACCGCTCGTCGCGGTTGGCGTAGAGCAGCAGCACCCGCCCGCTGCCCTCGGTGAGCGCGGACTTGCAGATGGCCATCATCGGGGTGATTCCGCTGCCGGCTGCCACCAGCAGGAAGTCCGCGTCGAGCGTCTTGGGTACGAATGTGCCCGACGGGGCGAGCACGTGGATGCGCATACCCGGGTGCGCGTGGTCGCAGAGCCAGTTCGATGCGTAGCCGTCCACGGTGCGTTTGACGGTGACGGTCAGGGCGTCGTCGGTGAACGGCGAGCTGGACAGCGAGTAGCAACGGGCCACCGAACCGGTTCGGTCGCTCGGGACGCGCAGCGTCAGGAACTGGCCGGGGGCGTAGCGCAGGCGCTGGGCCGGGATAGCTGCCCCGTCCGGAACCTTGAAGACCAGCGATCGCGCGTCGTCGGTCTCGTCGATGACATCGGCGACCTGGAGTTCGAGCACGTGGCGACCGAGCGGCTCTTCCGTCAAGACCGAGCCCTTTCTTCCCGTCATAACTAGAACAAGTTACAGAAATGCACTTTCCCTGGTCCACCTGCTGCAGGAATGCGCTGCTCGACACAAATCGTAACGTGTTCTAGTCTTGGGTCTAGGTCCGCACTCCTGGGAGGTAAGCAGTGACGTCCATTCAACAGCGTGACGCGCAGTCGGTCCTGGCCGGCGTCGATGATCTGCTGCCGCAACTGCGGGAACGCGCTCAGGCGACCGAAGAACTGCGCCGACTGCCCGACGAGACGGTCAAAGCGCTCGACGCTGTCGGCTTCTTCAAGCTGCTGCAACCCGAGCAGTGGGGCGGGCTGCAGGCCGACCCGACGCTGTTCTTCGAGGCGACCCGGCGACTGGCCAGCGCGTGCGGATCCACCGGCTGGGTGTCCTCGATCATCGGCGTGCACAACTGGCACCTGGCGCTGTTCGACCAGCAGGCGCAGGAGGAGGTCTGGGGTGAGGACGCAGCCGTTCGGGTGTCGTCGTCCTACGCCCCGATGGGGGCGGGCACCGTCGTCGACGGCGGCTACCTGGTCAGCGGCGCCTGGTACTGGTCATCGGGGTGCGACCACGCGACGTGGGCGTTCCTGGGCGGCCCCGTCATCAAGGACGGCCGGCCCGTCGACTTCGGCAGCTTCCTGATCCCTTGCACCGACTACCGCATCGACGACGTGTGGAATGTCGTCGGGCTGCGCGGCACCGGCAGTAACAACGTCGTGGTCAAGGACGTCTTCGTGCCACGCCACCGGTTCCTGTCCTACAAGTCGATGAACGACCGCACCGCCGGTGGCCTGCAGACCAACACCGCCCCGGTGTACAAGATGCCCTGGGGAACGATGCATCCCACCACCATTTCGGCGCCGATCGTCGGGATGGCCTACGGCGCCTACGATGCGCACGTCGAGCATCAGGGCAAGCGGGTGCGGGCCGCATACGCCGGCGAGAAGGCCAAGGATGATCCTTTCGCCAAAGTGCGAATCGCGGAGGCGGCCAGCGATATCGACGCCGCCTGGCGCCAGCTGATCGGCAATGTCGCCGAAGAGTACGCGCTGCTGTGCGCCGGACAGCAGGTCCCGATGGAACTGCGGGCCCGCGCGCGCCGCGACCAGGTTCGGGCCACCGGGCGTGCCATCGCCTCGGTAGACCGGCTCTTCGAGAGCTCCGGTGCCACCGCGCTCAACAATGATGCTCCGATCCAGCGGTTCTGGCGCGATGTGCACGCCGGCCGGGTGCACGCCGCCAACGATCCGGAGCGGGCGTACGTGATGTTCGGAAACCAGGAATTCGGGTTGCCGCTCGGCGACACCATGGTGTGAGCATGACGGCGACTGATGAGCTGACCTTCGAGTCGACATCGCGCTACGCGCAGGTTCGGGATGATATGCGCCTGCACTACCACCAGGCCGGTATCGGCAACGAGCAGACGGTGGTGCTGCTGCACGGCGGCGGTCCCGGCGCGTCGAGCTGGTCGAACTTCGGCCGCAACATCGGTGTGCTGGCCCGGCGATTCCACGTACTCGCCGTCGACCAGCCCGGTTACGGCCACTCCGACAAGCACACCGAGCACGAGCAGTACAACCGCTACAGCGCCACCGCGCTGTTGGGTCTGTTCGACCACCTGGGGGTGAAACGCGCAGAGCTGGTGGGCAATTCGCTGGGCGGTGGCACAGCCGTTCGATTCACCCTGGACAACCCCGACCGGGCCGGGCGGCTGGTGCTGATGGGCCCGGGCGGTCTGAGCATCAACCTGTTCTCACCGGACCCCACCGAAGGCGTCAAGCTGCTGACGAAGTTCTCCTTCGCCCCGACCCGGGAGAACCTCGAGGCGTTCCTGCGCATCATGGTCTACGACCAGAAGCTGATCACCCCTGAGTTGGTAGACGAACGGTTTGCACTCGCCAGTGCTCCGGAGTCGCTGGCAGCTACCAGGGCGATGGGGAAGTCGTTCTCCGGAGCCGATTTTGAGCTCGG
>CAZDYH010000101.1:0-11071 GCA_964509355.1 uncultured Mycobacterium sp.
TTGCACTGCGGCTCGGTGAAGATGTCCACCCGCACCGGGGCGTCGGGGAAGCCGGTGACGATGCCGTAGCCGTCCTCGCTGAGTTCGGTGCCCGGTTTGCGAGGATCGGGTTGGGCCACACCGGCGACCGCGCGGGTACACCCGGTGGCAAACAGCAGACACACCGTGATCACCGCGAGCAGCCTGCACCAATACCGCACTCATGCACCGTACCGCGCGGCGGCCTGAGATTTCGCGTGTCGTATCCCCGGGCGCAACCTTCCCGACAACGGTAGCGGGCACGATCAGGGCGTGCGCGTTGCGATCGTCACAGAGTCCTTTCTCCCGAATGTCAACGGCGTCACCAACTCGGTGCTTCGGGTGCTCGAGCATCTGCGTCGCACCGGCCACGAAGCTCTGGTCATCGCGCCCGACAACCCATGCGGTCGGCAACCCGCCGAGCGGATCCACAACGGTGTCCGGGTGCACCGGGTGCCGTCGCGGATGTTCCCCAAGGTGACCTCGCTGCCGCTGGGGGTGCCACGCCCGCGGATGGTGGGCGTGCTGCGTGGATTCGAACCGGACGTCGTGCATCTGGCGTCCCCCGCGCTGCTGGGTTACGGCGGACTGCAGGTCGCCCGCTACCTCGGTGTGCCGACAGTGGCCGTATTCCAAACCGACGTAGCGGGTTTCGCCGCGAGCTACGGCATGGGTGTGGCCTCCAGGGCTGCGTGGGCGTGGACCCGCCACCTACACTCCCGCGCCGACCGTACCCTGGCGCCGTCCATGTCGGCGATGGAAAACCTTGCAGAGCATCGTATTCCGCGGGTTCACCACTGGGCCCGCGGTGTCGATATCACCGGTTTCGCACCGTCGGCCCGCGACGAGGCGCTGCGGCGCCGCTGGTCGCCGCACGGTAAGCCGATCGTCGGTTTCGTCGGTCGGCTCGCGCCTGAGAAGCATGTCGAGCGGTTGGCGGTGCTGGCCGGACGCGACGATCTTCAGCTCGTCATCGTCGGTGACGGCATCGACCGCGCCAGGCTTGAATCAGTCATTCCCAGAGCTGTTTTCACCGGCGCTCTGTACGGCGACGAGCTGGCCGCGGCCTACGCCAGCATGGACGTCTTCGTCCACCCCGGCGAGCACGAGACCTTCTGCCAGGCCGTGCAGGAGGCGATGGCATCCGGTCTGCCGGTGATCGCCCCCGACGCGGGCGGGCCGCGGGATCTCGTCACCCCGTGCCGCACCGGGCTGCTGTTGCCGGTCAAGGAGTTCGTGACCCGGTTGCCCGGTGCCGTCGCGCATCTCATCGACGAGCGGCCGCGGTACTCGTTGAACGCGCGGCGCAGCGTGCTGGGCCGCAGCTGGCCGGCGATCTGCGATGAGTTACTCGAGCACTACGAGGCGGTGCAAGGGACGCGACAGGCCGCCGCGGCCTGACCGGGTAGCGTCGGCCCGGTGAGCCGCGCGACCCTGGACAAGGAGCCCCATGAAGTGGCGTCGATGTTCGACGCCGTCGCCCGCCGCTACGACCTGACCAACACCGTGCTGTCGCTGGGGCAGGACCGCTTCTGGCGGCGTGCCACCCGCGCGGCGCTTCAGGTCGGTCCGGGCGATCGGGTGCTGGACCTCGCGGCGGGCACGGCGGTGTCGACGGTCGAACTGGCCAAGTCGGGGGCGTGGTGTGTGGCTGCCGACTTCTCGGTCGGCATGCTCGCGGCGGGCGCGGCACGCGATGTGCCGAAGGTGGCCGGTGACGCCACCAGGCTGCCGTTCGCCGACGGCGTGTTCGACGCGGTCACGATCAGCTTCGGGCTGCGTAACGTCGTCGACCATGTGGCGGGACTGCGCGAGATGGCCCGGGTCACCAAGCCCGGCGGGCGGCTGGTGGTGTGTGAGTTCTCCACGCCCACCAACCGGCTGTTCAGCACGCTCTACAAGGAGTATCTGATGAAGGCGCTGCCGCGGGTGGCCCGCGCGGTCGCCAGCAACCCCGAGGCGTACGTCTACCTGGCCGAGTCGATCCGGGCCTGGCCCGATCAGCAGGCGCTGGCGCACCAGCTCACGCAGGCCGGGTGGTCGGCGGTGCGGTGGCGCAACCTCACCGGCGGCATCGTCGCCCTGCACGCGGGACGCAAGCCCCTGCGCTGACCGGGTAGGTGGGTCACCGTGCCCCCGGTGTCGCGACTGGAAGCTGGTCGAGCGTGCGCTGCGGCAGAGGGGGCACGCAGCTCAGCTGAACGGCGGGCGCCGGTCTACCCGTCGCGACCCCGCACCGGCGCCGCGCCAGATCCGGGCGACCAGGTCGGCGTCGTCGTCGGTGACGAGGTTGCCCATCACCCGCACCGCGATCCGCATCAGCACCGTCGACCGCATCGCGATCGGCCCGGTCGCGGGCAGGAAGCGGGGGATGGTCAGCAACAACGCCAGCCGGCGCGCGACGGAGAACCCGCGGGCATAGTGCTGCTGCAGTAGCTCCGGCCACGCCCGGGACACATCGCCGCAGCCCAGCAGTTCGGCGGCCAGCCGCCCGGTCTCCAGCCCGTAGTCGATGCCCTCGCCGTTGAGCGGGTTGACGCAGCCCGCGGCGTCGCCGATCAGCATCCAGTTCGTCCCGGCGACTCCGGACACCGCCCCGCCCATCGGCAACAGCGCCGACGCCACCGCACGCGGCTCACCCTCGAAACCCCACTCGTCGCGGCGCAGCTTCGTGTAGTAGGCGATCAGCGGCCGCAGCGCGGTCTCGGCGGGCCGTCTCGACGTGGCCAGCGCGCCGACGCCGATGTTCACCTCGCCGTTGCCGAGCGGGAAGATCCAGCCGTAGCCGGGCAGCAGGGCACCCGCGGGCGAGCGCAGTTCCAGGTGTGAGGTGATCCACGGCTCATTGCTGCGGGGCGACGCCAGATACCCGCGGGCAGCCACGCCGTACACGGTCTCCTGATGCCACTGCCGGCCCAGCACCCGGCCGAGGGGAGAGCGGGCACCGTCGGCGACGATCAGCTCGCGGCACCGCACCCGTGTGCCGTCGGCCAGCACCACCGCCTGCACACCACCGGACGAATCATGCTCGACGTCGACGGCTTTGGATCCCAGCAGCATTCTGGCGCCGGAGTCCTCGGCCACCTTGCGGATGCGGTCGTCGAGCTCGGTGCGCGGCACCGCGCTGCCGGTGGCCGGGAAGGACGGACCGGGCCAGTCCACTTCCACCGCGGCGCCGAAACCCGCCATCCGCAACCCGCGATGCCGGATGTGGCCGTCGAGCCAGTCGCCCAGACCCAGTAGCTCGAGCTCGGCGACGGCGCGGGGGGTCAGGCCGTCACCGCAGGCCTTGTCGCGGGGGAACGTCGCGGAGTCGATCACCAGCACATCGCGGCCCGCCCGGGCGGCCCACGCGGCGGCCGCCGACCCGGCCGGTCCGGCTCCCACGACGACCACGTCGGCACGGGTTCCATCCCCGGGTCGCTGCGCTCTCCCCCGCAAGCGGGCGGTGCCCCCAGCCCGCCGGGTTCCATCCCCGGGTCGCTGCGCTCTCCCCCGCAAGCGGGCGGTGCCCCCAGCCCGCGACCCGTTGTTCACAGCTCCCAGTATGTTGGTTCCAATGAGGACACCGGCGAGTGTGGTAGCGGGGGTGGACTTTGGCGACCCGGTTTTCGCCGAGAGCGTACGGGACGGGGTGGCCCGGATCGAAGAGCTGATGGACACCGAACTGGGCAAGGCCGACGAGCTGATGGCGGAGGCGGTACAGCACCTGTTCCTGGCCGGTGGAAAGCGGTTCCGTCCGTTGTTCACGGTGCTGTCGGCCCGGCTCGGGCCGGAGCCGGACGCCTGGCAGGTGACGGTGGCCGGTGCCGTCATCGAGATGGTGCACCTGGCCACGCTGTACCACGACGATGTGATGGACGAGGCTCAAATGCGCCGCGGCGCGCCCAGCGCCAACGCGCGGTGGAGCAACAACATCGCGATCCTGGCCGGTGACTACCTGTTCGCCACCGCGTCGCGGCTGGTGTCGTGGCTCGGTCCGGAGGCGGTGCGGATCATCGCCGATACGTTCGCGCTGCTGGTGACGGGTCAGATGCGGGAGACCCGCGGCACCGCGGAGGAAGTGGATTCCGTCGAGCACTACCTGAAGGTGGTGTACGAGAAAACCGCCTGCCTGATCGCCGCGTCCGGCCGGCTCGGCGCGACATTCTCCGGCGCCGACGACGACCAGATCGAGCGGCTCAGCCGGCTGGGCGGCATCGTCGGGACGGCATTCCAGATCTCCGACGACATCATCGACATCGACAGCGAACCAGACGAGTCCGGCAAGATCCCCGGCACCGACCTGCGTGAGGGCGTGCACACGCTGCCGGTGCTCTACGCGCTGCGCGAGACCGGTCCGGACGCCGACCGGCTGCGCGAGTTGCTGTCCGGGCCGGTCGACAACGACGACGCGGTGGCCGAGGCACTGGCGCTGCTGCGGGCCTCGGACGGCATAACCAAGGCCAGGGACACCGTGGCGCAGTATGCGGTGCTGGCCCGCGAGGAGCTGGCCCGGCTACCCGATGTGGCGGGCCGCCGCGCGCTGGCCTCGCTGGTGGATTACACCGTCAACCGGCATGGCTGACGCGAAACAGGAACCCGCTGGGCCGATAATGGCGTTAAATCAGCGAAGAGCCACAACGTTCCTAGGAGGAATCTGGTGACCTCGCACCGTTATGCCAACGGGCTCAAGACCGCGCTGTTGTTCGCTTTCATGTCGGCGCTGATCGTGTTCATCGGTGCGCTGTTCAACAACAGGTCGATCCTGCTGTTTTCCATCGTGCTCGCGGTCGGTATGAACGTCTGGACCTACTTCAAGAGCGACACTTTGGCGCTGCGGGCCATGCACGCCCAGCCGGTCAGCGAACTGCAGCAGCCGGCGATGCATCGCATCGTGCGCGAGTTGGCCACCACGGCCCATCAGCCGATGCCGCGGCTCTATGTCAGCGAAACCGACGCCCCGAACGCCTTTGCCACCGGACGCAGCCCCCGCCACGCCGCGGTGTGTTGCACCGCCGGAATTCTGCAGATCCTTGATGAGCGCGAGCTGCGCGCCGTGCTGGGCCACGAGCTGTCGCATGTCTACAACCGCGACATCCTGATCTCCTGTGTCGCCGGCGCGATGGCGGCGGTGATCTCCGGCATGGCGAACATGGCTTTCTTCGCCGGCCGGTTCGGCGGCAGCAGTGGCGGGGGACGTGCTAATCCGCTTGCTTTGCTGCTTATTTCGCTGCTCGGCCCGATCGCCGCGACGGTGGTGCGGCTTGCGGTGTCGCGGTCGCGGGAGTACCAGGCCGACGAGTCCGGAGCCGAGCTCACCGGCGATCCGCTGGCGTTGGCGTCGGCGCTGCGCAAGATCGCCGGCGGCGTCGAGGTGGCCCCGCTGCCGCCGGCCCCGCAGCTGGTCAGCCAGGCACACATGATGATCGCCAATCCGTTCCGCGCGGGCGAGCGGATGAGCAAGTTGTTCTCGACGCACCCGCCGATGGCCGACCGGATCCGCCGGCTGCAGGAGATGGCCGGGCAGTAGTGCGCACGAAAAGCTGGCGGGTACTGCTGCGCGACGCCGAGCCGGCGCATAAGGTGTGCTCCATGCTGAGCAGAATTCTGGTCGGCGTGGTAAGCGCTGCGGGGGCAGCGATGATCGGTTTGCCTGGTACTGCCTGGGCCGAGCCGGAACCAGCGCCGGAACCAGCCCCCGTCCTTCCCAACGTCAATGCCTTCACGCCGGTGAAGCCGTCGGAGTACTCGGTGAGGGATGGCCAGTGGTACGCCTTCGCGACGCCGGACGGACTCACCTGCGTCCTGGATAGGACCAGCGGGCGATACGGCTGCAGCGGGCCCATCCCGGCCGCGCCGGAGGGCGCGAACATGGTCAGCGGCGGTGCCGCCGGTGCGCCTGCTTTCGGCATCACCGACCGCTCAGTGTTCGCGCAGGTTGAACAGGTCAAGCCGTTGCCGCCGAACAGCCGGCTGAGCTTCCGTGATATCAGCTGTGGCATCGATGGCAGTGGCGTGACGTCCTGCGTGAACTCACGCGACCAGACCGGCTTCGTGCTCAGCCCGGCGGGCAGCTACATCGTCGGGGCCTAGCAGCCCCCGCGCTGCAAGCCGGCTCAGAAACCCGAGCCGAGCACCTCATGGCCAGGGGTTTCGGCGGCCAGGCCCCGGTAGGCCTCCTCCACGGTGGAACCGTGGTTGATCACGCCGTCGACCTCGCGGGCGATCGGCATGTTGAGGCCGTACTTGTCGGCGAATTCCATGATCACGCTGGCCGCCTTGACCCCCTCGGCGACCTGGTTCATCGACCCGATGATCTCGGCGATCGGCTTGCCTGTGCCGAGCTGCTCGCCGACGTGCCGGTTTCGGCTGCGCTGGCTGGTACAGGTGACGATGAGATCACCCATGCCGGCCAGCCCGGCGAACGTGTCGCGGTGCCCGCCCATGGCCTCGCCGAGCTTGGACATCTCGCGCACTGAGCGGGCGATCACCATGGCGCGGGTGTTCTCGCCGATACCCAATGCGTAGCCCATCCCGACGGCGATGGCGAAGACGTTCTTCAGCGCGCCGGCCATTTCGACGCCGACCACGTCGTCGGTGGTGTAGACGCGGAACCGGGAGGTGCGGAACAACTGGGCCAGCTGGGCCGCCAGGTTGGGGTCGGGCATCGCCAGCACAGCCGCCGCCGCGTAGCCCTCGGCCACCTCGCGGGCGATGTTCGGGCCGGCCAGGATGCCGGCCGGGTGTCCCGGCAGGAGCTCCTCGACGATCTGCGACATCCGCATATTGGTGCCTTGCTCGAGTCCCTTGACCAGCGACACCACCGGAACCCAGGGCCGCAGCTCTTTGCCCAGCTGGGTGAGAACGTCGCGGAAGCCGTGCGACGGCACACCCATCACGACGACGTCGGCGGAGTTGGCGGCCTCGGAGAAGTCGGTGGTGGCGCGCAGGGTGCTGGACAGCACCACCTCGTTGCCCAGGTACTCGGAGTTGCGGTGGTTCTCGTTGATGTCCTTGGCGGTTTCCTCGGAGCGCACCCACTGCAGCGTCGGTGCGCGGCGCGCACAGATGGACGCGACGGTGGTGCCCCAGGAGCCTCCTCCGAGTACGACGACATTCGGTTCACGTCGAGCAGGTGTCATGCCGATCAGAGTATTGCCGACACCCTCCCGTTCACTTGGAGTTGGCGAACACTCGTGCCGAACCGCAGGCCGACGTTACCGGGTCCATCGCCCGCAGGTAGAGGTCCAACGACCCTAGAGCCGGCTCGATCGTCGGCCCTACGTTTGTGGTGAGCGGTATTGAACCGCTGCTTGTGAAATACGTCTGAGGAGAAGAAAATGACCACTGCCCGTGACATCATGCACAGCGGGGCAACCTGCGTTCGCGAGCACGAGACGCTCAGCAGCGCGGCGCAGCACATGCGCGAGCTCGGCGTCGGGGCGCTGCCGATCTGCGGAGACGACGACCGCCTGCACGGAATGCTCACCGACCGTGACATCGTCATCAAAGGTATCGCCGCCGGGCTGGATCCGGCCACCACGACCGTCGGTGAGCTGGCCCAGGGCAGCGTCTACCACGTCGACGCTGATGCGGATATCGAAGCGATGCTCAACGTCATGGAAGAACACCAGGTGCGCCGGCTGCCCGTCCTCGACGAACACCGCCTGGTCGGCATCGTCAGCGAAGCAGACATCGCCCGGCACCTGCCCGAGCACGCCATCGTCCGTTTCGTCAAAGCGATCTGCTCGCCGAAAGCCATCACCAGCGACTGAACCAACTGATTCCGGCCGCGGCTCGATAACCAGGAGGAATGCGAAATGTCCAGTCCCACAAAGCAGCACGGGATCGTAGTCGGTGTCGACGGATCCGGTCCCTCGGATCTGGCCGTCCGCTGGGCCGCGCATGAGGCGGCGATGCGCCACGTTCCACTCACCGTCGTCCATGTGGTCGCAACGGCGGCGACCGCATCCGCGCTGGGCTGGCCGTCGGGTCCCGTCGCGGCTGAACTTCGGCTATGGCAGGAAGATCAGGCCCGGCAGATCATCGCTGACGCCATCAAGGTCGCAAGGGAGAGCGCCGAGCACGGCGCTTCACCGGAGATCACCAGCGAGCTGCTTTTCGCGTCCGCTGTCCCAACGCTGGTGGAGCTGTCCAAAGAGGCTCAGATGGTCGTGGTGGGTTGCCAGGGCCAGGGCGCGTTGCGCCGCAGGCTGCTCGGATCGGTCAGTACCGGGTTGGTGCATCACTCGCACTGCCCCGTCGCGGTCATCCACGACGAGGTCCCGTCATCGTCGCAGGCGCCGGTAGTGGTGGGCATTGACGGTTCGCCGGCGTCGGAGCTGGCCACCGCGATCGCGTTCGACGAAGCCTCGTGGCGGGGGGTGGAGTTGGTCGCCCTGTACGCCTGGAGCGATGCGGATATATCCCACCTCCCGAGTCTGGAGTTGTCGGCCATCGAATCCGTTGCCGCCGAAACGCTGGCCGAGCGCCTGGCCGGCTGGCAGGAGCGCTACCCCGACGTCAGAGTGCGCCGCCTCATCGTCTGGGATCAGCCGGCCCGCCATCTCCTCGAACAGGCCGAGTCCGCCCAACTCGTCGTCGTCGGCAGCCACGGCCGGGGCGGATTCGCCGGGATGCTGCTCGGCTCGGTCAGCACCGCCGTGGTGCATGCGGCCCGCACGCCGGTCATCGTCGCGCGGGATTGATCGCCGAAGGCAGGTCAAAACCAGCTGTTGCGCATGTCCAGCGTTGTCCGGTCGAGGCTTTCCAGCAGGTCGAGTTGGGGCGCGGTCTTCGGCAGTTCGTATCGGAAGAAGTAGCGGCCCGCCTGACGCTTGCCGTCGTAGAAGTCCCCGGTTCGTCCGTGCGCGGCGTGCAGCTGCTCCAGCCACATCCAGGCAATGACGATATGGCCGAACGCCTCGAGGTAGACGACACTGTTGGCAAGCGCCGCCTCGATGTCTCCTGAGCCGAACATCCCGGTGGTGACGTGGGCGAGGCGTTGCCACGCGGCATCGAGTTGTGCTGCCGGCTCAGCGAGTTCGGCACCGGCTGCAGCGGCGTGCGAGACGGTCTCGGCGATGGCCCTGCCCAGCGCGATGAGGCCGGCCCCGTTGCGCTGAATTACTTTGCGACCCAGCAGATCGAGACTCTGGATGCCGTGGGTGCCCTCGTGGATCGGGTTGAGCCGATTGTCCCGGTAATGCTGCTCGACGTCGTACTCGCGGGTGTACCCGTAGCCGCCGTGTACCTGGATCGCGAGACTGTTGGCCTCCAGACACCATTGCGACGGCCAGCTTTTCGCGATCGGGGTCAAGATGTCCAGCAGCAGTGTCGTCGACTCGAGTTCTTCCTCCGACTCGGCGCTGTGCTGGATGTCAATGAGCCGCCCGCAGTACAGTGCCAGCGCCAGTGCGCCCTCCACGTATGACTTCTGCGCCAGCAGCATCCGTTTGACGTCGGCGTGCTCGATGATCGGTACCTGGGGTGTGGACAGATCCTTGACTGTCACGGGGCGGCCCTGCGGTCGCTCACGGGCGTACTCCAGCGACTTGAGGTAGCCGGTGTATCCCAGCGCGATCGCTCCCAGGCCCACGCCCAGGCGGGCCTCGTTCATCATGTGGAACATGTAGGTGATTCCCCGGTGCGGTTCACCGACGAGATACCCGACCGCGCCCGCTTCGCCGTTGGGCCGAAACGTGCCCTCGCCGAAGTTCAACACGGTGTTGGTGATTCCGCGCATGCCCATCTTGTGGTTGAGCCCCGCCAGCACCACGTCGTTGCGTTCCCCAGTGTCGACGAGGAACTTGGGCACGATGAACAGCGAGATACCTTTCGTGCCCGCCGGGCCGCCCGGGATCTTCGCAAGTACCAGGTGGACGATGTTCTCGGTGAGCTCGTGATCGCCGCCGGAGATCCACATCTTCGAACCGAACACCCGATACGTGCCGTCGTCACGGGGTTCGGCCCGGGTGACGATGTCGGCCAGCGACGAACCGGCCTGGGTCTCCGACAGGCACATGGTTCCGGAGAATCGACCGGCCAGCATCGGCTTGACGAAGGCGTCGATCTGTTCAGCCGTGCCGTACTTGGCGAGCAGATTCGCGTTGGCAAGGGTGAGAAAGACGTATGCAGCGGTGCTGACGTTCGCGGCGTGGAACCAGGCGAGACCCGCGGCGGCCACCGCGGTGGGCAGCTGGGCGCCGCCGAGTTGGCGGTCCATGCTCATGCTGATCAGTTCGGCCCGGGCGAACGCGTCCAGCGCCTCTTTGGCTTGCGGGATGATCGTCACCCGGGTGCCGTCGAACGTGGGCTCGTGCGCGTCGCCGTCCTTGTTGTGTGGTGCGAAGTAGCGGGTGGCCAGCTCTTGGCAGAGGTCGAGCACTCCGGCGAAGGTTTCCGCCGAATGCTCGGCAAACCGCTCGCGTTTGGTGAGTTCTTCGACCCGCAGCCACTCGAAGAGCAGAAAGTCCAGATCACGCCGAGAAAGTAGAGCCGACTTCATTGCACTCCTTCCCGGCGGCTAAGCGCTGACGGACGCCTGGTGGGTGGCACTGCCGAAGACCATCGCTTCGTCGATCCGGTCGAAGCGGTGATCGAGCGCGTCGAGGTAGTAGTTCTGCCGCACGTTCCATGGGCGTTTGGTCCCCGACTTGGGCAGCACGTCCAGTGATCGCAGGACATACCCCGCCTCGAGGTCCCACGACGGCTTGTCCGGCATGGTCTCCGCGCCGCGATGGGGGTAGGCGTGCGTGTAGCCGCGAGAGTCCATGTACGCCAGCAGTTTTGCCACCGAGCGGGCGGTCATGTCGGCCCGCAGTGTCCATGATGCGTTCGTATAGCCGATGCACCACGCCATGTTCGGCACATCCTCGAGCAGGTGCGCCTTGTAGACGAAGCGGTCGTGCGGCTTGATCTCCGCGCCGTCGATGCTGATCTTGATGCCGCCGAGTGCCTGCAGTTGCAGACCGGTGGCGGTGACGATGATGTCGGCGTCGAGGTGGGAGCCGGATTTCAGCGCGATGCCGGTGGCGTCGAAGTGGTCGATGTGGTCGGTCACCACGTCGGC
>CAZDYH010000102.1:0-1070 GCA_964509355.1 uncultured Mycobacterium sp.
GCGAGCAGGCCCTCGTGCTTCGTCGGTGCGGTGTCCAGACCTGGAATGGTCGCTGCGGTCATCACAATCTCCTGGGTAGGTTCCTTGCCAGAACGTAGGCCACGTGGCATCGAGCTGGCGGTCACGGTCGTCCCTGAATAGAGGTTAACGCGGGTGACCTAGCCGGGGTGAATCGGGAGTGACTCCGTTGACTTACCGGAACGATTCAGAAAGCCTATCCGACAACTGTATCGATTCAGTCGGGACTTTCCCGCGATGAAACGGTCGAAACATCCGACGGCACCGCGTGCCCGTTGGTCGCCGGCTGACCCAACTCCCGGCGCACCGCCTCCATCGCCCGCTGCAGCGTCGGCATCTCCCGGTCGCGCATCGCTGCCGCACGCGCCGCAACAACCGCATGCCCGCGCAGTTCGGTGTCGATAGCGCCAACCTGCTCGGCGACCACGGCGGCCTCGGCCTCGTCCCGGTCGCTGAGGTCAGCGGTCAGCGTCGACTCGGCGGCCAGCACCCGGCTTGCCACCAGCTGATCCACCACCGACCGCAGTGACACCGCCACCTCGCTCACCCAGCGGTCCAGCACCGCCCGGTCGTGCAGCAACCCGCGGGTACCCACCACCCACACCGTCACAGCCAGGCCGACCAGCACACAGGCGACGGTCCCGACCACGGTCAGGCCCGGAGCCAGGCCGGCGAACAGCCGGCTCAGCGTGAGCGCCACCCCCAACCCGAAGCCCGCACCCAGCAGCAGCGTCAACCGGGTTTCCAGCCGCCGGGACTTCAGCGGCGGGCCGGGCAGTTCCGGCCGCGCCGGCTCGGGTGGCGGTGGCGGGGATGAGCGGTTCACGAGCCCTGCCGCGGGTAGGCCGAGCTCGTATGCGACATCGGCGAGGTGCCGGGCCACGCCCTCGTTCACCTCCGCGACCACATCGTCGACCCGGCTGCGCAGGTAGCCCTCGAACTCCGGCAGTTTCCGACGGGTCATGCCGGCAGCATCCTCCTGCAGCTCGGCACGTACCGAGCTGCAGCGGTTCCTGGCGAAGTAGGACAGCTGCACCCGGGCCTGCTGAATC
>CAZDYH010000102.1:1170-11011 GCA_964509355.1 uncultured Mycobacterium sp.
GGCATATCGTGGTAACGCCCCGCGTGCGTTGCCAGCATGTCGCGATCCGCGGCGAGCACATCCCGCCACTTGCGCTGGACGTCGATCTTGGACACCGCGCCGATCACCAGGTCGGTGTCGGCCACAGCGGAATCGATCAGCGCACAGTCAGATTCGGTCATCACGGCGACTGCGGAGACCACGAACACCACCGCCACCGGTGCCTCACCGGGTCCCAGTTCGCCCGCCTCGACGAAGATGCGCTCGGGTATGCGCTCACGCAGGGCGGCGGCCACACCGGTTGCCCCGGACAGCCACGGACCGATGACGAGCACGACATCCCGGCGGTCAACCGCGGGTCTGCCCAGGGCCGGACCGATCCTGGCGACCATGGCGTCGACGCCGGCCACCGGATCTTCGACGGATCCGTCCGGCAGAGCACGGTCAGTCACACCGACCTGCTGCCCGCGCCCACAGCCGCAGCGACCCGCGGACGATATCCGAGCCGCAGGCGCGGTGCGCGGCCGTCACCGGTCCGCGGCCATAGCGCCGCCAACGCAGCGCACGGCGCAGATGTGCCGCGGGATCGGCGGCCGGATCCACCGTCAGCCCCGCCGCCTCGACCACGTCAACGGCAGCGGTCATCCTCGCGATAACCGTGTCGTCGGCGGCAAGGAAACCGGCGATCCGCTCGTCGGTGATCGCCAGTGCCTCCAGCCGCGCAACGGCGTCAAGCATCCGCCGATAGTGCACCTCGGCGCCGACCACCGTGATCCCGGCGACGACGGTGTCCACCCGGCTGACACGGCGCAGCACTGCCCGCAGCGAGTCCAACCGCACAGCTGCGGATCGGCCCTGCCGGAGCGCGCGTACGCAATGGGCGATGCCGAAGAGATCGAGCGTGTCCAGTAGCCGCGCCCGGATGTCGAGCGGCAACCGGTGCGGACCGCTGGCGAATCCGTCCGTCGAACGCAGGTCGGCGGGCTCGGTGACCAGCAGCCGCAACGCGGCCAGCGCGGCATCGTCGAGAACGCCGTCCTCGAGCGCCGCCACGGCGAGCAGCGCCACCATCGGTTCGGTCGGCCTGCCGGTCAGCGCCGAGAAGCATACGCATCGGCGCTGTGCCGCTACCACCGGCCCGCCGGCGCCGAACCCGGTCAGATCGGCCTTGTTCAGCACCACCAGCGCCGGGCGCCGCGAGGTGGCGACCGCTTCGCCGTCCTCGGGCTTGACGACCTCGGCAATGACATGCACGTCGACATCGGCGGTTTCGCTATCAGATGTCACCGTGACGCCGGCGGCAGACAACGCCCGCGCGACGGTGCCGGAGCCCACCCCGGCGCGCCCCCGCACGACGACCCGCAGTGGTCCGGCCACTTCGGTGGCGATTCGCGCCAACCGCGGGTCATCGGCCCCGGCAGCCAATCGCGTCAGCTCGTCGACGAAAATCCGATGCCCCTGCCCAGTCACTTCACCCCCCACCCCGGCCGCACTGCCGGGCCCTGGCGCACATGGTGACATCTGCGCTTACCTGTTACCAGCCATCGGCAACTGTTGGGTATCAATCTGCAATACCAGGCGGGTACATCTGCGTTCATGAGCGACCATGGACGGATGCATGCACAGCGCGGGGGCGGCTCGGCCGGGCCGACTAAGCCCCCGGCTGCACATGCGGGTGCGCATCTGTATCCGCGGGTGACCAGCTTCCGGTCCCGGCGCTCCACGCTCACCGACGCCCAGCAGCAGACCTGGGACCGGCTGTGGCCTCAGCTCGGCACGCAGGCCCGCAGCGACCCGGGGAGCTATCCGGAGCTGCTGGACACCACGGCGTGGTTCGGGCGCAGTGCGCCGGTGGTGCTGGAGATCGGCTGCGGCACCGGTACGTCGACCCTGGCGATGGCCCAGGCCGAGCCGGATATCGACGTGGTGGCCGTCGAGGTGTACCGCCGGGGGCTGGCCCAGCTGCTCAGCGCCATCGAACGCGAGCATGTGAGCAATATCCGGCTGGTCCGCGGCGACGGTGTCGACGTGCTGGAACACATGTTCAGCACCGGGTCGCTGAGCGGGGTCCGCGTCTTCTTCCCGGATCCGTGGCCGAAGTCACGCCACCACAAACGACGGCTGCTGCAGACGCGGACAATTGCCCAGATCGCTGACCGGCTGCGGCCGGGCGGGATTCTGCATGCCGCGACCGACCACGCCGGCTACGCCGAGCAGATCGCCGAGGCCGCCGACGCCGAACCTCTGCTGCGCCGCGTCGATCCGGATGCCCGACCGGGGGCACTCCCCATCTCGGTCGTGCGACCGAGCACCAAGTACGAGACCAAGGCCCGCCGCGCCGGCAGCGCGGTAACCGAACTCCTCTGGGAGAGACGCTGACCATGAGTGTGACCGAAGAAGTAGTGACAGCATTGGCGCCGGCCCCCTCCGGCGGTGACGTGACTGACGTCACTCCCAGCACCCGGCGCGTGCTGCTGGTCTGGGACGCCCCCAACCTCGATATGGGGCTGGGATCCATCCTGGGCGGACGCCCGACCGCGGCACACCGTCCCCGCTTCGACGCGCTCGGTCGCTGGTTGCTGGGCCGGACCGCCGACCTGACGGCCGGACGCCAGGAGACCTCCCTGGAACCGGAGGCCACCGTCTTCACCAACATCGCCCCTGGCAGCGCCGATGTCGTTCGACCATGGGTCGAGGCATTGCGCAACGTAGGTTTCGCGGTGTTCGCCAAACCGAAGGTCGATGAAGACAGCGATGTCGACAGCGACATGCTCGATCACATCGCACTGCGGCGCAGCGAAGGGCTCGCGGCGGTGCTGGTGGCGTCGGCCGACGGACAGGCCTTCCGTCAACCATTGGAGGAGATCGCCCGCGAGGGCACGCCCGTCCAGGTGCTGGGATTTCGCGAACACGCAAGCTGGGCGCTAGCGTCGGATACCTTAGAGTTCGTCGACCTGGAGGACATTCCTGGTGTTTTCCGGGAGCCGCTGCCGCGAATCGGCCTAGATTCGCTACCAGAACAGGGTGCTTGGCTGCAGCCATTCAGGCCGCTGTCCTCGCTACTGACCTCGCGCGTGTGACAACTGAAAGCGCTGCGCGGGTCGGCACAGATTTGGTAAGGAGCTTGAGTGTTCGCCTGGTGGGGTCGAACTGTCTACCGCTACCGATTCATTGTGATCGGGATCATGGTGGCGCTGTGCCTTGGTGGCGGCGTGTTCGGGATGAGCCTGGGCTCCCACGTTACCCAGAGCGGCTTCTACGACGACGGCAGTGAGTCCGCCCGGGCCTCCCGGCTCGCTGACGAGGTCTACGGCCGGGACACCTCCGGCCATATCGTGGCGATCTACACCGCCCCTGAGGGCAAGACGGTCGACGATCCGGAATTCACGAAAAAGGTCCTCGACAATCTCGCCGCGGTCGAAAAGGATCACCCCGATCAAGTTCTGCGCTCGATCGGCTACTTCAAGAGCCCCGAAGTGCTCGGCAACATGTCCGACGCGGACAAGCAGCACGCGTTCATGTCGATCCAGCTCAAAGGCAATGACGACGACACCATCCTGAACAACTTCAAGAAGGTCCGGGACGACTTCAGTATCCCCGGGATCGACGTCAAGCTGGCCGGCCTGCAGCCGTTGGCCAACGAGCTGACCGGCACCATCGGCGAAGACCAACAGCGCGCCGAAGTGCTGGCGCTGCCACTGGTCGCGGTGGTGCTGTTCTTCGTGTTCGGCGGTGTCATCGCCGCCGGCCTGCCGGTCATGGTGGGTGGTCTGAGCATCGCGGGCGCGCTGGGAATCATGCGGTTGATCGCCGTCTTCGGACCGGTGCACTATTTCGCACAGCCGGTGGTGACCCTGATCGGTCTGGGCATCGCCGTCGACTACGGCCTGTTCGTGGTGAGCCGCTTCCGTGAGGAAATCGCCGAGGGCTATGACACCGAGACCGCGGTGCGGCGCACGGTGATGACCGCCGGTCGCACGGTGACGTTCTCAGCGGTGCTGATCGTCGCCTCACTGGCCGGCCTGCTGCTCTTCCCGCAGGGATTCCTCAAATCGCTGACCTACGCGGGCATCGCCTCGGTGATGCTGTCGGCGATCCTGTCGATCACCGTGCTGCCGGCCTGTCTGGCGATCCTCGGCCGTCACGTGGACGCGTTCGGGGTGCGCACATTGCTGCGGGTGCCGTTCCTGCGCAACTGGAAGCCCACCAACTGGTGGCTGAACTGGCTCGCCGACCGCCTGCAGAAGACCAAGACCCGCGAAGAGGTTGAGAACGGGTTCTGGGGCAAGCTGGTCAACGTCGTGATGAAACGGCCCATCCTGTTCGCGACGCCGATCCTGATCGGCATGATCCTGCTCATCGTTCCGTTGGGACAGCTCGCCCTGGGCGGCATCAGTGAGAAGTACCTGCCGCCCTCCAACCCGGTGCGCCAGGCCCAGGAAGATTTCGACAAGATCTTCCCCGCGTTCCGCACCGAGCCGCTGACCCTGGTCATCCAGAACACCGCCGGCCAGCCGGTGACCGACCAGCAGGTCGCGGAAGTGCGTAACAAGGCAATGACACTGACCGGTTTCACCGAACCGGACAACAACCGCGCCAACATGTGGACGGAACGTCCGTTCCTGGACGGTGCGACCAAGGACCCCTCCGTCCGGGTGATCCAGAACGGCCTGGTGAACCGCAACGACGCCGCGAAGAAGATCACCGACCTGCGGTCGATCACGCCGCCCAAGGGCACCACTGTCTCGGTGGGCGGAACGCCTGCGCTGGAACAGGACAGCATTCACAGCCTGTTCGACAAGCTGCCGCTGATGGTGGTCATTCTGCTCACCACCACGACACTGCTGATGTTCCTGGCGTTCGGGTCGTTGGTGCTGCCCATCAAGGCCGCGGTGATGAGCGCGCTCACGTTGGGATCGACGCTGGGCATCTTGACGTGGATATTCGTCGACGGTCACTTCGCGAAGTGGCTCAACTTCACGCCGACACCATTGACCGCACCGGTGATCGGCCTGATCATCGCGGTGATCTACGGCCTGTCGACCGACTACGAGGTGTTCCTGGTGTCTCGAATGGTTGAGGCGCGTGAACGCGGCATGTCCACCACCGAGGCCATCCGGATCGGTACGGCGACCACCGGGCGCATCATCACCGCCGCCGCTCTGGTCCTCGTCGTGGTCGCGGGCGCGTTCGTGTTCTCCGACCTGGTGATGATGAAGTACCTGGCGTTCGGTCTGATCGCAGCGCTGCTCCTGGATGCCACCGTGGTCCGAATGTTCCTGGTCCCATCGGTGATGAAACTGCTCGGCGACGACTGCTGGTGGGCGCCGCGATGGATGAAACGGCTGCAGACCCGGCTCGGTCTCGGTGAGATCTATCTGCCCGACGAGCGCAAGCGACCCGCGGTCCGTGAGCCCCGTGACAATGCCGAAGCTCTCGTTGGTGCCGGGGCACCGGCGTCGGCAGGCGGGACGCCGCGTCCGCCGCATGATCCGACCCACCCCGGAGTCGAGGGTGCGTCGCGCCCGCTGGCGAGCAGCCGGGCCGAGTTCAGGTTGCCGCCGCAGGAGCCGTCCGGCGCCGGCACCACCGCGATCCCTACCGCCGCCACAGAACCCCCCACCACGCGACTCTCGATCGCCAAGAACGCCGTCAAGAACGCCGTCAGCAATGCTGCGGCGGCGACCCAGCGGACCTATCGGGCGGCGCCACCGCCGCAGCGGGAACGCGAGATCGAGTCCTGGCTCGGCGAACTGCGCGGCGGGCCGGCTGACGCCGCGCCGCCACCTCATCCGCAGCCGTCGGCGGAGCCCACCCACGTCATGCCCGCCGACGCCACGACGGCGATCCCGGTTCAGCGCCCCGAAGAGACGATCTCGGCCGAGAGCACCCGGGCCATACCGGTGAGTCAACTGCAGGCCGCAGATTCCGAGGCGGCCACCGAGAAGCTCAATGCCCGCAGTAAAGAAGGCGGCGAAGACCCCGGCGGCCAGGACCGTCAACGCCGCGGAGGCGGGGTCAGCGCTCAGGAGCTGCTACGCCGCGAGGGCCGGCTCTAACTAACTATTCGGACGAGTTGTCCGACCGGCCGACGACGTCCGGCTCGGCCTTGATGACGATGGGTTCGTCCGCCGCCTCCGCGGCGGCGGCCTCCTCGGCCGGACTCTTCGCCAGCAGCACCCGCACGGCGCTGTTCAGGAACGCCAGCGTCGGGACCGCGAGCAGCGCCCCCAAGATGCCGGCGAGCACACCGCCGGCCGCGATGGCCAGCACGATCGCCAGCGGGTGGATCGAGACCGCACGACCCATCACCAGCGGCTGCAGCACATGCGCCTCGAGTTGCTGCACGGCGATGATGAGGCCCAACGTGATGAGTGCGTAGACGAACCCCTTGGCGATCAGTGCAACCACCACCGCCAGAAAGCCCGTGATCACGGCACCGACCAGCGGAATGAAGGCGCCGAGAAAGACCAGCGACGCCAGCGGCAATGCCAACGGCACGCCCATGATCGCCAGGCCGGTGCCGATGCCGACGGCGTCGACCAGCGCCACCAGGAACGTGGCCCGCACGTAGCCGATCAGCGACGCGAACCCGGCACGGCCGGCATCGTGTACCCGCGCCCGCGCGTCGGCGGGGAAGGCCGTGGTGATGAAGTGCCAGATATTTCGCCCGCCGTGCAGGAAGAAGATCAGCGTGAACAGCACCAGCAGTGCGCCGGTGACGATTTCGGTGATGGTGGTCGCGGTGGACAGTGCGCCGCTGGTCAGCTTGGCCTGGTTGTTGCGCAGCGCATCGATCGCGGCGTCGCCGGCGTGGTTGATCTGTTCACGGCTCAGATGCGCAGGTCCCTCGATCAGCCAGTCACGGGTGGAATCGATACTGCGCGTCACCTGTTCGACCAGCCCGGGCAGACCGGTGACGAACTGGCTGACCACGAACGTCAGGATGCCGCCCACGATCGCGATACCGCTGAGCAATACCACCGCGACAGCGCCGCTGCGTGGGGTGCCGCGGCGGTCCAGCCAGTCCACCGCAGGCATCAGCAGAGCGGCCAGCATCGTGGCCAGCGCGACCGGCACCACAATCAATTTCAGCCGGTTGACGACCCACAGCAACGCGGCCACCGCCGCCAGAATGACCAGCAGGCGCCAAGCCCAGGCCGCGGCCTTTCGGACGAGAGGTCCGACCGATTCGTCGTCAACAGCGAGGCTCGACGGCATGCGGGTAAGCGTAACGGTCCGACCACCCGCCACAGGTAGAACGACATCGGGTGGGCCGCGACACAGGATGGTACCCGCGCGCAACCGCAGTGGCCGCGCCGACCTGCACCGCTACCCTGAAGCACGTGTCCCAAGACGCGCCGGCGAGTGATGCCGCCAGCCAGGAGCATGGGCCCGCACGCGGCAAGTACTGGTGGGTGCGTTGGGTGGTCATCGGCATTGTGCTCATCGTGCTCGCGGTCGAGGCGACGCTCGTGTGGGACCAGTTGGCCAAGGCCTGGAAGAGCCTCTACTCGGCCAACTGGTGGTGGGTGCTGGTGGCAGTGGCGGCGGCGATGCTGTCGATGCACAGCTTCGCCCAGATTCAGCGAACGCTGCTCAAGTCGGCCGGGGTGTTCGTCAAGCAGTGGCGGTCGGAGGCCGCGTTCTATGCCGGCAACGCGCTGAGCACCACCCTGCCGGGCGGTCCGGTGCTGTCGGCCACCTTCATCTACCGCCAGCAACGGAGTTGGGGAGCGTCACCGGTGGTGGCCTCCTGGCAGTTGGTGATGTCCGGCGCGCTGCAGGTGGTGGGGCTGGCGCTGCTCGGTTTGGGCGGCGCATTCCTGCTGGGCGCCAAGAACAACCCGTTCTCGCTGCTGTTCACGCTTGGCGGTTTCGTGGCGCTGCTGCTGCTGGCACAGGCTGTCGCGACGCGACCGGACCTGATCGACGGGATCGGCGTGCGGGTCCTGTCCTGGGTCAACTCCGCGCGTGGCAAACCCGCCGATGCCGGCTTGCAGAGCTGGCGGGCCATGCTCCAGCAGCTCGAGTCGGTCAGCCTGAGCCGACGCGAACTCGGGGTGGCCTTCAGCTGGTCACTGTTCAACTGGATCGCCGATGTCGCGTGCCTGGCGTTCGCCGCCTACGCCGCAGGCGGCGAGCCATCGCTGGCGGGGTTGACGGTCGCCTACGCCGCCGCGCGCGCGGTCGGCTCGATACCACTGATGCCGGGCGGTCTGCTGGTCGTGGAGGCCGTGCTGGTCCCCGGCCTGGTGTCCAGCGGTATGACGCTGCCCGACGCCATCTCGGCCATGCTGATCTACCGGCTGGTCAGCTGGTTGTTCATCGCCGCGATCGGCTGGGTCGTGTTCTTCTTCATGTTCCGGACCGAGAACAAGATCGACCGCGAAGCCGCCACCCTCGACCTGGCGGAAGCCCTGGACGCAGCAGCCGCCGAAGCCGAAGGCGAAGCGCAGGCCGCCGACCCCGCCGACGCGGCGCTACAGGGTCCCCTCCCACCTTCGGACCCGTTGCCCGAGCCCGAAGACAAACGGGATTACTGACACCGAACCCAAACCGCGCCGTGTGGTTGGATCAGCGCATGCAGCCGCGTATCCGCACCACCGCTGCGGTTCTCGGCTCAGTCGCGGCATTGGCACTGGCCTCCTGCTCGCCCGTCACGGAGTCGCCCGCCGGCACGACGGTCGCGTCGCCGGCGACCCAGGCGGCCGTGGTGACACCGGTTCTCGGCTCGGTGATCGCCGAGCCGATCCCCGTCCCGGCCACCGACGGCAAGGATCACCTCGCCTACGAGCTGAAGTTGACCAATGTGCTGGGACAGGACGTGACGCTGACATCGGTGGCCGTGGTCGCCGGAGACAAGACCCTGCTGTCGCTGTCCGGTGACGGGTTGGCGTACTGGACCCGCATCGTCGGCAGCCAGGCGCCCACCCGGACCATCGGCGCCGCACAGACCGCGATCGTGTGGCTGGACGTCGCGCTGGACCGGCCCGCCGACGGCAAGCCCGCAGCCATCCCGGCGAATCTGACCCACGCCATCGGCCTGTCCATCCCGGAGCCGAACCCGCCGCTGATTCCAGCGACCATGACCGAGACCATCGCACCGACCGCGGTGCAGACCCGCAGACCGGTGGTCATCTCGCCGCCGCTCGACGGGCCGAACTGGCTGGACGGCAACAGCTGCTGCGATATGACCGCGCACCGGATGGCGCTCAACCCGCTCAACGGCGAACTCTGGGCCGCCGAGCGGTTCGCGATCGACTATGTCCAGCTCGGGCCGGATGGCCGGTTGTTCACCGGGAACAAGGGCAAGCTGGACAGCTACCCCTACTTCGGCTCCGGCATCCACGCAGTCGCGGACGGCCCGGTGGTCGCGGCGGTCGACGGCCTGCCCGAGCAGGTACCCGGCGTCAACCCGACCGGGCTGCCGCTGGATCAGTACGGCGGCAACCACATCGTCCAGGACATCGGCGGCGGCAACTACGCGTTCTACGCGCACCTCAAGCCGCAGAGCCTGAAGGTCAAGCCGGGGGATGTGCTCCAGTCAGGCCAGGTCATCGCCGCGCTCGGCAATACCGGCAACTCTGATGCGCCGCACCTGCATTTCCACATCATGAGCACCCCGGACCCGTTGCGCTCCGACGGGCTTCCGTTCGTGTTGACGACGTTCCGGCTGAACGCCCGGGTGGCGTCCCAGCAGGCACTCGACCCGCTTTTCGTCGGGCAGCCCGCCCCGATGCAGCCCGGTTTCGCCGCACGCGGCGAAACCGAGGTCAGCCCGCTGGCGCTCGACGTGATGACTTATGCGGTCGGATAGCGGCGTGCGCACCCGGCCGGTTCTGCTGGCACTGACGCTCGA
>CAZDYH010000103.1:0-10864 GCA_964509355.1 uncultured Mycobacterium sp.
AGTATGACGGACCAGCCGACGGCACCCAGGTCGCGGCCCGCCCTGTCGCCGTCGCGGGCCGCCGACTTCAAGCAGTGCCCGCTGCTGTACCGATTCCGGGCGATCGACCGGCTGCCCGAGCCACCGTCGACCGCCCAGCTGCGTGGATCGGTGGTGCACGCCGCCCTCGAGGCACTGTACGGATTGCCCGCAGAGCAGCGACTGTCCGGCACAGCACTGGCGCTCGTCGACCCGGCCTGGGAGCGGGTGATCGCCGAAGCACCCGATCTGGCGATGGAGATTCAGGCCGAGCAGCGCACCCAGCTGCTGGAGGAGGCCAGGATCCTGCTGTCGGGCTACTACCGGCTCGAGGACCCGACACGTTTCGACCCGCACAGCTGCGAACTCCGCGTTGAGGTCGAACTGGCCGACGGCACGCTGCTGCGCGGCTTCGTCGACCGTATCGATGTCGCCCCCACCGGCGAGATGCGCGTCGTCGACTACAAGACCGGCAAAGCACCCTCGGCCGCCCGGGCGCTGGCCGAGTTCAAGGCCATGTTCCAGATGAAGTTCTACGCGGTGGCGCTGCTGCGCTCGCGGGGCGTGCTGCCGTCGCGGCTGCGGCTGATATACCTGGCCGATGGCCAGCTGCTGGACTACTCCCCCGATCTCGAAGAGCTGCTGCGATTTGAGAAAACCCTGATGGCCATCTGGCGCGCCATCCAATCGGCCGGTGCGACAGGTGATTTCCGGCCCAGCCCGTCACGGCTGTGTGACTGGTGCGCCCACCACGCGCATTGCCCCGTGTTCGGTGGCACCCCGCCACCGTATCCGGGCTGGCCCGACCGGCCGAGTGAAGGCGGTGAGGACGCAGTCCTGCGCCGCTCCGAGCCGGCCGCGTGATCGGCTGCCTCTACCGTCGGCTGCCCGACGACGGTGACTATCAGGTTTACGACTCCACCGACCACACCCGCAGCAACTGGACGCCCGATATCCAGCACGGCTCACCGCCGCTGGCGTTGTTGACCAGGGCGATCGAGGAGCTGCTAGGTGACTCCCCGTTGCGCGTCGGGCGGCTGAGCCTGGACATCCTGGGGGCTATCCCGGTGAGCCGGGTCCGGGTGCGGGCATGGGCGGAGCGCCCCGGCAAGAGGATCTCGCTACTGGCGGCCGAGATGACGCCGGCGGGGACCGACGGACCCACCCGTCCGGTGGCCAGAGTCACCGCGTGGGCGTTGGCCACCAGCGACACCAGCGATGTGGCCACCGACCGGCATCCGGCGCTCGTCGAAGGTCCGGTTTGGCCGCTGCCTGCCAACTGGTGGAACGCAACCGGATATCTCGAAACGGTGGACTGGCGGCCGCAGCAGGACGATTCGTCTGGAGCGGCAGTGTTCTGGCTCAGCCCGATGCTGCACCTCGTCGACACCGAGGAGACCACCGCCCTGGAGAGGCTGGCCATGGTCGTCGACTGCGCCAACGGCGTCGGCTCGGTGCTGGATCCGGAGAAGTTCGTTTTCATGAACACCGATACCGTGGTGCACCTGCATCGGTTGCCGACCGGCGCGGACTTCGGGTTGCGAGCCCGCGCGTCGGTCGGGCCCGACGGCATCGGTGTCACCACCGCCGAGATCTTCGACCGCACCGGGTTCATCGGGACGTCGGCGCAGATGATCCTGATCCAGCGCAACTAGCCGGCCGCAGACTTCAGCGGAGTCATTTCCTTCGACCGCCCGCCCGACCCACGCCATTAGGGGCCGCTCCTTCGCTCGGTATCACGTCGAATCCGTTGTCCCGCTTAGTGAAACGATCGCGTCGAAGCGAAGCGTCACAGAATGGCCGTCAGCGCGGCGATTCCCAACCCGCCGAGCACCGCGACGGCATCTTCGAGCAATGCGATCGGCAGGTCGTGGCCGCCGTTGGCGGCGACAAGCCGCCTGCGTGCCTCATAGCCGCCGATGGTGCCCAGTACCGCCCCGATGAGGCCGGCGCCGAGTCCGCCCCAGGTGTACCCCCAGGCCGTGCCGATCACCGCGCCCGCGAAGCCGCCCATGATGAGCCGGGCGGCGAACTGCGGCGGCGTCGTGCGGCTCGGTGTCCTGGACAGCTGGTCGGTGATCAGCTCGCCGACCGCGAGGATGGTCAGGATGGTGACCGTCACCGGGTGCCCCACCCACGACGCCCATGTCCCGTCGAGATTGATCCAGTCGAGCATCGCGGCCCAGGCGACCGCTGCGGGGGCCGTCAGCGCGCGCAGTCCGGCGACGACGCCGATCAGCAGAGCAAGCAGCAGAACCAGGGCATGCGTCATTGCGAACCTCCCGGCCATGGAGACGACAACCGGACGCTAGCACGGTAACGACTACGGCACCGATGAAATCAGAAGCGGCAGAACCTGATGTCCGACGCCAAGACTGCCTTCGCGCCTATTGCCACCAGCTCGTCCATGGTGGCGTTGACATCGCTGCGGGGCACCAGGGCCCGCACCGCCACCCAGTCCGGATCGGCGAGCGGGGCGATGGTCGGCGACTCCAGCCCCGGCGTGATCCCGGTAGCCCGATCCAGCACCGACCGCGGGCAGTCGTAGTCCAGCATCAGATACTGCTGACCGAACACCACGCCCTGCACCCGGGCCGCGAGTTGGTCGCGCGCCGCCGCTGCCGCACCGTCGGGATCGGCGCGCTCGATGAGTACCGCCTCCGAATCGCACAGCGGGTCACCGAAGGCCGCCAGGTCGTGCAGGCCCAGGGTGCGGCCCGACCCGACCACGTCGGCAATCGCGTCGGCGACCCCCAGCTGTACCGAGATCTCCACCGCGCCGTCGAGACGGATCACGGTGGCCGCAATACCACTGGCGGCCAGATCCTTTCGCACCAGGTTGGGGTAGGCGGTGGCGATGCGCTTACCGGCCAGGTCTGCCGTCGTCCACTCCCGTCCGGCCGGGGCGGCGTAGCGGAAGCTCGACGACCCGAAACCCAGCGCCAAGCGCTCCCGTATCGGCGCATCGGATTCCTGCGCCAGGTCACGCCCGGTGATGCCGAAGTCCAGATCCCCCGAGCCGACATAGATGGCAATGTCTTTGGGCCGCAGGAAGAAGAACTCGACGTTGTTGACCGGGTCGACGACGGTGAGGTCCTTGGGGTCGCTGCGGCGGCGGTAGCCCGCCTCCGAGAGGATCTCGGCGGCGGGTTCGCTCAGCGCGCCCTTGTTGGGGACAGCGACTCGTAACACACTTACAACTTCCGGTAGACGTCGTCGAGGGTCAGGCCGCGGGAAATCATCAGCACCTGCGTCCAATACAACAGCTGGCTGATCTCCTCGGCCAGCGCTTCGTCGGGCTCGTGTTCGGCGGCCAACCACACTTCACCGGCCTCTTCGAGGATCTTCTTGCCAACCGCGTGCACGCCGCCGTCCAGCGCGGCCACGGTGGCGCTGCCGGCCGGCCGCGTACGCGCGCGGTCGCCGAGCTCGGCGAACAGGTCCTCGAAGGTCTTCACGGCAGGCGATTGTTCCACGAAGCCGCGAGCAAAGTCACGGCGGTTTCGCGTCGCGGACACCGCCTATGCGCGAGCGTGCGTGAAATGCCGCCCGCACCGGCGTGTCGGTGTCCCGACACGCACGCTCGCGCGAAGACCCGCCCCGCTCAGGTGACCGAGCGCGGTTCCTCGTGATGCACGGCTTCGGAGTGCATGTCCTCCAGGGACTTGCCCTTGGTTTCCTGCACCCACTTCCAGACGAACACGAACGACAGCACCGCACACAGCGCATAGAACCCGTAAGCCAGGCCCAAGACGTTGCGCAGTCCCGGGAACGTCACCGTGATCAGCCAGTTGGCCGCCCACTGGCCGGCCGCGGCCAGCCCAAGCGCGGCCGCCCGGATGCGGTTGGGGAACATCTCGCCCAGCAGCACCCACACCACCGGTCCCCACGACATGCCGAACGCGATGACGAAGACGTTGGCCGCGATCAACGCGACCGGACCGGCAAAATCGCCCAGGTGCGGCTTGCCGTCGACCAGGTCGGCGGTACCGAAGATCAGCGCCATGGTCGCCAGCGATACCGCCATGCCGACCGAGCCGATCAGCAGCAGCGGCTTGCGCCCGATCCTGTCGATCAGTCCGATGGCAATCAAGGTGGTCAGGATGTTCACGATCGACGTGATGACCGTGATGACAAAGGACGAACTCTCGTCGAATCCCACGGCCTCCCAAAGCACGTTGGAGTAGTAGAAGATCACATTGATACCGACGAACTGCTGGAACACCGAGAGCCCGACACCTACCCACACGATGCCGTAGAAGCCGCCCGTGGGCTTGCGCAGGTCGCGCCAAGACGGCTTGTCCTCCCGCTCCAACGTCTGCTGAATACGGCTGATGGTGATTTCCAGGTTCTTCTCCCCGAGCAGCATGGTGAGCACCTTGCGGGCTTCCGGAATGCGATGGCTGGCAACCAGATAGCGCGGAGACTCGGGAATCGTGAACGCCAATAGGCCGTAGACGACCGCGGGGATGGCCATCATCAGGAACATCCACCGCCAGGCCTCCAGCCCCAGCCACAGGTCTTTGTTCGCGCCGCCCGCGATATGTGCCAGCACCCAGTCGATCGCCAGGGACAAGAAGATGCCGGACACGATGGCCAGCTGTTGCAACGAGCCCAGCCGACCGCGGATGCGGGGCGGGGATGTCTCGGCGATGTACGCCGGCGCGATGACCGACGCGATACCGACTCCGATGCCGCCCACGATGCGGAACAGGACCACCACCCACACGTTTGGCGCAAGACCGGTCCCGATCGCGCTGATGAGGAAGAACACCGCGGCGATCTTCATCACCGAGATCCGGCCCAGCCGATCAGCGATGCGTCCGGCGGTCATGGCACCGGCCGCCGCGCCGAGCAGCGCAGACGCGACGGCGAAGCCGAGCGAGGCGTTGTTGATATTGAAGTCTTCCTGGATTGACGACACCGCACCGTTGATGACGGCGCTGTCGTAGCCGAACAGCAGGCCGCCTAATGCGGCCACCGAAGCGATCCGGATGGCAGTTCGGCCGGACGAGAAATCTTCGTCGTCAAACGCGGATGGTGAGTCACCGACTGAGGGACCGTGGGACATAGGACGTCCTTTCCGCACCGTGCATGATGTGAATCACACACACAATTCCACAGTCTGGCCACCGGCAAGGGCCATATTGGCGAGCGGACTTGGGCCCTCAGGCAGAGCGTTCGCCGAGTTGGGCGTCCAGCTCGGCGTGGATGGCACGCAAGTTCGCGACGTCGAATTCGCGCAGCGATTCCGCATGCCGGCGCCGTGGACTTCCGGGCACCTCGACATCGTTGGGCACAACCAAGACCGGGCAGCCCGCATCCTCGGCGGACGCGGCGCCGGTGACCGAGTCCTCGATGGCCAGGCACTCACCCGGCGTGAGGCCGAGCAGCATGGCGGCGCGGCGGTACGGATCGGGCGCCGGTTTGGCTCGGGGCACCTCGTCACCACATACAGTTGCCGAAAAGTACTGCCGGCCAATGCTGTTCAGGGCACGCTCGGTGAGGCCGCGCCGGGTGTTGGTGACCAGCGCCAGCGGGACTTCATCCGCGGCAAGCGCATCCAGCAGTTCCTGCGCACCGTCGCACCACGGCAGTCCGGCATCGAACAGCTCCCCGGTGTATTCGTGCAACCAGTCCGCGGACTCGGCCATCGCCGCAGGGTCGGGTTCGAGCCCGAGGTCGGAGTACACGATCCGGATGACGCTGCCCGCCGACCCGCCGACGGTCGAGGCGCGTACCTGCGGTGTCAACACGCCGCCGAGACGGTCGTACAGGGCGTACATCGCGACTTCCCAAAGCTTTTCGGAGTCCACCAGGGTGCCGTCCATATCGAACAGCACCGCCCGCATGCCCATGACACGTGGCCGGGCGTCAAACATTGAAGTACTTCGCCTCGGGGTGATGCAGGACGAACGCATCGGTGGACTGCTCGGGGTGTAGCTGCAGCTCCTCGGACAGGGTCACCCCGATCCGCTCGGGTTCCAGCAGCTTCGTCATCTTGGCACGGTCCTCCAGCTCCGGGCAGGCGCCGTAGCCGAACGAGAACCTGGCACCGCGGTAGCCCAGCTTGAAGTAGTCCTCGACCGAGTCGGGGTCCTCGGCGGCCATCGCGTGGTCGGGGAACGTCAGCTCCTCACGGACACGGCGGTGCCAGTACTCGGCGAGCGCCTCGGTCAGCTGCACGCCGATACCGTGCACCTCGAGATAGTCGCGGTAGGAGTCCGACGCGAACAGCTCATTGGCGAAGTCGGCGATGGGCTGTCCCATCGTGACCAACTGGAACGGCAGCACGTCGACCTGTCCCAGCGCGGCGGCCCGCTCCCGCGACCGGATGAAGTCGGCGATACACAGGAAACGGCCGCGGTGCTGGCGCGGGAAGGTGAACCGGAACCGTTCCGTTGCATCGGCCCTGGGCTCGGTCAGCACGACGACGTCGTCACCCTCCGACACCGCCGGGAAGTAGCCGTACACCACCGCGGCGTGCGCCAGGATGCCATCGGTCGAGAGCCGGTCCAGCCAGTAGCGGAGCCGGGGACGGCCCTCGGTCTCCACCAGCTCCTCGTACGACGGACCCTCCCCGCCACGCACGCCACGCAACCCCCACTGCCCGAGGAACAGCGCGCGCTCATCGAGCAGCCCGGTGTAGTCGGCCAGCGCGATACCCTTGACGATCCGGGTGCCCCAGAACGGCGGCACCGGTACCTCGACATCCGCGGCCACGTCGGAGCGTTCAGGCACCACCACGGGTTCCTCAGCGGCTTTGCGCTGTGCGGCAATGCGTTTCGAGCGTTCATGGCGAGCCTTGCGCTCGGCTTCCTTCTCGCGGGCCGCGACAGCCTTCGGGCTGTCGGTGTCAGTGGCTTGCCCACGCCTGGCGCTCATGATGGTATCCATCAGCCGCAGACCCTCGAACGCATCGCGCGCGTAATGCACTTCACCCGCGTAGATCTCGGCCAGGTCGTTTTCGACGTAGCTGCGCGTCAGCGCCGCCCCGCCGAGCAGCACCGGGAATCTCGCGGCCACCCCGCGGGTGTTCATCTCCAGGAGGTTTTCCTTCATCACCACCGTCGACTTCACCAGCAGACCGGACATGCCGACCACATCGGCGCTCTTGTCCTGGGCCACCTCGAGAATGGTGTTGATCGGCTGCTTGATGCCGATGTTGACGACCTCATACCCGTTGTTGGTCAGGATGATGTCGACGAGGTTCTTGCCGATGTCATGGACGTCGCCCTTGACGGTGGCCAGCACGATTCGGCCCTTGCCCGCATCGTCGTCAGCCTTCTCCATATGGGGTTCCAGATAGGCCACCGCGGTTTTCATCACCTCGGCGGACTGCAGCACGAACGGCAGCTGCATCTGCCCGGAGCCGAACAGCTCGCCGACGGTCTTCATGCCGGCCAGCAGGTTCTCGTTGATGATGGCCAGCGGCGGCTTCTGCGTCATCGCCTCGTCGAGGTCGGCCTCCAGTCCGTTGCGCTCACCGTCGACGATGCGCTGCGCCAGGCGCTCCAGCAACGGCAGCCTGGCCAGCTCGGCCGCCCGCGTCTCCTTCGACGACGCCGCAGACACGCCCTCGAACAGCCGCATCAGCTCCTGCAGCGGGTCGTAGTCTTCGCGGCGGCGGTCATACACCAGGTCGAGCGCGACCTCGCGCTGCTTGGTATCGATGCGGTTCATCGGCAGGATCTTCGAGGCATGCACGATGGCCGAGTCCAGTCCGGCCTCCCGGCATTCGTTCAGGAACACCGAGTTGAGCACCTGGCGCGCAGCGGGATTGAGGCCGAACGAGATATTGGAAAGCCCCAGCGTCGTCTGCACGTCCGGATGGCGCTTCTTCAACCGGCGAATCGCCTCGATGGTCTCGATGCCGTCGCGGCGCGACTCCTCCTGGCCGGTGCAGATGGTGAAGGTCAGGGTGTCGATCAGAATCGACGCTTCATCCACCCCCCAGTTGGTGGTGATGTCTTCGATGAGTCGCTCGGCGATGGCGACCTTGGTCTCGGCAGTGCGGGCCTGGCCGTTCTCGTCGATGGTCAGCGCGACGACGGCGGCGCCGTGCTCCGCGACCAGTTCCATGGTCTTGGTGAACCGTGACTCGGGACCGTCGCCGTCCTCGTAGTTGACCGAGTTGATGGTGCAGCGACCGCCCAGATGTTCCAGACCCGCTCGCAGCACCGCGGTTTCGGTGGAGTCCAGCATTATCGGCAACGTCGAGGCCGTCGCGAGCCGGCTGGCCAGTGCGGTCATGTCGGCGACGCCGTCGCGGCCGACGTAGTCGATGCACAGGTCGAGCAGGTGTGCGCCGTCGCGGGTCTGGTCCTTGGCGATGTCGAGGCATTTCTGGTAGTCCTCGGCGAGCATCGCATCCCGGAAAGCCTTGGAGCCGTTGGCGTTGGTGCGCTCGCCGATCATCAGCACCGACGCGTCCTGGTGGAACGGAACAGCGGTGTACAGCGACGACACCGCCGGCTCGTAGGTGACGTCGCGCGACGCACGGTTGGCCTGGTGCACCGCCTCGGCGACCCGACGAATGTGCTCCGGCGTGGTGCCGCAGCAGCCGCCCACCAGCGACAGCCCGAACTCGGTGATGAACCCCGAGAGCGCTTCGGCGAGTTCATCTGGAGTGAGCGGGTATTCGGCGCCGTTGGCGCCCAGCACCGGCAGCCCCGCGTTGGGCATCACCGATACCGGGATGCGGGCGTGCCTGGACAGGTGCCGGAGGTGCTCGCTCATCTCGGCCGGACCGGTCGCACAGTTCAGGCCGATCACGTCAACACCGAGCGGCTCGACGGCGGTCAGCGCCGCGCCGATCTCGCTACCCAGCAGCATGGTGCCGGTGGTCTCGACGGTCACGTGGGCGATGACCGGGATGTGCCGGCCGAGCTGTGCCATCGCCCGCCGCGACCCAAGCACCGCAGCCTTGAGCTGGAGCAGGTCCTGGCAGGTCTCGATCAGGATGGCGTCGGCGCCGCCGTCAAGCATGCCCAGCGCCGATTCTGCGTAGGCATCGCGGATGACGGCGTACTCGGTGTGGCCGAGCGTGGGCAGCTTGGTGCCCGGACCCATCGACCCCAGCACGTAGCGCCTGTGATCGGGCGTGCTGAGCTCGTCGGCGACCCGGCGCGCGATCGCGGTACCCCGCTCCGACAGGTCCCGGATCCGGTCGCCGATGTCATAGTCGCCGAGGTTGGACAGGTTACAGCCGAAGGTGTTGGTCTCGACGGCATCGGCGCCGGCCTCGAAGTAGGCGCGGTGGATGTGCTCAAGAACGTCGGGACGGGTCTCGTTGAGGATCTCGTTGCAACCCTCGAGGCCACGGAAGTCGTCGAGCGTCAGATCGGCGGCCTGCAACTGGGTGCCCATGGCGCCGTCGCCCACCATGACACGCCGGGAAAGGGTGTCCAGAAGATCGGTGTCGTAGACGCGATCGTTAGCACCAGTCACCACACCAGGGTAGTAGGTCCGAGATACACGCAACCCCGTGGCTCTATGCGGCTCATAGCAGCCGAGCAGGCCTTACGCTGAACTCGTGACCCCGTCGAACCACAGCGGCGCCAAAGGCCCGGACCTGCCCGAACTCCACAACACCATCGTTGTGGCGGCGTTCGAGGGCTGGAACGACGCAGGGGACGCGGCCAGCGACGCGCTGGAGCACCTGGACTCCATCTGGGAGGCCGAGCTGATCGTCGAGATCGACGACGAGGCCTACTACGACTATCAGGTCAACCGCCCGGTCATCCGTCAGATCGACGGCGTCACCCGTGAACTGGTGTGGCCGTCCATGCGTATCTCGCACTGCCGGCCGCCGGGGTCCGACCGCGACATCGTGCTGATGCACGGTGTCGAGCCCAACATGCGCTGGCGGACGTTCTGCGCGGAGTTGTTGGCGATCGCCGACAAGCTCGACGTCGACACCGTCGTCATCCTGGGCGCGTTGCTGGCCGACACCCCGCACTCCCGCCCGGTGCCGGTCTCCGGTGCCGCCTACTCCCCCGAGTCGGCCCGCCGTTTCGGGCTGGAAGAAACGCGCTACGAAGGCCCGACCGGGATTGCCGGCGTCTTCCAGGACGCGTGCGTGGCGGCCGGCATCCCCGCGGTGACATTCTGGGCGGCGGTGCCGCACTACGTGTCGCAGCCGCCCAATCCGAAGGCGACGGTGGCGCTGCTGCGTCGCGTCGAGGATGTTCTCGACATCGAGGTGCCGCTGGCCGACCTGCCCGCGCAAGCCGAGGAGTGGGAGGAGGCGGTCACCGAGATGACCGCCGAGGACGAGGAGATCGCCGAGTACGTGGCCTCCCTCGAACAACGCGGTGACGCCGATGTCGACGTGAACGAGGCGCTGTCCAAAGTGGACGGCGACGCGCTGGCCGCCGAGTTCGAGCGCTACCTGCGGCGGCGGGGCCCCGGGTTCCGGGGTTAGTCCCGACGACGATGCGGGGCGCCGTCACGGGTCTTCTTTGGGGAGGAGTCGCTCGGGGTGGTGGTACGTGTTGGTGCCGCCGATGAGGGGCAGTTGGGGTGGGGGGATCCATTCGGTGTCGCCGTTGGGGAGTTTTCGGGTGGTCCAGCCTGCGTTCTCGACGAGCAGGTTGTGCGGTTTGCAGGCGAGGGTGAGGTCGTCGATGTTGGTGTGCCCGCCAGCCGACCAGTCTTGGGTGGCGTGGTGGACCTGGCAGCCGTAGCCGGGCACGGTACAGCCCGGGGCGGTGCAGCCGCGGTCCTTGGCGTGCAACATAATTCGCTGGTCGGCGGTGGCCAGCCGTTTGGTGCGCCCGAGCCACAACGCTTGGCCGGTGATGCCGTCGAACAGGGCCAGGTAGTGGTACGCGTGGCTGGCCAT
>CAZDYH010000104.1:0-10682 GCA_964509355.1 uncultured Mycobacterium sp.
ATGGGGAGCTTGCGGAAGATGGGCCGCGGGATGTGGCGCAGCACCATCATGACGTAGCGGAATGCACCCGGTGCCCAGACCAGATCTTTGCCCTTCGCTGACGCGGTGACCGCGAGGTTGGCGACGTACTCCTTGTCGACGGTCAGCGGTGCTTCCTTGACATGCGCGCTCATCCGGGTGCGCACCTGTCCGGGCCGGATCACGAGTACGTGAACGCCGTACTCGCGCAACGCTTCTCCCAGTCCGAGGTAGAACCCGTCCAGCCCGGCCTTGGTGGAGCCGTAGACGAAGTTGGATCTGCGGACCCGCTCGCCCGCGGCCGAGCTCATCGCGATGATCTGGCCGAAGCCCTGCGCGCGCATCTTGTCGCCGAGCAGCACCCCGACCGAAACCGCTGCGGTGTAGTTGATCTCGGCGATCTGCACCGCCTTGCGCTGGTTCTGCCAGAGCTCCTCGGCGTCGCCGAGCAACCCGAACGCCACGATTGCGACGTCGATGTCGCCGCCGGCGAAGGCCTCCTCGATGACATTCGGGTGGCTGGCGGTGTCGACGGCGTCGAAGTCGATCAACTCGACCGAGCGTGCCCCCGCGCCGTTCATCTGCGCTGTCGCGTCGGCACGGCCGGGATCGTCGGGCAGCGCCGCGAGCACGATGCGTGCCGGTGCCGCGCGCAGGTAGCGCTCGCAGATGGCCAGCCCGATCTCGGAGGTTCCGCCGAGCAGCAGGATGGACTGTGGATTGCCTACGGCGTCGAGCATTTAGAGCAGCTCCAAACGTCGGGCCATGTCGGAGGCGAAGACCCCGGTGGGGTCGGCCTTGCGGCGCACGGCGATCCATTCGTCGATGCGCGGATACATGGCGTGGAAGGTGTCGGCGGTGGTGCGGGAGTCCTTGGCAGTGTAGAGCCGGCCGCCGAATTCGAGCACCCGGCGATCGAGCTCGCTGACGAATTCGTTGAGCCCGGCCTTTATCGGGAAGTCGACGCAGACGTTCCAGCCCGGGATCGGGAAGCTGAGCGGAGCCTGGTTGCCCTTCCCGAATAGCTTGAACACGTTGAGAAACGAGTAATGGCCGCTGGCCTGGATGTCGCCGATGATGGCCTTGAATTCGTTGACCGCCTCGGTGGGCACGACGAACTGGTACTGCAGGAAGCCGGCCGGCCCGTAGGCACGGTTCCACTCCCCGAACATGTCGAGCGGGTGGTAGAACTGCGTCAGATTCTGGATCTTGCCGCGATAGGTTCCGGACTTGCGATACCACAGTTCGCCGACGGCGGAGAACGTGTACTTGTTGGCCAGGCCGTTGGGAAAGACGTCGGGCAGTGTGAGTAGTTGCGGCGCATCGAATTTCAGCGGGTTGCGTTGCAGCTTCGCGGGCAGCTGGTCGAGTGTGGCCAGTGAGCCGCGGGATATCGCGGCCCGGCCCAGCTTGGGCGGAGCGCTGATGGCGTCGAACCAGGCGCTGGAATAAGTGTAGTTCGCCTCGCTGCCGTCGCTGTGCAGCGCGATCGTCTCGTCGAGGCTCGCGGTGACGTCGCCGTCGGCGATGAAGTACGCCGTTTCGGTTGGCGTCATCTCGATGGTGGTGCGCAGCATGATGCCGGTCAGGCCGTTGCCGCCGACGGTGGCCCAGAACAGCTCGGCGTTCTCGCCGTCCGGCGTGAGGTGACGGGTCTCGCCGTTGGCCAGCAGCAGCTCGATCGAGCGGACATGATTGCCGAAGCTGCCTTCGCTGTGGTGGTTCTTGCCGTGGATATCGCAGGCGATCGCGCCGCCGACGGTGACCTGCCGGGTGCCGGGTAACACCGGCACCCACAGCCCGAACGGCAGCGCCGCCTTCATCAGCTGATCCAGGTTGACACCGGCGTCGACATCGACCAGATGGGTGTCGCCGTTGATGGAATGGATGCTGTTCAGCGGTGTCATGTCGACGACCAGCCCGCCGCCGTTCTGGGCGTTGTCGCCGTAGGACCGGCCCAGGCCACGGGCGATGACACCTCGGTTCTTGCCGTCGGCCGCCTCAGCCACCGCCTTGGCGATCACCTCGGTATCGGGCGTCGACAGCACCTGCGCCACGGTGGGGGCGGTACGGCCCCAGCCCGTCAGCCGCGTAGGTGTGGTCGGAACGTCGGTGCTCAACATCGTGACGAGGGTACCGCGCGGCTTGCGGTGTTCACCGGATGCGGAATATGACCGCGCGCTGTACCACGAAGTTGATCACCGTCGCGGTGCCCTGCGCGATGACGAATGCGACGGGGACGCGCCATGGCTGGTTCTCGAACTGCATATAGAAGAGGTAGTTGATGCCGACCTGCACGGCGTAGGTCAGCGCGTACAGCGCGACGACGGCGGTGAACCGCGCCCTGCTGGGCGGAGCCTGGAACGTCCAGCGCCGGTTGATCAGGTAGGCAGTGGTGGTACCGGCGATGAAGCTGAGCGTCTTGGCGATGTTGACGTGCAGACCCAGCGCGAGGAAGCCGACATACAGGCCGAAGTCGACGATCGCGGACAGTCCGCCGGTGACGATGAACCGCCAGAGCTGGGTCTTCAGACTCAGGTGCGCCGTCGGCGGTGCGATCTCGGCCATCGCCGGAAGCTTACTGGCAGGGTCTCGCCGGGTCATTCTGCGCTGACAACCCGTCCTCCCGCTGCTTCGCCTGCGGGGATAAGGTGAGTCATGCCGTCCGCAGACCAACCGATTACCGCGCTCAACGAAAACGAGAGCTGGGACCTGCTCTCCAGCGTTTCCCTTGGCAGGCTCGTCACCACCATCAACGGGCAGGCTGAAATCTTCCCCGTCAACTTCGTCGTGCAGAAGCGGACGGTGCTGTTCCGCACCGCGGAGGGCACCAAGCTGTTCGGCACCGTGATGAACGACCAGGTCGTCTTCGAAGTCGACGACCATGACGTGGCCGGGGGCTGGAGCGTCATCATGCGGGGCACAGCGCATGTGCTGTCCACCTCAGCCGAGATCGAGGAGGCGGACCGCGCGCAGCTGCTCCCGTGGGTCGCGACGGTGAAGTTGCGCTACGTGCGCATCACGCCCACCCAGATCAGCGGGCGACGATTCGTCTTCGGTCCAGAACCCGACTCCGGCACCGTCCCCGGCTAAACCCAGTAGGGAACCCGGGCCCGGTACTGCCGCATCGCCACCGCCGCCAGGGTCCAGCCGAGGACCGTCAGCACCAGCACCACGATCCAGTGCCGCAGCTCCTGGTGAGCCCCCAGCAGCGGAGCCCGCACGATGTCGAGATAGTGCAGCAAGGGGTTGAGCTCGATGATCTTCGACCACCGGCCGGCGCCCTGCTGCTGCAGCGTGCTGTCATTCCAGATGATCGGCGTCATGAAGAACAACAACTGCACGAGACTGGAGAGCAGTGGACCGATGTCGCGGTAGCGCGTCGCCAGGATGCCGAAACATAGTGCTACCCAGACACAATTGAGCATGATCAGGGCCAGCGCCGGGATGACCGACAGGTCGGCCCACGACCAGGGTTTGGGAAAGATGATCGCGATGATGACGAAGATGACGATGTTGTGCGCGAACAGAATGGTCTGCCGCCAGACCAGCCGGTAGACGTGCACGCTGAGCGGGGTGGGCAGTTGCTTGATCAGACCCTCGTTGGCGATGAACACCTCGGCGCCTTCGAGGATGGCCGCATTGATCAGGTTCCAGATGATCAGCCCGAGCGTGACATAGGGCAGATGCTCGGAAAGTTCCAGGTGAAACAGTTTGGAGTACAGACCGCCCATCGCGACCGCGGTAGTGCCGGTCGCGATGGTGATCCAGAACGGACCCAGCACCGAACGCCGGTAGCGCTGTTTGATGTCCTGCCAGCCCAGGTGCAGCCACAGCTCACGGCGGCGGTAGCCGTCGGTCAGATCCCGCCACGCACGGGACATGGTCCTGGACTGAGCGGCGGCGTCGGTGAAGGTCATCAGCGCTCCTCCGTCTTGTCTGGCGGCGGGCCGAATTTCTCGGCACGGCCCAAGCGCCGCAACCGTATCCACTCCAGTAACCCAGCCGGGTCGCGCCGGGACACCAGGAAGAACCAACCGAACCGCAGCCACTCCTGGGGCAGCAGCCTGCGCAGGCCACGCTGTGACAACAGGTAACCGCGGTTGCGGTAGGTGAAGAACCGCTTGGTGGCGTCGTCGGGGTACTGAGTGTGCATCCGGCCGCCGAGGATCGGCTTGAACTCCGCTGATCCGTTGGGGTGCAGATAAACTGCGTTCAAGCAGGTTCCGAACGGCAGTCCCGAGCGGACCAACCGGCGGTGCAGCTCCACCTCGTCGCCGCGGACGAACAGGCGCAGGTCGGGGACACCGACCGCGATGAGGGTGGATGCCCGGAACAGTGCGCCGTTGAACAGCGATGTGATGCCGGGCAGTAGATCCTGATCCGGCCCCTCGGTGCGCAATTCACTTGCGCGACGGCGCCATACCAGTCCGCGCCGCAACGGAAACGCCAGTCGCTGCGGGTCGTCGAGGTCGCACACCATCGGTGATACCTCGGCCAGGGCGTGGTTGCCGGCGCAGTCCAGCAGGGTCGCCAGCACGTGGGTGTCCTGCGGCCGTCCGTCATCGTCGGCCAACCACACCCAGTCGGCGCCCAGCGCCAGCGCGTGCAGGATGCCGAGCGCGAAACCCCCTGCGCCGCCAAGGTTTCGACGGGAGCCCAGATACGTCGTGGGGATGGGCTGGCCCGCCACCAGGTCCCGGACCCGGTCGTCATCGTCGTTGTCGACGACGATCAGGTGGTCGGGGGTACGGGTCTGGGCGGTCAGCACGTCCAGCGACTTGGCCAGTTCATCGGGACGCCGATAGGTGACCAGGACGGCGTACACCGATTCAGTCATCGACACTCGCCGTCGGTTGGGCGGCCCAGTCGCCGCGATGCTCTTCGAGCACCTCGCGCACGTGACGGGCGGCGTCCTCACCCTCGTAGGCACGCACGACCTCTTCGATGCCGCCGGTCATTTTGATGGTGCCGTGGTCGATCCACATGGCGGTCTTGCACAGGCGCGCGAGGAATTCGTTGGAGTGGCTGGCGAACACCAGGATGCCCGAGCGCTCGACCAGCTTCTGCAGCCGCGTTTGAGCCTTCTTCAGGAAGTCGGCGTCGACGGCGCCGATACCCTCGTCGAGCAGCAGGATCTCGGGGTCGATGCTGGTCACCACGCCCATCGCCAGCCGCACCCGCATGCCGGTGGAGTACGTGCGCAGCGGCATCGACAGATACTCGCCGAGCTCGGTGAACTCGGCGATCTCGTCGACCTTGCCCAGCATCTGCTTGCGCGTCTGGCCGAGGAAAAGGCCGCGGATGATGATGTTCTCGTAGCCGGAGATCTCGGGGTCCATGCCGACTCCGAGGTCGAAGACCGGTGCCACCCGGCCGTGAACCGTCGCTGATCCGCGGGTCGGTTCGTAGATGCCCGAAAGCAGCCGTAGCAGTGTCGACTTTCCTGCCCCGTTGTGTCCGACCAGCCCTACCCGGTCACCGATGCTCAGCGACATGGAAATGTCCCGCAGTGCCTCGATGACCAGCACATTGGAGGTGTTACGGCCGATCTTGCCGCCGGCCTTGCCGAGAAAGGCCTTCTTCAGCGAGCGCGACTTGGCGTCGAAGATGGGGAACTCCACCCACGCGCCGGAGGTCTGGATGTAGGGATCAGGAACTGACACCGCCGAGCCTGTCTACTACAGGTACTGCCCGGTTCCGGGGTGGCCGGGCCCGCCGGGATTGACCGGGACTAGCGCACCCGGAGGCAGCGCGCCCTGGCGCATCTGCTCGAGCTGCGCGCGGGCGGCCATCTGCTGCGCGAACAGCGCCGTCTGGATTCCGTGGAACAGCCCCTCGAGCCAGCCGACCAACTGCGCCTGCGCGATGCGCAGCTCGGCGTCCGATGGCACCTTGTCTTCGCTGAACGGCAGGGCGAGCCGGTCGAGTTCTTCGCGCAACTCCGGCGCCAGGCCTTCCTCCAGCTCGTGGACGCTGATGGCGTGAATCTCTCGCAACCGGTTACGGCTGGCGTCGTCGAGCGGCGCAGCCTTCACCTCCTCGAGAAGTTGCTTGATCATCGTCCCGATCCGCATCACCTTGGCGGGCTGCTCCACCAGGTCGGTGATCGAGCGATCGTCGGACTCGGCCTGCGCCGTCACCGCCCCGGGATCGGGGCCGCTGATGATCTCGATGTTGTCTTCGTCAGTGCTGGTGCTCAAACCACTCACCTTCCCTCTTGGCCCACTGCGTGGGATGGCGCCCCGGCGCCGGCCCCGCGCCATTCGTAGATGCGGGCCTCACCGTTGTCGTAGATCTTCTCCCATGACTTTGACGTATCTAGTGACACTAGCCCGTCGGGCATCTTGAACCCGCGGACCACCGGCGTGCTGGTGAGGACATAGCGGATGTTGAGCGCCCGGACCGCCTCGGCGACGCGGGCATCGGTGTCGGCATCGTCGGCGTGAGCCCAGAAGATGAAGCGGTGATACCCGGGGCCCTGCTGCACCGGGTAGTCATAGTGCGTCCACAGCGGATGCAGGCCCGTCACCGCGTACAACCACGCGGTGCCGTCGGTATTGGCGCCGCCTATCACGGTGTCCCGCGCCCCGGGCAAAGTGGCCAGATACGCCATCGCCGCCAGATCCTTGTCGTCGATGATCACCGAGTCGTACTTCTCGCCGATCAGGTGCCGATGTCGTGGAAAGTAGTGCCATGCACTGGCCACGGTGGCCACCAACAGTAGCACCGCGGTGGCGGCGAACCAGGCCGGCGCACCGATCGGCCGAGACGTCAACCGGTCGGCCAGCCGCCGCGTCGCCGCCAGCACAACCAGCACCACCGCAAGCAACCCGATGCCCGCCATCGGCGTCAACAGCATCGTCACCACCGCCGACAGCCGGCGGGGATCGCTGTAGAAGAGGTCGCTGAACTTGCCGGTCACCGCGCCGATCGGGCCGCCGAACGGCGCAGACGAGTGCACGATCGAGACCACCAGGACCAGCCAGACCGCCGACGGCCACCAGATCTTCTTGACCAGCAGGATCACCGCGCCGAACGCCGCCAGCGCAATCAGGATGTTCTGGATCGGGTAGTCATTGAGGTGCCGGGTGTGCTGCACGATGGCGTCGAACAGGCCCTTCTTCCTGCCCTCGTGCGTCACGAATGCATGCCCGACGATTACCTCGGCCTGCTGCAGCACACCGAGGAACTGTGGCAACAGCACCAGCACGGCGGGCACCGCGATGACGAGCAGGGTCGAGAAGTCGGCGAGGCGGCCGCGCACCGGATGCCAAAACGCGTCGAACAGCCACCAGGCGACCACGAACGTGACAACGACGACCCCGCCGGTGAGGTGCACCGAGAACACACCCAGCAGCGCCAGCACCGCCACTGGAATGCGGTCGCGGTGCCGCAGCGTGGATGTGATCAAGACCATCGTGGGCACCGCGATGCCGTAGGCGGCCAGATTCGGCATCGAGGCGGTGTCGAACTCGACGTAGGGCACCGCGGTGAACGATGCGGACAGTGCCGCCGCGGCGGCGGCGGCCCCGGCAGTGCGCCATTGGCTGGTGCGAGACCGGAGCAGATGCCAAGTGAGAACCGCGGCGCTGACCGGGAACAGCCAGATGGCCGCCGCCAGCGAGCTCAGCGTGTAGGCCGTGGTGGGCGCTGCTCCGGTGAGCTGCGACAGCACCGCGGCCAGCGCATGGAATGTCGACGGGTAGTACAGCGCGTCGTGAGTCTCGACGTTGCGCAGCTCACCCATGTGCGTCGGCGACGCCTGTCCGGTGTCGAGGATGTGACGAACGACATTGGCGTGCCAGACGGCGTCCCAGGTGCTCGGGATGGACTGCCAGTGCGGCATCCCGCGAAACGCGGCGTAGCCGATCAGCAGTGCCCCGAGCAACACTCCGGCCGCCACCGCGGCCGCGGGCCCGGGCGCGGGTGCGCGCGATTCGGCCCGGGTGTCACGGTAGCGGACCAGCAACGCCCGCAAACCCGCGACGAGCGCGGCTATCACCACCAGAGCAAACAGCGCTGTCAGCGCGTTCCAGGGGATTCTGAGTGCGCCGAATGGGACTATGGCGACTCCGACAACGCCGTAAGTCAGCGCTGGGCCGACTGCCACTGCGACGGGCCAGGTTAGCCGCGCGATGCGGGCGACGATCACCCCCGGCACCAGCAGCAACAACACCGCCAGTAGCACGGCGAACCCGAAACTCACTGGACTAGTATGGCTGGGCAGGTGACCCCAGTACGGAATGGCGTGGGTGTAGACAGGAACTTCCGCCGCCGTCTTGGTTGGTGGGATTCACAGACGCTCTAAGGTGGCTGGCATGGCTTACGACGTCGCCCGGGTGCGTGGTCTGCACCCGTCACTGGGCGACGGTTGGGTGCACTTCGACGCACCGGCCGGGATGCTGATCCCGGACTCGGTCGCGACCACCGTGTCGACCGCCTTCCGGCGCTCCCTGGCGAATGTCGCCAGCCCGCATCCGTCGTCTCGGCGCAGCGCGGCCGTACTGGACGCGGCCCGTCAGGCGGTGGCCGATCTGGTCAACGCCGACCCGCGTGGTGTGGTGTTGGGTCCCGACCGGGCTGTGTTGCTGACGTCGCTGGCCGACGCGTCGTCCTCGCTGACGGGCCTGGGTCAAGAGGTGGTCGTCAGCCGCCTGGATGACGAGGCCAATATCGCGCCGTGGTTGCGTGCCGCGAACCGCTATGGCGCCAAGGTGAAGTGGGCCGAGGTCGACATCGAAAGCGGTGAACTGCCGACGTGGCAGTGGGAGAGCCTGATCACCAAGCCGACACGTCTGGTCGCCATCACCTCGGCATCGTCGACACTCGGCACCGTCACCGACCTGCGTGCCGTCACGAAGCTGGTACACGATGTCGGAGGACTGGTCGTCGTCGATCATTCCGCCGCTGCGCCTTACCGGCTGATCGACATCCACGAGGTCGATGCGGACGTGGTTGCCGTGAACAGTATCGGCTGGGGCGGCCCGCCGATCGGCGCGTTGATCTTCCGGGATCCGTCGCTGATCGATTCCTTCGGTGCGGTGTCGATGAATCCGCATGCCACCGGGCCGGCCCGCCTGGAGATCGGCGTCCACCAGTTCGGCCTGCTGGCCGGTGTCGTCGCCAGCATCGAGTACCTTGCCTCCCTCGACGAGTCCGCAAGCGGCAGCCGACGTGAAAGACTTTCTGTCTCAATGCAATCGGCGGCCTCCCAGATGAACCGGTTGTTCGACTACCTGATGGTGTCGTTGCGATCGCTGCCGCTGGTCATGGTGATCGGCAGGCCGGAGGTCCGGATTCCGGTGGCCAGCTTCACCGTTCACGGCGTGCCGGCCGAACGAGTGGTCCAGCGGCTTGCCGATAACGGGATTCTGGCGATCGCCAATGCCGGCTCACGAGTGCTCGATGTGATCGGGGTCAACGACGTCGGCGGGGCGGTGACCATTGGGCTGGCGCACTACTCGACGACGGCGGAAGTCGACCAGTTGGTCCGCGCGCTCGCATCACTCGGTTGAGTCCCCGACGCTAGTCGCACACTGTCAGTATGATTTTGCCGGCCACCTGACCCGACTTGAGCAGTTGATGGGCGTCGGCGGCCCGCTCGATGGGAAGTCGCGCGCCGATGACGGGCCGCACCAGACCGTCGGCGATCATCGGCCAGACCGAAGACACCACCTCTGCCACGATGGCGCTCTTGCCGGCGGCACCACCGACATGCCGGCCGCGTAATGCGGTGCCGATGACGCGGGCCCGCTTGCTGATCAACTTGCCGATGTTCAGCTCGCCGTTCACCCCGCCCTGCATACCGATGACGATCAGCTGACCGTCGGTGGCCAGGGCATCGATATTGCGGTCCAGGTAACTCGCACCCATGATGTCCAGGATCACATCAGCCCCCGCGCCATCGGTGACCTCGCGGATCCGCGCCACGAAATCCTCGTCGCGATAGCAGATGGTGACCTCGGCGCCGAGTTCACGGCACAGATCGAGCTTGGCGGCTGAACCCGCGGTGACCACGACGCGGCTGCCCAGGGCCCGGGCCACCTGGATTGCGTGCGTGCCGACACCGCTGGCGCCGCCATGGATCAGCAGCAGTTGGCCGGGCGCAAGATGTGCGGTCATCACCAGGTTCGACCAGACGGTGCACGCAACCTCCGGCAGGCCCGCGGCATCATGCAACTCGACGCCACTGGGGACCGGCATTACCTGCCCCGCGGGAACGGCGACATACTCGGCGTACCCGCCGCCCGCCAGCAAAGCGCAGACTTCTTGCCCGACAAGCCATTCGGTGATACCGCCACCGACGGCGGCCACCACACCGGCGACCTCCATTCCGAGGATCTCACTCGCCCCGGGCGGAGGCGGGTAGTAGCCGGCGGCCTGCAGCAGGTCGGCGCGGTTGACCCCGGCCGCACTGACCCTGATCAGCACCTCGCCGTGTTCAGGCAGTACGTCGGGGACTTCCCGCCACTGAAGCCGGTCGGCGGACTCGGCGACGACGGCGCGCATGTGATCCACGCTACTACCTTCGGAACTCGCCACGGGCGACGGCGCGGGGCGCCTGACATGGCGCGACGGAGGGAATGATTTCGGGGATGGCACTACGCTTGTCGGCGGTGGCGTGGCAGAGCGGCCTAATGCACTCGCCTTGAAAGCGAGAG
>CAZDYH010000105.1:0-7601 GCA_964509355.1 uncultured Mycobacterium sp.
TTTTTGCTGGATGCATCGGCCCGACGTGGGATGTCGACCGTGACGATTTCGGAGGACCCTGAGACCGATGGCGAATAAGGCGTCGGACCGCTGGTCTCCGGGATTGCCGGTGTTCAGCAGGAACGTGACGGGGCCTTTTCAGGCCATCGGGGGCTTGTTCGCTATGTCGACCGATGCGGTGAAGTTCTTGTTCCGTAGGCCATTCCAGGGCAGAGAGTTCTTGGAGCAATCCTGGTTCGTCGCACGCGTGTCCCTGATGCCCACGCTGCTGGTGGCCATCCCGTTCACGGTGCTGGTGAGCTTCACGCTGAACATCCTGCTCCGCGAACTCGGCGCGGCCGACTTGAGCGGGGCCGGAGCGGCGTTCGGCGCGGTCACTCAGGTCGGCCCGCTGGTTACGGTGTTGATCGTTGCCGGTGCCGGCGCCACCGCGATGTGCGCGGACCTGGGCGCCCGCACCATTCGCGAGGAGATCGACGCGATGGAGGTGCTGGGGATCAACCCGGTGCAGCGGTTGGTCACGCCACGCATGCTGGCGTCGGGACTGGTGGCGCTGCTGCTCAACAGCCTGGTCTGCATCATCGGCATTCTGGGCGGGTATGCGTTTTCGGTCTTCGTCCAGGACGTCAACCCGGGCGCGTTCGCCGCGGGCATCACGTTGCTGACCGGGGTCCCCGAGTTGATCATCTCCTCTGTCAAGGCGGCGCTCTTCGGGCTTATTGCCGGACTGGTTGCCTGTTATCGCGGCTTGACGATCTCCGGCGGCGGCGCGAAGGCGGTGGGCAACGCTGTGAACGAGACCGTGGTCTATGCGTTCATGGCGCTGTTCGTCGTCAACGTGGTGGTGACCGCGATCGGCATCCAGATGACAGCCAGGTAGCGGGGACGGGCTGTGACGATACGACTGGTTTATCCGCGACTGTGGCGCGAACTCAACAGGCCGATCAAGACCTTGAGCCAAATCGGCGACCACATAATCTTTTACGGGAAGGCGATCACGGGGACGCCGCACGCCGCCATGCACTATCGCCGCGAGATCATTCGGCTGATCGCCGAGATCAGCATGGGCGCAGGAACGTTGGCGATGATCGGCGGCACCGTCGTGATCGTCGGGTTCCTGACCCTGGCGGCGGGTGGCACTCTCGCCGTGCAGGGCTACAGCTCGCTGGGCAATATCGGCATCGAAGCGTTGACCGGGTTCCTGGCGGCATTCATCAATGTGCGCATTTCAGCACCGGTGGTGGCGGGTATCGGTTTGGCGGCCACCTTCGGGGCAGGCGTCACCGCACAGCTGGGTGCCATGCGGATCAACGAAGAAGTCGATGCACTGGAATCGATGGCTATCCGCCCGGTCGAGTACTTGGTCAGCACCCGCATCGTCGCCGGGATGATCGCGATCACGCCGTTGTATGCGATCGCCGTCATCCTCTCGTTCGTCGCCAGCAAATTCACCACGGTCATGCTGTTCGGGCAATCGGCCGGGCTTTACAACCACTACTTCTCGACGTTCCTCAACCCGATGGACCTGTTGTGGTCGTTTCTGCAAGCCGTTCTGATGGCCCTGGCGGTCCTGCTCGTCCACACCTATTTCGGCTATTTCGCGGCCGGCGGCCCGGCCGGCGTCGGCGTCGCCGTGGGCAACGCGGTGCGCACCTCGCTCGTCGTCGTGGTCGCGGTGACCCTACTTGTCTCGCTGTCCATCTACGGCTCCGATGGCAACTTCAATCTGTCGGGCTAGGGAAGGACGCCGTTGAGATCGAGTGTGGTGCGCCCGTTGGCGGGGTTGGCCACGATCGTTGCCATCGTGGCAGTGGTCGCCCTGGCCGTGGGTCTGTTCCGCGGCAGTTTCACCAAGACAGTGCCGGTGACCGTGTTGTCGCCGCGCGCGGGCCTGGTGATGAACCCGGCAGCCAAGGTCAAGCTGCACGGTGCGCAGGTGGGCAAGGTCGCCTCGATCGAGGCGCTGCCGAACGGGCAGGCCGCCATCCACCTGGCAATGGACCCTTCGCAGCTGCAACTCATTCCGGCCAATGTGCTCGTCGACATCGCGTCGACCACCGTGTTCGGCTCCAAGTCGGTGGAGCTGGTGGTGCCCGCGGATCCGTCACCGCAGCCTCTGCAGGCCGGGCAGGTTCTCGACGGCGCACACGTTACGGTCGAGATCAAAACGGTTTTCCAGCAACTGGTGTCGGTGTTGTCGAAGATCGAACCCGAGAAGCTCAATGAGACCCTCGGTGCGCTCGCGTCCGGGCTGAACGGCCGGGGCGGGAAGCTCGGCCAGACGCTGTCGGATCTGGACGCGTTCCTGGCCAAGATCGACCCGAGCCTGCCCAATTTGAGGCATGACCTGGCGGTCGCACCCGAGGTGTTCAACGCCTACGCCGATGCGGCGCCGGATCTCGTCAGGACCGCCGAGAACGCGACGCGGGTGAGCGATACGATCGTCGACAAGCAGCAGGATCTCGACACGTTGCTGGTCAGCGCAATCGGGTTGGCCGATATCGGAAACGACGTGCTGGCGACCAACAGACAGCCGCTCACCGACGTCCTGCATCTGCTGATACCCACCACCGACCTGACCAACCAGTACAACCAGGCCCTCACCTGTGCCCTGGCCGGCCTCGAGCCGCTGGCCATGGGCGCACCTTCGCCGGTCCCGGGTGCGGTTCTGCTGCAGTCGTTCTACCTGGGTGTCGAACGGTACCGATATCCCCAGAACCTGCCCAAGGTCGCGGCGACCGGTGGCCCGCAGTGCATGGGCCTACCGAACGTGGGATTCCAGCAGCGTCCGCCGTACCTGGTCACCGACATCGATGCCAATCCGGCGCAGTACGGAAACCAGGGGATCCTGTTGAACTCCGATGGCCTCAAGCAGGCTCTGTTCGGCCCGCTCGGCGGACCGCCGCGCAACACCGCCCAGATCGGGCAGCCGGGATGACGGGCTTGGGGCGAACGGCCGTCAAGTTCGGTGTCTTCGCGGTGGTGATGGTGCTGTTGAGCGCTGCCCTGTTCGCCATCTTCGGCCAGTACCGCACCGGTTCGGCGAATGGCTATTCGGCGGTGTTCACCGATGCCTCGAGCCTTAAGTCCGGAGACTCCGTGCGGGTCGCGGGGATTCGGGTCGGGACGGTGAACGGCGTCTCGCTGCAGCCCGACAACACGGTGCTGGTGAACTTCGATGCCGCCCGCGACGTCATGCTCACCAGCGGTACCAAGGTGGCGGTGCGCTACCTCAACCTGGTCGGTGACCGCTACCTCGAACTCCTCGACGGCCCCGGCTCGACCAGGATCCAACCGCCCGGATCGCAGATCGGAAGCGACCGCACGGAACCGGCGCTGGATCTCGACCTGCTGCTGGGCGGGCTGAAACCGGTGATCCAGGGACTGAATCCGCAAGACGTCAACGCGCTGACCAACTCGCTGATACAGATCCTGCAGGGCCAGAGCGGCAACGTGGAGTCACTGTTCGCCAAGACATCGTCGTTTACGAATGCGCTGGCCGACAACGGACAAACGGTGCAGCAGTTGATCGACAATCTCAACGATGTGGTGGCCACCGTCGCCAAGGACGGTGACAAGTTCTCCGGTGCCATCGACCGCCTCGAGCAGCTCATCACCGGCTTGTCGCAGGACCGCGATCCCATCGGGGAGGCCATCGAGGCACTGGACAACGGGACGGCGTCGTTGGCCGATCTGCTCACCCAGGCGCGTCCACCGCTGGCGGGCACCGTCGACCAACTGAATCGCGTCGCCCCGTTGCTCGACAAGGACAAGGCACTCCTCGACATTGCGCTACAGAAGGCGCCCGACAACTACCGCAAGCTCGTGCGGCTCGGCGCATACGGCAGTTGGGTGAACCAGTACCTCTGCGGACTGTCCTTTCGGGTCACCGACCTTCAGGGCCGCACCGCCGTCTTCCCCTGGATCAAGCAAGACACTGGAAGGTGCGCGGAGCCCTGATGCTGAAATACCATGGTTCCTCGCTCATTCGAACGGGCTTCATCGGCCTTGTGCTGATCGGGCTCGTCATCACCGTCGGGCTGCAGCCGCAACGGCTGTGGTCGATGGCGACCTCGATCCGATACCAGGCGCTGTTCGCTGAGGCCGGCGGGCTTACCTCCGGCAATGACGTCAAAGTGTCCGGCGTGAAACTTGGGACGGTCTCCGATGTCGCGCTCAGCAACGGCAAAGCCCTGGTGACCTTCACCCTCGACGCCAACGTGCACCTCGGATCGGACACCACCGCCCACATCCGGACGGGGACGTTGCTGGGCGAGCGGATGCTGACCCTGGAGCCGTCGGGCGGCGCCACCATGCATGCGTCCGACCTCATCCCGTTATCCCGCACGTCCTCGCCGTATTCGCTGACCGACGCCGTCAGCGACTTCACGACGAACACCGCCGGAACCGACACCCAGTCGATCAATCAGTCACTGGACACATTGTCAGACACAATCGACCGGATCGCACCGCAATTAGGGCCGACGTTTGACGGCCTGAGCCGGTTGTCGCAGTCGTTGAACAGCAGAAATGAGTCGCTGGGCAATCTACTCAAGAGCGCGGCCGACGTCACGGGGATCCTGTCGCAGCGCAGCCAACAGGTCAACGCACTCATCCTCAACGCCAACGACCTGTTGGGGGTGCTGGAGCAACGCCGCTACGCGATCGTCAATCTGCTGGCCAACACGTCGGCGCTGTCCCGGCAGCTGTCTGGACTGGTAAACGATAACGAACAAGAACTTGCGCCGACGTTGGAGAAGCTCAACTCGGTATCGGAGATGCTGGAGAGGAACAGCGACAACATCGCCAAAGCCATTGCGGGCCTGGCGAAGTACCAAGTGACGCAGGGCGAGGCCGTGAACAACGGCTTCTTCTACAACGCGTTCGTCGCCAATCTCCTGCCGGCACAAACCCTGCAACCGTTCCTGGATTACGCGTTCGGGTTCCGACGGGGTGTCGACGCCGGGCAACCGCCCGACAATGCCGGCCCGCGGGCTGAGTTTCCCTTCCCCTACAACGCCATTCCGGGAGGGTCGCGATGATCGGCCAAAAGCGTTTCACCAAAGCACTGTTGGTCGTCCTGGTGGGGCTTGTCGTCGCAGGCACGGCGTTGTTGGCGCATCAGACGTTCTTCGGCCCGAAGACCGTCACCGCGTATTTCACCTCCGCGACAGCGATCTACCCCGGCGACGAGGTGCGGGTCTCCGGGGTCAAGGTGGGCACTATCAAGTCCATCGAGCCGCAGGGAACCGAGGCCAAGATGACGCTCGCCGTCGATCACGACGTGCCCATCCCGGCCGACGCGAAGGCGGTCATCGTGGCTCAGAACCTCGTTGCGGCGCGGTATGTGCAGCTCACGCCGGCCTATGAATCGACCGGAGCAGCCAGCGGGCCAACCATGCCCGACGGGGCGGTGATTGGCGTGGAGCGCACCGCGGTGCCCGTCGAGTGGGATGAGGTCAAGGCGCAACTGATGCGGCTGGCAACGGATCTGGGACCGACCAGTGACGTCTCCGCCACCTCGCTGGGTCGCTTCATCGACAGCGCAGCCAATGCCATGAACGGAAACGGGGACAAGCTGCGGGAGACGATCGCACAACTGTCCGGGGTGGGCCGCATCCTCGCCGACGGCAGCGGGAACATCGTCGACATCATCAAGAATCTTCAGACCTTCGTCACCGCACTGCGTGACAGCAACACTCAGATCGTCCAGTTCCAGGACCGCCTCGCCACCGTGACCAGCGTCGTGGACGGCAGCAGGTCCGATCTGGACTCCGCGCTCACAGACCTCTCGGATGCGGTCGGCGAGGTGAAGCGATTCATCGCGGGAAGCCGGGACCAGACCGCCGAGCAGATCCAGCGACTGGCAAACGTGACACAGAACCTTGCCGACAACCAAATAGCTCTGAAGAACGTTCTGCACGTCGCGCCGAACGCGTTCGCGAACGCCTACAACATCTACAACCCCGACAGCGGAAGTGCTCTCGGGGCATTCGCGTTGGGGAACTTCGCCAATCCGCTGCAGGTGGTGTGCTCGGCGATCGGAGCCGTGGAGAACGCCACCGCGCCGGAAACCGCCAAGCTGTGCGCGCAATACCTCGGCCCCGCACTGCGCCTGCTCAACTTCAACTACCTGCCGTTCCCGTTCAACGCGTACTTGGCCAAGTCGCCGAGCCCCGAGAACCTCGTCTACTCGGATCCGAAGCTGGCGCCCGGCGGTACGGGCAGTGGCACCCAACCCCCGACAATGCCGCCGGCGGTCTCCGCGTACACGGGCGTGGGTGACGTACCGCCGCCTCCGGGGTGGGGGACGCCCCCGGGTCCGCCGGGAGCGTACGCGCCGGACGGGTTGCCTGCATATCCGTCGCCGGCGTTGTTACCGGGAGCGCCGATTCCACCCGGAGTGCCGGTGGCAGCGCCTGCGGGAGCACCGCCGGACCAGACACCGGCCAATCTGCAGGACATGCTGCTGCCGGCCGAAGCGCAGCCGCAGCCCGCCGGAGGGACACCATGATGGGACGCGGCCCGATGCATCGCTTGGTGGCGATCACGTCCTGCGTCGTGTTGACCGCGACCGGATGCGCGTTCGAGGGCCTGAACTCGCTGCCCCTGCCGGGCACTGTGGGACGCGGTCCGAACGCGAATACCTACCACGTCGAGATCGCCAATGTCGCTACGCTGGAGTCGAATTCGCCCGTGATGATCGGCGACGTCGTCGTCGGCAGCGTCGGCAGGATGACGGTGCGGGACTGGCAGGCCGACGTCGAGATCTCGGTGCAGCCTGATGTCGTTGTACCGGCCAACGCGGTGGCCACGGTGGGGCAGACCAGCCTGCTGGGCTCGATGCACCTGGCCCTGAATCCGCCGCTGGGCCAGCCGCCGAGCGGCAGGCTCGAGCCGGGGGCCACCATCGGACTTGACAGGTCGTCCACCTATCCGTCCACCGAGCAGACGCTGTCCTCGCTGTCGGTCGTCGTCAACGGTGGGGGACTCGGGCAGCTCGGCGATATCGTCAGTGAGTTCAACGCCGCGCTGAACGGGCGTGAAGGCCAGATCCGCGATCTACTGACTCGCCTGAACGACTTCGTCGGCATACTCGACGCGCAGCGCGACGACATCAACGCATCCATTACAGCGTTGAACCGGTTGGCCGGCACTTTCGCCGGACAACGCGACGTCATCACCCACGCGCTGGAACGGATTCCGCCCGCACTGGACGTGCTGATCAGAGAGCGGCCGCGCATCACGACCGCATTGGAGAAGCTCGGTGAATTCAGCGACACGGCCACCGGGTTGATCAACGCCACTCAGGCCGATCTGGTGCAGAACCTGCAGAACCTGGAGCCGACCGTGCGCGCACTGGCTGACGTCGGACCCAATCTGGACACCGTGCTCGCCTTCGCGCCGACGTACCCCTACCCCCAGAACTTCATCGACCGGGCGATCAGGGGAGACTACCTGAACCAGTTCATCGTCTTCGATTTCACGGTCCCCCGACTCAAGCGGTCACTATTCCTGGGTACCCGGTGGGGCCAGGAGGGCGCCTCACTGGTACCGGCGCCGGGAGATCCCTGGTATGGCACGTATACCAAGGACCCGCT
>CAZDYH010000105.1:7701-10676 GCA_964509355.1 uncultured Mycobacterium sp.
GCCCACCCTGCTGGGTATCGGCCGCATGACGGTGAAGCTGGAACTGCCTGGCACCGGCGGGCTTTACCGGTTTTCCAATGTGACCTATCGCGGCGTGGAGGTCGGCAAGGTCACCGAGGTGCGGCCGACGCGCGACGGCGCGGTTGCGACGCTGTCACTGAACACCTCCCCGAAGATCCCCGCGGACCTGCAGGCCGCCGTGCTCAGCGTCTCGGCGGTGGGCGAACAATACGTCGACCTGCGGCCACGCACCGGGTCAGGGCCTTACCTCGAGGACGGCTCAGTCATACCCTCGGAGAACACCTCGATCCCGCAAGCCGTCGGACCGATGTTGGATCAGGTCAGCGCGCTGGTCGACAGCGTGCCCGAGGACAAGATCAGCGCCCTGCTCGACGAAACGTTCAAGGGGCTCAACGGGTCCGGGTACGAACTCGGATCGTTGCTCGACTCCTCATCGCGACTGGTCGGCGACATCAACGCCGTTGCCGACCAGTCGCGGTCCCTGATCGACGACAGTCGCCCACTGCTGGACGGCCAGGCGGAGTCCGCAGACGCGATCCGGACGTGGGCGCGCAGCCTCGCCGGGGTCAGCGAGCAGCTGGTCACCAATGATCCGCAGGTGCGGACCCTGTTGCAGACCGCGCCGGGGTCCGCCGACGAGGCGTCGCGTCTCTTCAACCAGGTGAAACCGACGCTGCCGGTGCTGTTGGCGAACCTCACCACCATCGGTCAGGTCGGCGTGACGTATCACGCGTCGCTGGAGCAACTCTTGGTGCTGCTGCCGCCCTACATCGCCGCCACTCAGTCGTACGGCCTGCCGAAGAACAATCCGGTCGGTATCACGTTGGGCGACTTCACCTTCACGCTCAACGATCCGCCGGCATGTACGGTCGGGTTCCTGCCGCCGTCTTCCTGGCGATCACCAGCGGACCTCACGGTGATCGATACCCCGGACGGCTTGTACTGCAGGCTGCCACAGGATTCACCGATCGGGGTTCGCGGTGCCCGCAACAACCCGTGCATGGGACAGCCCGGAAAGCGCGCGCCGACCGCCGAAATCTGTGAGAGCGACAAGCCGTTTGAGCCGTTGGCGATGCGCCAGCATGCGCTCGGCCCCTACCCGATCGACCCGTACCTGATAGCGCAGGGGATCCCGCCTGACGACCGAGTCGACTTCGGTGACCAGATCTACGGGCCGCTCGAGGGCACGCCGATGCCGCCGGGAGTGCCTGCGCCGCCGCAAGGAGCCCAAACGGCTCCGCCGCCGGCCGGTACTGATGGTGGCGGTCCGGTAGCCGCACCGAGCTCGTTTGCTCCGAACGGATCTGGTGGCCCGTCGGTTGCCATCGCCAGGTACAACCCGCGAACGGGTCAGTACGCCACTCCTGACGGCAAGGTGTATCGGCAGTCGGACCTGGTGACCCCGGCCGGGGCGCGGTCGTGGAAGGACCTCTTCCCGACATGAGCTTCGGCTCATGTCGCGCTGTGGCCGGACGGTTGGGGTTCTTCAGGCCAGCAGATCGTCGGATGCCCGGTTCAGTCACTCCGTCTTGACGAGCTTGAACGGCATGTTGATGAAGAGCGGTTTACTGATACCGCAGGCGCCACTAAGTCCCGTCGTCTGATCTTCGCCGACCAAGGTCGACGACGTCGGATCAGTTCGGCTGCCATCAGGTGTTGCAGGCGAGAATCTGAAGATCTGAAGCCCGGGTGCCGCCGTGCCGTCCGGGCACGGCTGCCAGTTCTCCACGGTCCGCTTGACGTACCAAACACCGGCCTTCTGGTAGATGGGGGCGCTCCAGCCCCAGTCGCTCGTGACCGTGCCGGTGCACTCGGTGGGATAGCTGCAGGTCGTCGTGATCGTCCAGATGCTCCTGATACTCGCCTCGTCGCGGAAGACTTCGTTGGTTCTCGCCCACTCGCCGTTCGACGTGGCGGTGTAGGTGCCGTTGAGGCCCCAGTCGTTTGCCGCCTGAGCCGGTGCCGGGTTACCGACGCTCACGATCGCGGCAGCGGCCACCGCCGTGGCGCTGGTGAGCAACCTAGATCTACGCATCGCCTGCTCCTCAACACGCTATGGCCCGCCAAGAGGCGTCGACGGGAAAGCTGTTGCCGTCTGCCCGAATCATCATCTCAAGGGTGACGGTAGTGATCGGGGCGAATGACGCTAACACCGGCCGGCACGACCCCGTTGCCGATTCGTCCGGTGAGCGGGCCGCTCAGAGCTCTAGATCCCGGGACATTTCGACCGCGGCGGCCATCCCGCATGCGTAGAGTGGCGCCGTGCGATCGACCGTGGTAGCCGCCGTCGCGTTCCTGGCCGCGGGGGTTCTCACGCCGGGAAGCGCGACCGCCGAGCCGACCGAATGCAACGACCCGTTCTGCGTCCCGGGCATCACGCCGGGCGTTGTCCTCGGCGCGTACTGCTCGGATACCACCCACTTCGTGTTCGGGACCACCTCATGGGGACGGCTGGTCTTCTGTGGGTCGCCGCGCAGGTATGAGCCCAGATACTTCCGCTCGCCGCCGATGCACGGGATAAAGGACGAGAACGCCAGCTGTCCGGGCTTCGAGAACGCGGTCGCGCAGGCGCCGGACGGCCTGTTTCTCAGCTGCGTGTCTTCCAACGGTGCGAGCCGCTGGGTTCGTGGCGACAGCTAGACACAGAGGTGATGTTTGTGAACGGCGGGGTGCAGACGGACACGACACGGTACCTGGCTTGGCTGGGGTCGGTCGTGCTGTTGGCGGCGGCGGGATTCACGGTCTCGCCCGTACCTGCGCGAGCTGACGATCCCGTGCTGCATCACGTGAAGTACACCGTGACCGCGGAGCAGCCGTTCTACGCCGATATCTATTACCGAGACACCGACCCGCCGACATGGGCTGACTACAGCCACAACCCGTACCAATTCAGCCCGAAGGTCGAAGCCGATATCGGTCCGGACCAGCCGTGGACCCTGGAGGTCATGCTGGCC
>CAZDYH010000106.1:0-10672 GCA_964509355.1 uncultured Mycobacterium sp.
ATCTTGAACAGCGAGTTCCTGGAGCCGTTGGGACTGTCTCAGTACCGGATTGCCAAGGTGATCGACGTCCCCCCACGCCGCATCAACGAAATCGTGCACGGTAAGCGGGCCATCACCGCCGATACCGCGCTCCGCCTATCTCGGGCTCTCGGGCTGAGCGACATGTTCTGGATCAACATGCAGGCCCAGTACGACGCCGAGATCGCCCGCGACCACCTGGCTGGCAAGCTTGACACCATCGAATGCATCGCCTGAGTCCCGCAACCAGCAACTCTCCGACCGAAGCAGGATGACGCAGCGGCGGAAGGCGCCTCCATTCCACGACATCTTTGGCATCCCTGACCGGCCAGCGCTATGTCCATCACCGCGAACGTGGTTGCCCGGTCTTGACGACTCCGTGGCTCCCCACCATACTCGAACCCAATCAATCGCTTGATTATATAAATGCTGCTCGCGGAGGTTGAGCCGGAAGCACGGGGGAAAGGGACCGACATCGTGGCCGAGGTCGAGGAGCTGGGATTCGATCCGGATGCGCTGCGCGAGAAGTACGCGGCGGAGCGCGAACGGCGCCTGCGGTCCGACGGCATCTCGCAGTACGTCGAGATCAAGGGCCCATTCGCCCGCTTCGCGGAAGACCCGTGGGCCGACGAGCACTTCACTCGGGAGCCCCTGGCTGACGAGGTGGACGTCGCGATCGTGGGCGCAGGTTTCGGCGGGCTGCTCACGGGGGCGTATCTGCGCGAGCTCGGCGTCGAGAGCATCCGGCTGATCGACAAGGCCGCAGACGTGGGCGGCACCTGGTACTGGAACCGCTACCCGGGAATCGCCTGTGACGTTGAGTCGTACGTGTACCTGCCGTTGCTCGAGAAGCTCGGCTACGTCCCGACCGAGAAGTACGTGAAGGGTGAGGAGATCTTCGCCCACTGCCAGCGGATCGCGAGGCACTACGACCTGTATCGCGACGCCTGCCTTCAGACCGAAGTCCACGAGATCCGTTGGGATCCAAGCGATTCGCGTTGGGTCATCTCGACGAACCATGGTGACGCGATCCGTGCCCGGTTCGTCGCCATGGCCAACGGGTATCTCCAGAAGCCCAAGCTTCCCGGGATCCCGGGCATCGAGACGTTCCGGGGCCACGCGTTCCACACCAGCCGCTGGGACTACGACTACACCGGGCGCGATGCCGGCGGCGCCTTGCCGAAGCTCGCCGACAAGCGCGTCGCGATCATCGGCACCGGCGCGACCGCTGTTCAGTGCGTTCCCCACCTTGCCACGTCGGCTCAGCACCTGTTCGTCTTCCAGCGCACGCCGTCATCGGTCGACGTGCGAGCCAACCGACCGACCGACCCGCAGTGGGCTGCGGGTCTGGAGCCCGGGTGGCAACGGCGGCGCATCGAGAACTTCCAGATCCTCACCGCGGGCGGCGAAGCCGACGAGGACCTGGTCAGCGACGGCTGGACCAGCATCACCAAGAAGCTCTTCTTGATGCAGCAGGTGAACGTCGGCGGCCTCTCGCCTGAGGAGCGGGCTCGCAGCACCGAGCTCGCGGACTTCGCCAAGATGGAGGAGATCCGGGCGCGCGTCGACGCGATCGTGGCCGACCGTGCCACCGCGGCGGCGCTCAAGCCCTGGTACGGGCAGTTCTGTAAGCGGCCATGCTTCCACGACGGGTACCTGCAGATGTTCAACCGTGAGAACGTCACCCTCGTCGACACGCAGGGTCGCGGGGTCGAACGGATCACCGAGAACGGCGTCGTCGTTGACGGCGTCGAGTACCCGGTCGACTGCCTCATCTTCGCAACGGGTTTCGAAGTGGGGACCGATTACTCACGACGCACGGGCTTCGAAGTCGTCGGTCGTGACGGTCTGACACTCACCGACAAGTGGAGCGACGGGGTCCGTACCTTCCACGGCCTCCACGTCCACGGCTTCCCGAACTGCTTCGTGCTGAGCATCGCCCAGTCCTCGTTCACGGTGAACTTCCCCTACCTTCTCGACATCCAGGCCCGGCACGTCGCCTGGGTGATCGCGTGGGCGCTCTCGCACGGCATCACGGAGGTCGAAGCGTCGGCGAACGCCGAAGCGGCGTGGGTCGACACGGTCGTGCAACGGGCCGCAGGGATCTTGGGCCGGGCGAAATCTTGCACACCCGGGTACTACAACCGCGAAGGCCAGGCGGACGCGAAGTCGCGGCAGGGGACCTTCTTCTATGGGGCCCCAACCGAATACGCCGACATTCTCCGGGCCTGGCGGGACCAGGGCGCACTCGACGGGCTGGAGACCCGCAGTCAGGAGGTCGCACGATGATGAACAGCACATTCGACGCGTCGCGTTACCGGTGGCGGGAGGTGGCCGGAAAGCCTGGCTCCAAGTACAAGATTCATCACGACTACACGATCCTGGGCTACGACCGCGATGCCGGAACGCTCGACATGGTCGTCCGGTGGCAAGGCGACGGCGGACACTGTCCGATCCACCGCCACGCCACCACCACCAGCGTCATCGTCTTGGAGGGCGAACAGCACCTCTGGGATGTGGAGCAGGACGGATCGGTCGTTAACCATCGCTTTCGTCGCGCCGGTGACTATGCGCTGACCGGCAATGATCCGAAGCCGCACCTCGAGCGCGGCGGCGACGACGGCGGACTCGTCTTCTTCGGTGTACGCGCGCAGTCATCAGACGGCGTTCTCTACGAGATATACGACGGCGACATGAACGTCGTCTCCGAGATCACCATCGACTCGCTGGTCGCGGACTTCGAGACCGGCCAAGCTCAGACGTGACGGCCCGACGATACCTGGCCGGTCGGGCCAGGGCCGCGACTCGTCGCCGCCGTTCGCCCAAAGTGGTGATCATCGGGGCAGGATTCGGCGGTCTGGCGGCGGCGGTGGCGTTGCGCCGCGCCGGCATCGACGATCTGGTGATCATCGAGGGTGCCGACGGTGTCGGCGGCACCTGGCGGCAGAACACCTATCCCGGTGCGGCCTGCGACATCATGAGTCATCTGTATTCGTTCTCGTTCGCACCCAACCGGGCCTGGAGCCGCACGTACGCAGCGCAGCCGGAAATCCTCGCCTATCTGGAGTCGGTCGCCGACGACTTCGACCTGCGCCGCCACCTCATCCTCGGTACCCGCGTGCGCCGGGCCCGGTGGAGCGAGCAATCGCTGCGCTGGGAGCTGGAGCTCGACTCCTTGGACGACACGGACGGCACACTCGTCGCCGACGTCGTGGTCAGTGCTGTCGGTCTCTTCGGCGCTCCGCACCTACCGGACATCGAAGGACTGGCCGAGTATTCCGGCGCCGTTCTGCACACCTCGAAGTGGGACAAGGATATCGACCTGGCCGGCAAGAAGGTGGCGGTGATCGGCACCGGGGCCAGCGGCGTCCAGGTCATCCCCGAGCTCGCGAAAACCGTCGCCCACCTGACGGTCTTTCAGCGCACACCGCCCTGGATGCTGCCTAAGGACGACCGCGCGTACACCGCCGAGGAGCTTTCCCGGTTTCGCCGGCACCCGTGGGCAGCGCGGCGCGAACGGTGGCGGCGCTGGAAAGAGCAGCACGTGAACACCGCGCTGATGGCCGACGACCCGCGAGTGGCCGACCGTCAGATGATGGCCAAGGCATTCCTTGACCGCGAAGTAACCGACCAGCGGCTGCGCGATGCGCTGACGCCCGACTACCCGTTCAGGTGCAAGCGGGTCCTGCTCGGCGGGCAGTTCTATGCGGCCCTGCAGGAAGACCACGTCGATCTGGTGACCGACCCGATCCAGCGGGTCACCGAGACGTCGATCCGCACCCCCGGCGGCGAGCTGACCGATGTCGATGCGATCGTGCTGGCGACGGGGTTCGAGACCAGCAGCTACCTGTCGGGTATCGAGGTCATCGGGGATGGCGGGCAGAGCCTGCACGAGCGCTGGGGTTCGGATCCGTGCGCGTATCTCGGCGTGGCCGTGAGCGGCTTTCCCAACTTCTTCATGCTGTATGGGCCTAACACCAATCAGGGTGGAAACTCCATCATCTACGCCCTCGAAGCGGGCGCCAGGCTGGTCACCAGCGCGGTCACCCGGCTCGCTCGCCGGGGCGGATGCCTACAGGTGCGACCGGAGATCGAAAGGCGTTTCAACGAGCAGCTTTCCGCTGATCTCGCGCGCACCATCTGGACGCGATGCAGCAGCTACTACCGGTCGCCGACTGGTCGCATCGTCACGCAGTGGCCTTACACAGAACTTGATTACGCTCGTCGGACGTGGCGGCTGCGCCCCCGGGACTGGATTCACCGCACCGGTGACCGGACCGTTACCGCGAAGCCGACGGCGGATGCGTTAGCCAACAACTGATTTCGTTCTCTACCGCCCGTCGGGCCGGGTTCCGATCACCCTGTCGACCTCCAGCTGTCTGAGCTGCGCCGTGGTGAGACCCAGAGTGCCGCAGAGGACTTCGGCGTTGTGCTGGCCGAGGGTGGGCGCCGGGTGGTCGATGAAATGCGTCCGGCCGCCTATCGGCGCAATCGGCGGCCGGGGGTATCGGACAGGTCCGCTCAGTGGATGGTCCAGGGTCTCCAGGAAGGCGCGGTCCTGCAGCGCGGGATTGTCGCCGATATCCGTCGGCAGCACCACCGGCGCCGCCGGAACCCCCGCCGCCAGGAGCGCCCCGACGGTCTGATCGAGCGGCTGGCCGCCGAACCACTCCGCGAGCCGATCGTCGATCCAGCCCTCGGAGGCCCAGCGCGCCGTCTCGGTCGCGCACCGATCGCCGATCGCCCAATCCGGGTTTCCGATAACCCCGGTCAGCGCGGCCCAGTCGTTGTCATCGCGAATGCTGATCGCGATCCAATCCTCCTCGCCCGCAACCGCATAGACGTTCTGAACCGCGAACTGATGACCCCGGTTTCCGCGCCGCTCGAGTACCTTGCCCGACACTTCGTGTTCGATGACCTGCAGGGCGGTGGCGTTCAGAACCGATTCGATCATCGGGATCTCGACAAGTTGACCGAGTCCGGTGCGTCGGCGGAACTCCACGGCAGACATCGCGACGAACGCCGCGTGAACGCCGGCGAGCACATCGCACGGCCCGCGCGGCGCGGTCGGCACGTCGTCTTCGTATCCGGTAAGCCAGGCCAGACCAGCGATCTGCTCCATGGTCATCGCGAAGCCGGTGCGGTCCCGCCACGGTCCGTCGAGTCCGAACGCGGGCATGCGGACGACGATGACGCGTTCGTTGAAGCCCTTCAGCGTGTCGTAACTGAGGCCGAAGTTATCCATGACGCGGGGCGTGAAGTTCTCGATCACGATGTCGGCGCCGGCGACCAGGCGCCCCAGAAGCTCTTTCCCCACTTCCGATTCCAGGTTCAGCGTGACCGACTTCTTGTTGGTGTTGACCCCCTGGAAAACCCAGCTGTACTCCCACCACTCCTCGACATCCTGGCGCAGACCGCCGGAGAGCCGGATGCCATCCGGCCGCTGGATGGATTCGACCTTGATCACGTCGGCGCCGAGCATGGCGAACAGTTGGGTCGCGACGGGGCCGGCCCAGAATGCGGTCAGGTCGACAACACGCAGATTCTGCAGCGGCCGACCCGCGCAGTGTGCGGCTGCTCGCGCCGGACTGGACTCGCGGGCTGGCCACAACTCGGCGATCCGGCCCTCGGCCTCCCCGAGCGCCGGGGCGGTGCCGACTGGACGGGCAGCTGCCCGGCTCATCAGCCAGGGCGGCCTCGGTTGGCGGAATCCGGCCGGATTGTCGACGAACGTTCCCCGCTGTGCGAAGTGGCTCATGTCGGCGAGCGTCGCGCCGTTGCCGATTGGGGCCATCGGAATCCGTTGTGCCGCCGCGAGTTCGACGATCTCATCGACGGTTCGGGCCCGAAGCCAGGGTCCGATCGCTTCTCGGATCATATCGCGCTGTTTCCAGCGCCCCAATTGATAACGGAGGGAATGGATTGCGGCGAGTTGCGGGCAGTCGACCATCTCACAGAAGTCCAGCCACTGCTGATCGGTGGCCATCGAGACGCCGACATAGCCGTCCCTGGCCGGTTCGATCGACGGCACCTCGGTGGACCGGGTGAACGACTCGAGCCCCATCACGTCCTTGCGCAACCATCCGTACACCTGCATCGAGGATGTCATGGCTTCGAGGACCGACAGGTCGACGTGGCCGCCGCCTCCGCCGCCAGCGGCACCGTAGTAGGTGGCCAGGCCGAAGAACGCGGCGTAGCCACCGGCGATGAACTCGCCGACATCGCCGCCAACGGCGATCGGCGGACGTTCTGGGCCACCACGGGAACCCGTTGAGCCACACCACGCCTGCAGGGTGAACTCGGTGGCCGGATACTCGGACCACGGGCCCGTCCACCCGAAATCCGACACCGTGACGAGCGCGCAGTCCGGCGCGACCGCACTGAGTGCAGCCACGTCAATTCCCATATGTTCGGCCTCGACCGGGCTGGCGGCCAGCACAACGATGTCCGCCGATGCCAGAAGCTCAGTCGGCAGCGGCCCGTTGTCGTCGACGACCAGGCTGCGCTTACCGCCGGCGAGATAGCAGAAGAACGGGCTGTCGGTGCCCGGTGCGGGCTCGCCGCCCCCGACCGGTCGGTACCGGCGCAGCGGATCACCCTGCGGGCACTCAACTTTGACGACGTCGGCCCCGGCGTCGCGCAACAACTTGCCGCAGTAGGCGACGGCGATACGGTCGCCGATCTCGACGACCCTGATCCCGGACAACGGGGTGGGTGGCGCCATCGTCGGCTACGAGATCCCGAAGTCGATGACGCCCCGGATCAGTTCGCCGTTGAGGAGGTCGGCGAACGCGTCATTGATGTCGTCGAGGCGGTAGCGCCTGGTGATCATCTCGTCGAGTTGCAGGCGACCTGAGCTGTACAGCTTGGCCAGCAGCGGAATATCCGACTTCGGATTGCAGGAACCCAAGACGGTGCCGCACAGGTTCTTGTTCATCAGAACGAAGCCCTGCAGGTCGAACTTGATCAACCCGGTCGTCTGCGACGACATCCCGGTGAGCACACAGTTGCCGCCCTTGCGGGTGAGAGCCAGCGCGCTGTAGACGTCGACATCGGTGATCAGCGAGGGCGAGAGCACGACGCCGTCGGCCATCACCCCGTCGGTCAGGTCGCGCACCAGATCGATCGCCTCCTCCACGGTCGCCGCGTTGTGGGTGGCGCCGAACGCCAGTGCCGACTTCCGTTTGAACTCGACCGGGTCGACCGCGATGACCGAGGCGGCGCCGTTGATATGTGCACCCTGGATGGCGGCCGTGCCGATACCGCCCGCGCCGATGACGACCACCGTGTCGCCACCACGCACATTGGCTCGATGAGCCGCCGACCCGTATCCGGTCGGAATTGCGCAGGACAGCAGCGCGCTGGGGACCAGCGGTAACTGCTGCTCGATCTTGACCAGCGAGTCGGCCGAGACGACGGTGTGTTCAGCGAACGCCCCGATCTTCGACACATGTCCCAGATCTCGGCCGTCGGCGGTGTGATGCCGGAACGTGCCGTCGGTTGGCATACCGGGCGCCAGCGTTCGGGCTCCGGCGTCGCAAAGGTACTCCATACCCGACGTGCACCAACGGCATTCACCGCATACGGCGACGAAGGACATCACCACATGGTCGCCGGGCATGAATCGGGTAACGCCCTCGCCGACGTCGACAACGACGCCCGAGCCTTCGTGGCCGCCGATCTTCGGCGACATTGCCGGTAGCCCGAGGGAGCGCAGCACCTCCGTCGGCGGGGACATCTGGCCCTTGAGGATGTGGTCATCGGAGTGGCAGAGGCCGGCGGCGGCCATCTGCACGAGAACCTCGCCGGCGCGCGGCGGGTCGAGTTCGAATTCTTCGACAGACCACGGTCCGCCGATGTCGTACATGATGGCGGCGCGGCTCTTCATCGGTTCCCAGCCTATCTAAACAATCAATTGATTACATAGTATGGTGGTGCCGGCAGATGCCGTCAACCAGTGGCGGGAAGGGGAGCCAGGCAGCATGACTCGCACAACCAGCAGGGTGACCGAACTCTTGGTCGACGGCACGCTTGTTCCCGGTGGCGGTGGCACTTTCACCACCGTCAACCCCGCGACCGAAGAACCGCTCGGTGAGGCGGCCGACGCCGACGCCGGCGATATGGACCGCGCCGTCGCCGCCGCCCGTGTCGCGTACGACGAGTCGGACTGGTCACGCGAGACCGGCCTGCGGGTGCACTGCCTGCGTCAGTTGCGTGACGCGCTGAACGAGGAGATCGAGGCGCTGCGCGATATCACCGTCGCCGAGGTCGGCGCCACGGTCTCGATGACGCACGGCCCACAGCTGCAGGGCCCGGTCGATGACCTCGCGTTCGCCGCCGACACCGCCGAGGCCTACGGGTGGACCACCGACCTCGGTGTGGCTTCCCCGCTGGGCATCAAGACCCGGCGCACCATCATCCGGGAACCGTTCGGAGTGGTTGGAGCGATCACGCCGTGGAACTTCCCGCACCAGGTCAACTTCGCCAAGCTCGGGCCGGCACTGGCCGCGGGAAACACCGTGGTGCTCAAACCGGCACCCGACACGCCGTGGTGCGCGGCCGAGGTCGGCCGGATCATCGCCGAGAAGACCGACTTCCCGCCCGGCGTGGTCAATATCGTCACCTCCAGCGACCACCGGCTGGGTGCCCAGCTGGCCGAAGACCCGCGGGTGGACGTGGTGTCGTTCACCGGATCCACGGCGACCGGCCGCACGGTGATGGCCGCCGCGTCGCAGACCATCAAGAAAGTGTTCCTCGAACTTGGCGGCAAGTCCGCGTTCATCGTCCTCGATGACGCCGACCTGGGCACCGCGTGTGCGGTGGCGGCGTTCACCGTCACCACCCACGCCGGGCAGGGCTGCGCGCTCACCACCCGCCTGGTGGTGCCGCGGGAACGCTACGACGAGGCGGTGGCGGCGGCCGCCGGTGCGATGGCCCATATCCGCGTCGGCGATCCGACCGATCCGGCCACCACCTGCGGACCGCTGATCTCGGCCAGACAACGCGACCGTGTCCAGGGCTACCTGGACCTGGCGCTGAAGGAGGGCGGGTCGTTCGCCTGCGGCGGCGGCCGCCCCGCCGGCCTGACCACCGGCTTCTACATCGAACCCACCGTGATCAGCGGACTCACCAACGACGCGCGGGTCGCACGGGAAGAGATTTTCGGGCCCGTCCTGGTGGTGCTGGCTCACGACGGCGACGCCGACGCGCTCCGCATCGCCAACGACTCGCCGTACGGGCTGTCCGGGACGGTATTCGGAACCGACCCCGATCGTGTCGGCTGGGTGGTGTCGCGGCTGCGGGCCGGAACGATCAACGTCAACGGCGGTGTCTGGTACTCGGCCGATGCGCCGTTCGGCGGCTACAAGCAATCCGGCGTCGGCCGCGAGATGGGATTGGCCGGTTTCGAGGAGTTCCTGCAAATCAAGCTGGTCGCCGAGGCGGCGCGGTAGCGCAGCACGGGGTGCAGATGAGCCTGGAGTTCGACCCGCAGGTGCTCGACGAGCTTGCGCGAATGCGGAGCGCGGCAGCCGACGCCGAGCCGCCCGCGGTGGGGGATGTCGCTACCCGCCGTCTCAACAGTCGCCGCATGGTCGACCAGTTGGTGGCCGCGCGGCCGCCCGTTGCCGGGATCGATGTGGAGCGGTACTCACTGACCACCGATGACGGCGCGACGCTGGCTTTGAGTTGGTATCGCAGCGCCGGGTCCGCCCAGCCGCGAAGTGCGGCGTTGTACATCCCGGGCGGGGGGATGATCCTGGGCCTCAGTGAGCTCGGCGACCTGTACGACTGGGCTGTGCGCGGATACGTCGCCGCCTCCGGGGTACCCATGCTGGTCGTCGACTATCGGATCGCACCCGAGTTTCCCCATCCCGTTCCGGTCGAGGACTGCTATGCGGCACTCGGATGGCTGGTCGCGCACGTGGGCGAGCTGGGAGCCGACCCGGGTCGCCTTGCGGTGATGGGGGACAGCGCCGGCGGCGGGCTTGCCGCGGGTGTTTGCCTGCTGGCCCGGGACCGCGGCGGCCCGGCTGTCGCACAACAGCTGTTGATTCAGCCGATGCTCGACGATCGGACATCGGTGGTTGACCCGCAGCTGCTGCCGTTCCTGACCTGGACCTACGACGACAACGCCACCGGGTGGCGAGCGCTGCTGGGCGATAGTCTCGGTAAGCACGACGTCGCGCCGTATGCCGCCCCGGCCAGGGCGGCGGATCTCTCCGGTCTTCCCGCCACCTACATCGACGTCGGCGAACTCGACATCTTCCGGGCGGAAGACGTCACGTTCGCGCGCCGCCTGGCGGCGGCCGGGATACCGACGGAACTGCACGTGCACCCGGGGTGCCCGCACGCGTTCGAAGTGTTGGCACCCGACGCTGAGGTGTCCCAGCGGGCGATCGCCGACCGTGTCCGCCGCCTGCGTTCGCTGTAGTCGGCCGGGGTCAGCGGTCGGCGTCGGTGTAGCGGATGATGCCGCGAATGTTGCTGCCTTCCAACATGTCCCGATAGCCCTCGTTGATCTGTTCGAGCCGGTACTGGCGGGTCACCATATCGTCGAGGTTCAGTTTGCCCGCCTTGTACATCGTCAACAGGAGCGGGATGTCGTGGTAGGGGTTGGCGCCACCGAAGAGGGTGCCCTGCAGGTTCTTCTGCA
>CAZDYH010000107.1:0-10640 GCA_964509355.1 uncultured Mycobacterium sp.
TCCCGGCCTGGTGCTGATCCCGGCAGCCGCCGACAAGATCGAGATCCCGATGATCGCTTCGGGTGGCTTCGCCGATGGGCGCGGTCTGGTCGCGGCGCTGGCGCTGGGTGCTGACGGCATCAACATGGGCTCGCGATTCATGTGCACGGCGGAGTCGTCGATTCACCAGAACGTCAAGGAAGCAATCGTCGCCGGCGACGAGCGGGGGACCGAGCTGATCTTCCGGACACTGCACAACACCGCGCGGGTGGCGAGCAACACCGTGTCGCGTGAGGTGGTGGAGATCCTCGACCGCGGCGGTCAGTTCGAAGACGTGCAGGACCTGGTCGCCGGTGTCCGTGGCCGCAAGGTGTTCGAGGACGGCGACATCGACGCCGGCATCTGGTCGGTCGGCACGGCGATGGGATTGATCAACGACATCCCGACGGTACAAGAGCTGGTCTCGCGGATCGTCCGTGACGCCGAGGATCTCATTTCCGGGCGGCTGGGCGACATGGTCAAGCCAGCGGCCGAAGCGAAAGTTCCTGCGTGAGGGCAGTTTGAAACGGTTGAGTGGCGCATGTCGAGGGCGAACTCACCTCGAAGGGCGCGGTCACCGAAACGTCAAGGTGACAAGCGCCCACGGCGCCCGTTGTCAGCTGGCAGTTGCCAGCGGCTGTGCGTCGTCGATCTGCTCCGAGGTGTCGCCCTCTACGAGCAGGTCGCCGTGATAGAGCGCGTCGAAGTCGACCCTGATGACATCGGCACTGCTGTCGTCGATCCACATGGGACTGAGCGTATGGGTCACCCTTAAGAAACCAGTGAGTCACGTTTCGGAAAATGGTGGCAATTCTTACCGCCGGGTAGGTTTCGGCCCGATTGAGTGTGACTCAGGTCACGTTGACGGGCCGCGATGGCGCCGACCAGCGCGGCCGCCCGGTGGACACGGCGGCCACCGTCTTCGCGACTACCGTCAGGGTGGGCGTTGACGCTCCTGAGTTACCGTTGATAAGTTACCGCCGATCGATGCTATCGAGGGGACGTGACTTGCTGCGACGAATCGCGCTGCTGGCCATCACCGCGCCACGCCGAATCATCGCCATCGCACTGCTGGTTATGGTCGGTGCCGCCGTCTTCGGTATCCCGGTCACCAAGAGCCTGTCGGCCGGCGGTTTCCAGGATCCGTCGTCGGAGTCCTCGCAGGCCGCCAAAATGCTGACGGACAAGTTCGGTCAGGGCGACATGCAGATGCTCATCACTCTGACCTCCGATGCCGGGGTGCAGGGCGCCGCCTCCCGGGCGGTCGCCGCCGACATCGTCGCGCAGTTGCGCGGCTCGCCCTTCGTCGCCGAAGTGACCTCCGCGTGGACCGCGCCACCGCCGGCGGCGGCGGGGCTGGTCAGCAAGGACGGGAAGTCCGGTCTGATCGTCGCCGCCATCACCGGTGGCGAGACCGACGGGCAGAAGCACGCCAAGGAACTGTCCGAGAAGCTGGTCTACGACCGTGACGGTGTCACGGTCCGGGCCGGCGGCACTGCGATGCTCTATGTCCAGATCAACGGCCAATCCCAGCGTGACCTGCTGCTGATGGAGTCCATCGCGATTCCGTTGAGCTTTCTGGTGCTGGTGTGGGTGTTCGGCGGTCTGTTGACGGCGGCGCTTCCGATGGCGGTGGGCTGCTTCGCGATCCTCGGTTCGATGTCGGTGCTACGGGCCATCACCTTTGCCGCCGACGTGTCCGTCTTCGCGCTGAACCTGAGCGTCGCGCTGGGCCTGGCGCTGGCCATCGACTACACCCTGCTCATCATCAGCCGGTTCCGCGATGAACTGGCCGACGGTTCCGGACGCGAAGACGCGCTGGTGCGCACCATGGTGACAGCGGGGCGGACGGTCCTGTTCTCGGCAATGACCGTCGGGCTGTCGATGCTGGCGATGGTGCTGTTCCCGATGTACTTCCTGAAGTCGTTCGCCTACGCCGGTGTCGCCGTCGTCGCGTTCGCGGCCGTCGCGGCCGTCGTGGTGACGCCGGCGGCGATCATGCTGCTCGGTGACCGGCTCGACGCGCTGGATGTGCGCCGCCTGGGCCGGCGGCTGCTGCGCCGCCCGGAGCCGGTACCGCGGCCGATCGAGCGGAACTTCTGGTACCGCTCGACCAAGTTCGTGACACGCCGCGCCATTCCGATCGGACTTGCGCTGACCGCACTGCTCCTGGTGCTCGGCGCTCCGTTCCTCGGCGTCAAATGGGGATTCCCCGACGACCGGGTGCTGCCGACCGCACTGTCGGCCCGCCAGGTGGGCGATGAGTTGCGCAACAACTACGCGGACAATTCCGCGACGGCGGTCACCGCCGTCATACCCGATGCCACCGGCCTCACGCCTGCCGTCCTGGCGCGCTACGGCGCGCAGCTCTCGCAGGTACCCGACGTGTCATCGGTGTCCACGCCGGGCGGCACGTTCGTCGGCGGGGCTCAAGCAGGACCGCCCACTGCGCCGACCGCGATAGCCGAGGGCAGCGCGTTCCTTACCGTCTACAGCACGGCGCCGCTGTTCTCCGATGCCTCCGAAACGCAACTCGACCGGCTGCACGCCGTCCCCGGCCCTGATGGCAGAGCGGTGCAGCTGACCGGGATCGCCCAGATCAACCGCGACGGCGTGGCGGCCATCACCTCGCGGCTGCCGATGGTGCTCGGCTTGATCGCGGCTATCACGCTCGTCCTGCTGTTCCTGCTGACGGGCAGCGTGGTGTTGCCGCTGAAGGCGTTGCTGCTCAACGTGCTGTCATTGACCGCGGCGTTCGGCGCGCTGGTGTGGATCTTCCAGGACGGCCACCTGGGTGCGTTGGGGACCACGCCCACCGGCACCCTGGTCGCCACCATGCCGGTGTTGCTGTTCTGCATCGCGTTCGGGCTGTCGATGGACTACGAGGTGTTCCTGCTATCGCGCATCCGGGAGTACTGGCTGGAGTCGGGACGTACCCACGCCGACAACGACGAGAGCGTCGCGCTGGGCCTGGCCCGCACCGGCCGGGTGGTCACCGCCGCCGCGCTGCTGATGGCCATCTCCTTCGCCGCGCTGATCGCCGCGCAGGTGTCGTTCATGCGGATGTTCGGCGTCGGCCTGACGCTGGCGGTCCTGATGGACGCCACGCTGGTCCGGATGATGCTGGTGCCGGCGTTCATGCACGTGCTGGGCCGCGCGAACTGGTGGGCGCCGAAGCCGCTGGCCCGACTGCATCATCGCTTCGGCATCAGCGAGTCCGGCGGCAGCTACTACGGCAGGCACGCCGCGCGCCCGCAGCGCGTCCTGGCTTCGGTGACGGACGGTGAATAACGTGTCGATCCAGCCGCTCGGCGAGTCGCCCGGCACCCTGCGCCGCCGGCGGGCCCCGCGCGGCTCCGGCGAGCGGCTGCACGACGAGATCCTCGACGCCGCCACCGATCTGCTGCTGGAGACGGGGCATGCCAAAGCGGTCTCGATCCGGTCGGTCGCGCAGCGCGTCGGCGTGACACCGCCGTCGATCTACCTGCACTTCGACGACAAGGACGCACTGCTCGACGCGGTGTGCGCGCGCTACTTCGAGCGGCTCGATGAGGAAATGCAGCGTGTTGCCGCGGACCAGACCTCGGCGCTCGATGTGTTGCGCGCCCAGGGGCTGGCCTACGTGCGATTCGCCACCCGGACGCCGGAGCTCTACCGCATCGCCACCATGGGCGAGGGCCGCCCCGGCAGTGACGTCGACGCGACCCTGGCCAGTTCGGCGTTCAAGCACATGCGCGCCTCGGTGCAGGCGTTGATGGACGAGGGTGTCTACGCGCCCGGCGATCCGACCGCGGTGGCCCTGGAGCTGTGGAGTGCCGGCCACGGCGTGGCGGCGCTGCTGATCGCCAAACCACATCTGCCGTTCGGCGATGCCGAAGCCTTTGCCGACCGGGTACTGCGCGCGGTCTGCTGCGGGCAGATCGTGTGCGGTCTGGTCGGCGATGACGCCACAGCGCAGGAGACCGTGGACTGGCTTATGGGCCGTCAATCTAACGAAGGGTCGTGTACATGACATCACCGGTAATCGACCACCCGTTCTTCGCCCGGCTGTGGCGCGTGCTCTCGGCACACGAGCCCGAGTCGCTGCGAGCGTTGCGCAGAGAGAACCTGGCGGGACTGTCCGGCCGGGTACTTGAAGTAGGCGCGGGCACCGGAACGAATTTCGAGTTCTACCCCGACACCGTCGACCAGGTCGTCGCGGTCGAACCCGAGCCGCACCTGGCCGCACAGGCCAGGGTCGCCGCCGCCGCAGCGCCGGTCCCGGTCCTGCTGACCGCTGAGACCGTTGAGGACATGTCAGCGGGCGAGCCGTTCGACGCGGTGGTCTGCTCGCTGGTGCTGTGCTCGGTCGGCGACCCCGATAGTGTCCTGCGGCAACTGAATTCGCGGTTACGGCCCGGCGGTGAGCTGCGCTATCTCGAGCATGTGGCCAGCAGCGGCGCGCGCGGACGGCTGCAACGGGTGGCCGACGCGACCATCTGGCCGCGACTGCTGGGAAACTGCCACACCCACCGCGACACCGAGCGGTCGATCGTCGGCGCCGGGTTCCAGCTTGCTGTCGGCAGGCACCAATGGACGTTCCCGGCCTGGGCGCCGGTGCCGGTCGCGGAGTTCGCGCTGGGCCGGGCGATCAAGCCCGCGAGCTAACCCAACAGCGCGGGCAGTCGCTGCAGCAACCCGGGCAGGGCCCGGGTGGCGGTATCGCGCACCGTGACGGTGGCGCTGTCCGACAACGGCGTCGGTTCGGGATTGACCTCGACGACGATCGCGCCACGCGACAGCGCCAGATCGGGCAGACCCGCGGCGGGATAGACGATCCCGGACGTCCCGACCACCACCAGCACGTCGGCGGTGGCGACCGCCTCGACGGAGCGCTGCCAAGCCTCGTCGGGAAGTGACTCACCGAACCACACCACGCCGGGTCGGATCAGCCCGCCGCAGACGCACAACGGTGGCGCCTTCTCCAGGGCCGGTTCTTCCATCTCGGGCAGTTCGTCGGTATAGGACAAATTGCAACGGGCACAACGGAATTCAAACAGACTTCCGTGCAGGTGGTGCACCGGCCCGCTGCCGGCGCGTTCGTGCAGGTTGTCGACGTTCTGAGTGACGACCGTCACCTCGGCGTGGTCCTGCCAGGCGGCGACGGCGCGATGCCCGTCATTGGGCTCCACCCGTCCGACCAAGTGGTGGCGCCACAGGTACCACGCCCAGACGTGGTCGGGGCGTTGCGCCCAGCCGTGCGTGCTGGACAGCTCATATGGGTCGAACCGGGCCCACAGTCCGTTCTTGTCATCGCGGAACGTGGGCACGCCACTCTCAGCGGAGATCCCCGCGCCGCTGAGTACCGTGATGCGCACTTCACCAAGATAGCTGGTCTGGTAGTACTGAGCAGGTGGTGGAGTTGGGGGAGTTGTTGCGCACTGACGCGCAGGCGGCCAGGCCGCTTTTCGATCAGCTGAGAACGCAGATCATCGACGGTGTCCGCGACGGCCGGTTGCCGCCCGGCTCACGGCTGCCGACGGTACGCGAGCTGGCCGGCCAGCTGGGCCTGGCCGTCAACACCGTGGCCCGGGCGTATCGCGAGCTGGAGGCGGCGGGCATCCTCGAAACCCGAGGGCGCTTCGGGACTTTCGTGGCCGCTGCGGACCCGGCCGATGCGGCGATGGCGGCCGCGGCGCACGCCTATGTCGAGGCTGCCCGGGCGGTCGGCCTCGACAAGGCCGAGGCGCTGCGTTACCTGCACACGGCGTTCGCGGGTACCCGCTAGCCGAACTCAAGCAGCGTGACCGAAGCCCGGTGATTGTCGAGCAGGGGGATCCGGTAGACGCTGGACAGAATCGTGTTGAACAGCAGACCGCGGCCCGGCGGCATGTGCACGTCGCGCACCGCGCGAATGCCCGGCACCGTGTTGACCAGGTCCGCCGCCTCGTCGACGGACAGGCTGAACGGCATGGGCGGGACCTTGTAGCGAAACGACGTCCGAATCCCACGCCGCGTCCACCTCGAGAACCAGGACGGGGGCAGGTCGAAGAGCATCTGACCACCGGGAAATCGCTTGGCGCACTCTGCTATCAGGCCCAGCGCCTGCTCGGGTTCCAGATACATCAGCAGGCCCTCAGCGGTCACGAAGACGCCGTCCGCGGTGCCTGATGTCCCAGCGGCTCCGGTATCGACCTGGTCCATCCAGCTGTAGTCCAGCGCCGACTGTGCGCATAGCGTCACCCGCGGCGACTCCGGCAGCAGGCGTTTGCGAAGTTCCACGATGGGCGGCAAGTCAACGGTCAGCCATCGGAATCGGCCGCCGGGGATGGCCGCGTCCAGACGCCAGAAGCTGGTCTGCAGGCCCTCGGCCAACGCGACCACGGTCGCCGAGGGGTGCTTGGCCAGGTACCGGCCGGTGTAGGTGTCGAATGTCAGCGCGCGCAATGCCATGTCCTGGCGGGTGGGCCCGAACTTCGCGAAATCGTAGTCGATCGAATCGACGAGGCTGATTGCCATCGGGTCGTCGATGACGGCGTCGGGGCGGCGGGCTTCGGCGGCGCGGGCATTGAGGGTCAGCAGTGCCGTCTCGGAGACGCCGCTCAGCGTGATGTCGGCTTTGTCTCTGGCTGCGGGGCTCATCAACGCAAACCCTACCCGCGGCCGCTCAGCGCAGCACTCTGCCCAGCGTGCGCAGGTTGCGGGTGGTGGTCGTCGACTTGTAGCGCTTCTTGCCCATGGTCTTGCCGATCGTGGTGTCCAGCGTGCCGGTATCGCGCACCTGCCAGTAGATGACACCCTGGCCCGCCGCGATCTTCTCGTCGGGGCCGGCCTGGGCGGCCAACTCGGCGAGTTCGTCGAGCACGGCTGTGTCGGTGACGAACGTGACGTAGGAGTGGTGCCCTTCGAGTTCGGGTTCGAACGGGTAGGCCTCGGCGATGTCGCGCACGGTATCGATGTCGTAGGCCATCACCCACGCGTCGTAGCCGAAAGCCTCCCGCAGCGCGGTCTCGGCCGTGGTGCGCACCGCCGTCACGCCCATCCGGGACTCCAGCAAGACGTTGCCGCTGGCCAGTATCGTCCGCACATTGCTGAACCCGGCATCCTCGAAGGCCCTGGCCACCGCGGCCATCTTGAGGTTGACGCCGCCGACATTGACGCCGCGCAGGAAAGCCACATATCGCGTCATGCCCGACAGAGTAGGGGCCGCGATCGATTCGGCGGCATGCGACGTAGGCTCAGGACATGGGGCGTCAGGTGTTCGACGACAAGCTGTTGGCGATGATCAGCGGGAACTCGCTGGGGGTGCTGGCCACCATCAAACGCGACGGCCGTCCGCAGCTGTCGAACGTGATGTACTACTTCGATCCCCGCCATGTGGCGATCCAGGTGTCGATCACCGAACCGCGCGCGAAGACCCGTAACCTGCGCCGCGACCCGCGCGCGTCGATTCTGGTCAGCTCCGACGACGGCTGGTCCTACGCGGTGGCCGAGGGTAATGCCGTCCTGACCCCGCCGGCCGCCACACCCCACGACGACACCGTTGAAGCGCTGATTGCGTTGTACCGCAACATCGTCGGTGAACATCCCGACTGGGACGACTACCGCCAGGCCATGGTCACCGATCGCCGGGTGGTGCTGACGATGCCGATCTCGCACATATACGGTATGCCGCCGGGCATGCGGTGAACCACGCGACGCCGGGACGAGCAGCGGCTACGCTGCGGGTCATGGCCCAGTCAGATTCCAGCCCGGAGGACGAGAACAAGCGCAAGTTCCGCGAGGCGCTAGAACGCAAGAAGGCGGCTTCCCCGGGCGGTTCCGCCCCCAAGAACGGCGGCGGCAAGCAGTCGCGGGCACATGGACCGGTCGAGAGCCGTCGGGAATTCCGCCGCAAGAGCGGTTAGACAGGCGTGCGCTGACTGGCCGCGGAAACCTGGGCGTCGGTCGCGAGTAGCCGCGCGCTTACCAGGGTCATCAGCATGACCGCCACGCAGTAGAGGCCTTCGTCCTTCAGTCCCCACTTCACGGATGCCAGGGTCGCCGCACCTGCGATGCACAACAGGGTCCCGACGGTCGCGCTGCGCCAGCCGGGCGCGCCGACCCGTCCGCCGTCCCAACCGGGCAGCGGGTTGTTCTCTAGCGGCCGCAGCATCACGAACAGCACGCCCACCAGGCCGATCATGATCAGCGTCTGCACGATGCTGAGCGCCACGAAGTGGGGCTGGCCCGGGAAGCGGGGGAAGCCGAGGTAGTCGAATACCAGGTGCATGCCCAGCAGTGCGGGCATATGCCACAGATACAGCGTCATCGCGCCCGAGTTGCCGATGACGGCCAGCCACCACACCCGCGGCCGCCGCGCCCACCGGGCGATCGTCGGTGCGGCCGCAATAGCCAAGGCGCACATCATGATTGCGTGGCCGGCGAGTAGCAGCGACGGCGGCGTCGTGTTGGCTACCTGCTGGCCCTCGATGCCGACCAGGCTCGGGTCGTAGGGTCCCAGCCACAGCAGCGCGGCGTTGACTGAAAGCATCACCACGCCTGTCATGGCTGCTGCGCGGGCGCTGAGCAGGCCGCGGCGATAGGCGACGCCGAGCATGCCGGGGATCAGCCACACCGCCAGGTTCAGGTAGCCCAGCCATGTCAGGGCGGGCACCTGCAGCCGTATCGCGTCCACCACCGCCACAAAGCCGTACACGCCGGCGACCCCCACCGCGAGCCGGGTGGTGGTCGTGATCCGGTACAGCAGCGGCATCGCGGCCAGCACCAGCAGGTACGCGCCGAGGAACCACAGCAACTGGATGCTCACGCCCGCGACCGGCTCGTAGACGTGCTCGGGCAGGACCTGCCGCAGGACAATCAGCGCGACCGCCCAGAACGCCAGGTAGTAGAACACCGGGCGGAACAGCCGGGTGCAGCGCTTCATCAGCCAGCCGCCCCAGCTGGCGCCCGGGTGCCAGGACTGCACGCACGCGGCGGCCCCGGCGAAGAAGAACAGCGGCATGATCTGGAAGATCCAGGTCAGCGCCTGAAACACCACCGATGTGGTGAGCAGGTTGTCCCAGCTGAAGACCCCGTCGCGAATGATGCTCGTTGCCATGATGGTGTGGCCGACGACGACGGCGACCAACGACACGATTCGGATGACGTCGATGGCCCGGTCGCGGTCTGCTGGCGTCTGCGCGGCCACGTCGGCGGGGCCGGGAAAACCGGGGGAGCGCGCCATGCGGCAAATCTAGCTCGGCGAGCGGTCATGTCGCGCCGGCGCCATTCCGGTGGGCTTCGTGCACCAAGATCGCGGCCAGGCAGACAACCGCCAGAACGGCGACAGCGACTGCGAAAGCGACGCCGGCGGTGCGCAGTCCCCAGGTGCGGGCGGCCAGCCCCTCGCCGATCACCGGCAACGAGAGTGCGACGTAGGCGACCACGAAGTAGGTGGAGCTGACCTGGGCGCGCCGTTCCGGCGGTGTCCGCTCGGCGACCGCGGCCAGCCCGCGGCTGAAGCTGATGCCCTGCCCGATGCCCGACACGATCGCGGCCGCGATCAACCCGGCAAGCGACGAAAGATGCAGCGCGACAGCCAGCATCACCATACCGGCCACCAGGATCGCGCAACCCAGTGCCACCGCCCGCTGCGGCGGGATCCGTCCGGCGACGACCTGCGACACGGCCGAGGACGCGAAGACCGAGCACACGATCGCCCCGGCCGCGGCATGGTTGCCGATGCCGATGACACCCGAGACGAACGACGGCGCCACCGCGGTGAACAGCCCCATCACGGCGAACCCGGCGAACGCCGCGGTGGCCGCGGTGGCGAAGACCGGACGGGTCTGTTCCGGCACCGAAAGCCGTTGCAGACCAATGCTTCCGGTGCGTCCGGAGGTCTCGGCGGCGACGAGCACCGCCAAGGCGGCCAGCACCACGAGCACAATATGAACGACGAATGTCAGCCGCAGCGGCGCCGGCGCGTACTGCACCAGCAACCCGGCCAGCAGCGGTCCGAGGCCCAGGCCGCCGATGTTGGCGATGGTGGCGACAGCGGCCGCGCGATTGCGCCAGTTCGGCGGCGCCGCCTCGATGACGGCGGCCGTGGCGGTGCCGGTGAAGATGCCTGCCGACAGGCCCGACAGCACGCGGCCGATCAGCAGATCCGGCACCGACTCGGCGGCCAGGAACACCACCGCGCTGGCCAGCGCACAAGCCGTACCCGCCAACAACATCGGCCGTCTGCCGATCGCGTCCGACCAGCGGCCGAACGCCAGGAGCGCGAACAGCACGCCGCCGGCGTAGCTGGCGAACACGACCGTGGTGGTCAGCACCGAGAAGTGCATGCGCTCGGCGTACAGCGCGTACATCGGTGTCGGCAACGTGGTGCCGACCATGATGGCGGTGAAGGAGTAGGCCAGTAGCGGGAAGCCGACCCTGGTCCGCCGGCTACTGAGCACGGTTAATGGTATTCGCCGCCGTTCCGCGTAGCAGGGGGTCACTCTAAACTGTCGACGTGGCGAAACTGCAGCTTGTCCAAGATCCGGCGGCCGACGCTCTGCTGGACTCCAATCCCTTCGCGCTGCTGGTCGGCATGCTGCTCGATCAGCAGGTGCCGATGGAAACGGCCTTCGCCGGCCCGAAGAAGATCGCCGACC
>CAZDYH010000108.1:0-1123 GCA_964509355.1 uncultured Mycobacterium sp.
CCGAATACGGCTCCCTGGTGGGTGCCCCGATCGAGTTGGGAAGTTGATCATGTGCTCTGCTCCGAAACAAGGCCAGACCTTGCCGGCCAGCGTTGACATCGAGAAGGAGACGGTGATCACCGGGCGCGTCGTCGATGGCTCCGGCCAGACGATCAGCGGTGCGTTCGTGCGCCTGCTCGACGCCTCCGACGAGTTCACCGCCGAGGTCGTCGCGTCGGCCACCGGTGACTTCCGGTTCTTCGCGGCACCGGGTACGTGGACGCTGCGTGCGCTGTCTCCGGCGGGCAACGGCGACGCCAGCGTGGCGCCGTCGGGCGCCGGCATCCACGAGGTCGACGTCAAGGTCGCCTGAGCGCACCCGGGCAGTCCGGGCGCCGGGAACCAACTAGACTCTCGGCCGTGGTGCTGTTCTTCGAGTTCCTGCTGATAGCGGCCGTCGTGGTTATCACCTGGTTTGCGCTGTACGCGCTGTATCGGCTCATCACCGACGAGTCGTGACCTCAGATGACTTCGCCGCCGGCGGCGACCGCGCGGTAGCGGCGGCCGCTGAGCGGGCCAAAACGACGGCCGCCCGCAACATCCCGGTCTTCGAGGATCTGCCGCTGCCCACCGACACCGCCAACCTGCGATTAGGTGCCAACCTGAACGATGCACTGCTGGCGCTGCTGCCCCTGGTCGGGGTGTGGCGCGGCGAGGGCGAAGGCCGCGGACCGCACGGCGACTACCGGTTCGGCCAGCAGATCGTGGTGTCGCACGACGGCGGGGACTACCTGAACTGGGAAGCCCGCTCGTGGCGGCTCGACGGGTTCGGCGAATACCACGGGCCCGGCCTGCGGGAGACCGGTTTCTGGCGTTTCGTCAACGATCCGAACGATCCCACCGAGTCGCAGGCCATCGAGCTGCTGTTGGCGCATTCGGCCGGATATGTCGAACTGTTCTACGGCCGACCACGCAGTCAGTCGTCCTGGGAGCTGGTGACCGACGCCCTGGCCCGCAGCCAGTCCGGTGTGCTGGTCGGCGGGGCCAAGCGGCTCTACGGCATCGTCGACGGCGGCGACCTGGCCTACGTCGAGGAACGCGTGGACGCCGACGGTGGCCTGGTGCCGCACCTGTCGGCCCGGCT
>CAZDYH010000108.1:1223-5171 GCA_964509355.1 uncultured Mycobacterium sp.
CGGATCAGCCCGGCACGTCCTCGACGGCGGTTCCCGCTGAACACGGTGCGTTCGCGCACTGCCTGACCGAGCATGGCGTCCCGGCGCCGCCCAACGGCGGTCCAGCGGGGCCGCAACCGGTCACTGGCCCGCCGCCGGGAGTCGATCAGGACACCTGGGACAAGGCCATCCAGGCCTGCTCGTCGCTGGCCCCGGGACCGCCCGGCCCGTAGGCCGCCGGCGGGTCCCAGGCATGGAACGGCCCCCGAGCCTTGGTTCCTGGTTGGACGGACCGGGGGCTCGGGGGCCGGGTGGCTGCTTGGAATTCGCCAGCGCGCGCAGGTGATTCCTCTCAGCCTGGTGCTGCTAGCGGGCAGCCACCTCACATGTCCATGAAGCTATCAATTTCGCGGACCACCTCCTTCCCTGTGTACGAGCGACCGTACCCGCGCAGCGGCGCGCCGACAACCGTTTTTCTCGTTCAGCGATCGCTGACGATGGCGGCATCGACGAGCTCGGTGAACCCGGCGGCCATCGGCGCGGTTGGTAGTGCCCGGCCGTCCAGGGTGTGCACACGGGCGGCCAGCGTGATGCTGGATATCAGCCAAACACCTTGGGCGGCAAAAAGATCCGACGGCCGCAGCGCGCGATAGTCGCAGTCGTAGCCCTTGGTGCGGGCGACGTCGAACAGCGCCTGCTGCGTGGTGCCACGCAGGATGGGATACCAGGGCGGCGGCGTCAGCAGGCCGGTGGACCCATCGAGGTCGGCGGCGATCACCACCGTCGAGCGGGGGCCTTCGAGGATGAAACCGTCTGAGCTGACGAAGATGACATCGCCGGCGCCCTGGCGGGCGGCGTGCCGCAACGCCGCCATGTTGACCGCGTAGGACAGCGTCTTGGCGCCGGCCAGCAGCCACGGCAGGGCGTCGGCGCCCGCGACGGGCAACCCGCGGGCCAGCGTCACGGCTGCCACCCCGTCGCGGCGGGCCGCGGCAACGCGGTCGGCGACGGGGCTGACCGTCAGGTACGCCGTCGGCGGTGAGCCGCTTTCCCGCCCGCGGCTGTACACCAGCCGCAGTGCGCCCTCGCCGGCGGTGGCCGAAGTCCACTGCTGCACCGCGGTGTCGATCGCCCGCCGCCATCCCGCCAGATCCGGCTCGGGCAGATCCATCAACTTGGCCGAGTGGGTCAGCCGGCGCAGATGCGACTCGACCAGGCACGCGCCGCCGGCACGGACCAGCACCGTTTCGAAGACTCCGTCACCGCGGACCGCGGCAAGGTCGTCGGCATACAGCAGCGGTTCCCCGGGATCCCGCACCTCGCCGTCGAGTGTGACGACCACTGCGGTCTGACCCGTCATGGACCCACAGCGTAGTGCCGGGCCCGTAGAGTTGATACGTGTCAGCAGTACCAGCCCCCGATCCCGGACCCGACGCCGGCGCGGTCTGGCATTACGGTGATCCACTCGGGGAGCAGCGCGCGGCCGAGACCGACGCCGTCGTGGTGGACCGCTCGCACCGGGCCGTGCTCACCCTGACCGGACCCGAGCGGCGCGAATGGCTGCACAACATCTCCACACAGCACGTCAGCCAGTTGCCCGACGGCGCCAGCACCGAGAATCTCAGCCTGGACGGTCAGGGACGTGTCGAGGATCACTGGATCCAGACCGAGCTGGGCGGTGTCACATATCTCGACACCGAGCCGTGGCGCGGTGAGCCGCTACTGGCCTACCTGCGCAAGATGGTCTTCTGGGCCGATGTCGCTCCCGAGGCGGCGGACTTCGCGGTGCTATCGCTGCTGGGTCCCCGGTTGGCGGACCGGCCGGTACTCGACATTCTGCACCTCGACGAGCTGCCCGCTGAGCTTCATGCGGAGCCACTGCCCGGCGGTGGTTTCGTCCGTCGGATGCCGAGTGCTCACGAGGGCCAGGTCGAACTGGACCTGGTGGTGCCCCGGGAGCAGGTCGCCGACTGGTGGGCGAGGTTGACCGGCACCGGCATGCGACCGGCCGGGGTGTGGTGCTACGAGGCCCACCGGGTGGCCGCGCTGCGCGCCCGGCTCGGCGTCGACACCGATGAGCGGACCATTCCGCACGAGGTGGGCTGGATCGGCCCCGCCGTCCACCTGGACAAGGGCTGCTACCGCGGACAGGAGACGGTGGCCCGGGTGCACAACCTGGGCAAACCGCCCCGCATGCTGGTGCTGCTGCACCTCGACGGCTCCTCGGACCGACCGTCGACGGGCGATCCGGTACTCGCCGGTGGGCGTGCGGTCGGCCGGCTCGGCACCGTCGTCGACCACGTCGAGCTGGGTCCGGTAGCGCTGGCACTGCTCAAGCGCGGACTACCGGCCGACACCGCGCTGACCACTGGCGCGGACGCCCGGGTCGCCGCCGTGATCGATGCCGATTCGGTCCCGGCCGCTGTTGGCGCCGGTGCCGGACGCATCGCGGTCGAGCGTCTGCGAGGCGGAACCCGGTAGGCGCTCACCGCACCGCCGATGGGCCTGCCAGCACACCGCAGCGGGGCACGGTAAACTGTTGGCAGGACAATAAACACACACAGATCGGAGCCGCCTGCTAGTTGGGCCGCTCCGTTATTGCGCGAGGGGGTCCCCCATGGGCCGCGGCCGGGCGAAGGCAAAGCAGACCAAGGTTGCTCGTGACCTGAAGTACAGCTCGCCACAAACCGATTTTGAACGGCTGCAGCGCGAGCTGGCCGGTTCAGGCGGTATCGAGCCTGACAACCTGAACGGCAATGACGGGATCGCCGACGACCAGTGGACCGACGAGGACGACTGGCGGTTCTGAACCCCCGATTTCAGAACCGTGAGTGCTGACCCACGAGTTCGGCGCGCGGGCTGTCCTTGCCGCCCTTCTTGATTGTTCCCAGCGTCCAGCAGTTCAGGTGCCGGGCGGTCAAAATGGCCATGGCGCGGTCGGTGTCCTCGGGTGCGACGACCGCGACCATGCCGACCCCCATGTTGAACGTCTTCTCCATCTCGGCGCGCGCGATACGACCGCGCTGCGCGATCATCGCGAACACCGGTGCGGGTGTCCAGGTGCCGCGGTCCAGCTCGGCCACCAGTCCGTGCGGGATGACGCGCCCGAGATTGCCGGCCAAACCGCCGCCGGTGACATGGCAGAAGGTCCGGACCTGGGTCTCAGCGGCCAGCGCCAGACAATCCTTGGCGTAGATGCGGGTCGGTTCCAGCAGTTCCTCACCGAGGGTCCGGCCGAACTCCTCGACATGACCGGCCAGGTTCATCCGGTCGATCTCCAGCAGTACCTTCCGCGCCAGCGAGTATCCGTTGGAGTGCAGTCCGGAAGAGCCCATCGCGATGATGACGTCACCCGGCTTCACCCGGTCGGGCCCCAGCACGTCGTCGGCCTCGACGACGCCGACGCCGGTGGCCGAGATGTCGTAGTGGTCGGGTTCCATCAGGCCGGGGTGCTCGGCGGTCTCGCCGCCGAGCAGCGCGCAGCCGGCCAGCACACAGCCGTCGGCGATACCCGCGACGATCGCGCTGACCCGCTCGGGCACGGTACGGCCGACGGCGATGTAATCCTGCAGGAACAGCGGCTCGGCGCCGCAGACAACCAGATCGTCAACAACCATCGCCACCAGGTCGAGGCCGACGGTGTCGTGCTTGTCCATGGCCTGTGCGATCGCCAGCTTGGTGCCCACCCCGTCGGTGGACGCCGCCAGCACCGGTTCACGGTAACCACCCCGCAGGGCGAACAGCCCCGCGAAACCGCCCAAACCGCCGCGCACTTCCGGTCTTGTCGCCTTGCGCGCCAGCGGCTTGAAGAGTTCGACAGCGCGGTCACCGGCCTCGATGTCCACCCCGGCCGATGCGTAGGAGATGCCGTGCTCTTCTGGGCGCTCCGTCATCTCTGTCGATTCGCTCGCTGGCTCTCGCTCATCGCGATCAAGGCTACCGGGCCGGGGACAGTGCATTTCCGGCAGA
>CAZDYH010000108.1:5271-6651 GCA_964509355.1 uncultured Mycobacterium sp.
AGGGAGGCCGTGGAACGGCAATCCCTGCCCGAGTCGGCTCCGAATACCCAGCGCGGGACGATCCACGATTAGGAGGTGCCGTGCCCGAACACGAAGTCCGTTGCCTGGTGACGGGGGCGACCGGCTACGTCGGCAGCCGACTGGTGCCGCGACTGCTGGAGCGGGGTTACCGGGTCCGGGCGATGGCCCGCAACCCGGACAAGCTGTCGAACGTGCCGTGGCGCAATGACGCGGAGGTGGTCCGCGGCGACCTGACCGATCCCGACTCGCTGGTCGCTGCCTTCGACGGCGTCGACGTCGTCTACTACCTCGCCCACTCGATGGGCACCGCCCATGACTTCGCCGACGACGAGCGCCGGGCGGCCACCAACGTGGCGACCGCCGCCCGGAACGCCGGGGTGCGCCGACTGGTCTACCTGAGCGGGCTGCACCCGACGGGCAGGAGGTTGTCCCCGCACCTGGAGTCGCGAAAGGTGGTGGGCGACATCCTGATCGATTCGGGCATCGAGACCGTCGTGTTGCAGGCCGGGGTGATCGTCGGGTCGGGGTCGGCTTCGTTCGAAATGATCCGGCACTTGACCGACCGCCTGCCCGTCATGACTACCCCGAAATGGGTGCACAACAAGATCCAGCCCATCGCCGTGCGCGACGTTCTGCACTACCTGGTCGCCGCCGCGACCGCCGACGTGCCGTCGTCACGCACCTGGGACATCGGCGGCCCCGATGTACTCGAGTACGGCGACATGATGCGGATTTACGCCGACGTTGCCGGATTGGGCAAGCGGTACCTGATTGTGCTGCCTTTCCTGACGCCGGCGATCGCCAGCTTGTGGGTGGGCACCGTGACCCCGATCCCGTCGGGGCTGGCGCGGCCACTGATCGAATCGCTGGAGTGCGACGCGGTGATGAGCAACCACGACATCGACACCGTGATCCCGCGCCCCGCCGGGGGTTTGACCAGATACCGCCACGGGGTGGCACTGGCGTTGAACCGCGCCGCCCGCGGCGTCACTGGAGCCGAGTGGTCCAGCGCCGCACCGGGCGGTGTGTCGGCTGAACCGCTGCCCAGTGACCCGGACTGGGCCGGCGAGATCGTCTACACCGATATGCGTGCCGGATCGACGTCGGCCGGCCCGGACGAGCTCTGGAAAGCCGTCGAGAGCACTGCCGGCGGCAACCCACGCTGGACTGTGGAGGCGATCGAGCCCGGCCATTCGCTGCGGCTACGCGCCAGGACGCGGGCTCCCGGCGCGGTATGGCTGGAGATGACGGTGACGCCACAGGGCGCCGGCAGCCGTTACGACCAACGGGCGATCTTCTTCCCGCGCGGCATTCCGGGGCGGCTCTACTGGCATGCGATCCGGCCGTTTCGTGCGCTCA
>CAZDYH010000108.1:6751-10538 GCA_964509355.1 uncultured Mycobacterium sp.
GCGGAGACGTTGTCGTTGTCGGCCTGAACGGCAGCTCCGCGCGCCGCACTGGCCAGCATGTGCTCGATGACGTTCTTGCCCAGCGCGCTCTCACTCGGCAGTTCGATCGGATACTTCCCGTCGAAGCAGGCGCTGCACAGCCGGGTCGCGGGCTGCTCGGTGGCGCTGATCATCCCCTCCAGTGAGATGTAGCCCAGCGTGTCGGCTCCGATGGCGTGCCGCACCGCCTCGAGCATCTCGTCCTCGGATCCCTCGGCGTTGGCGGCGTTGGCGATCAGTTCGGCCGGCGAAGCGAAGTCGATGCCGTAGAAGCACGGCCATTTCACCGGCGGCGACGCGATCCGCACGTGCACCTCCACCGCGCCCGCCTCGCGCAGCATCCGCACCAGCGCGCGCTGGGTGTTGCCGCGCACGATCGAGTCGTCGACGACGATCAGCCGCTTACCGCGGATGATCTCCTTGAGCGGGTTGAGCTTGAGCCGGATGCCGAGCTGGCGGATGGTCTGCGACGGCTGGATGAACGTGCGCCCGACGTAGGCGTTCTTCATCAGGCCCTGCCCGTAAGGGATGCCTGACTCCTGTGCGAAACCGACCGCGGCCGGGGTGCCCGATTCCGGGACGCCGATCACCAGGTCGGCATCGATCGGCCGTTCGCGGGCCAGCCGGCGGCCGATGTCGACGCGGGTGGAGTGCACCGACCGGCCCGCCAGAATGCTGTCCGGCCGGGCCAGGTAGACGTACTCGAAGACGCAACCCTTCGGGGTTGGGTTGGCGAACCGGGTGGACCGAACCCCGTCGGCGTCGATGGCCAGCAGCTCGCCGGGCTCGATTTCGCGGACGAACGAGGCGCCGACGATGTCGAGCGCGGCGGTTTCGGAGGCGACGACCCAGCCACGGTCCAGCCGACCCAACGAAAGCGGCCGCACGCCGTAAGGGTCGCGGGCAGCGTAGAGGGTGTCCTCGTCCATGAACGTCAGGCAGAAGGCGCCGCGTACCGTCGGCAGCAGCTCGAGGGCGGCCTGCTCAAGCGACGAATCCGCGGCGCCGTGTGCCAGCAGTGCACCCAGGATGTCGGAGTCCGTGGTCGCGATGCCGGGCACCTTGGTGCTGATCAGCCCGGCCTCGCGGGCGCGGGCGGCCAGCTCGGTGGTGTTGACGAGGTTGCCGTTGTGGCCGAGCGCGACACCGGTGCCCGCGGCGGTGTTGCGGAACACCGGCTGGGCGTTCTCCCAGGTGGTGGAGCCGGTTGTCGAGTAACGGCAGTGCCCGATCGCGACGTGGCCTTCCATGGCGGCCAGGGTCTGCTCGTCGAACACCTGGCTGACCAGGCCCAGGTCTTTGAACACCAGCACCTGGGAGCCGTCGGCGACGGCGATCCCGGCAGCCTCCTGCCCGCGGTGTTGCAGTGCGTAGAGGCCGTAGTAGGTGAGCTTGGCAACGTCCTCGCCGGGTGCCCAGACGCCGAATACGCCGCACTCTTCGCGGGGGGAGTTTTCCATCTCGGTCTGCTTGCCGGTCACGATCGGGGCTGCTCCCTGGGGCGCGGTTGGCTGACTCTGTTCAGTCTACGGTTACCCAACCTTCTTGACCGCATCGATGGGTGTGTCGGCCAAGATCGGCGAAAACCCGGTTAGAGTCCACCGCGCGGGCGTAAGAAGAAACCCGGACTTCAAACCCGTTCTGGACGACGAAAGGCTAACCCGTGAGCGACAAGCCCAACATCCTGATCATCTGGGGCGATGACATCGGTCAGACCAACCTCAGCTGCTACAGCGACGGATTGATGGGGTATCGCACCCCCAACATCGACCGGGTCGCGAACGAGGGGGTCCGCTTCACCGACTACTACGGAGAGCAGAGTTGCACCGCCGGCCGGGCGGCCTTCATCACCGGCCAGAACCCGTACCGCACCGGGCTGACCAAGGTGGGGATGCCGGGCGCCACGATCGGGCTGCAGCCGGAAGACCCCACCATCGCCACGGCGTTGAAGGCGAACGGTTATGCGACCGGGCAGTTCGGCAAGAACCATCTGGGTGACCGCGACGAGCACCTCCCCACGATGCACGGTTTCGACGAGTTCTTCGGCAACCTGTATCACCTCAACGCCGAGGAGGAGCCCGAGCACCCCGACTATCCGAAGGATCCGGCGTTCCGGAAGAAGTTCGGGCCGCGCGGCGTGCTGCACACCTGGGCCAACGGCGATGGCACCCAGCGCATCGAGGACACCGGCCCGCTCACCAAGAAGCGGATGGAGACCTGCGACGAGGAGTTCCGCGACGCCGCGGTCGATTTCATCAAGCGGCAGCACGAGGCGCAGACCCCGTTCTTCGTGTGGTTCAACACCACGCACATGCACTTCCGCACCCACACCAAGCCGGAGAGCGTTGGCCGTGCGGGGCGCTGGCAGTCGGAGTATCACGACACCATGCTGGACCACGACGAGACCGTCGGCAGCCTGCTGGACCTGCTCGACGAACTCGGCATCGCCGAGAACACCATCGTGATGTACTCCACCGACAACGGCCCGCACATGAACTCGTGGCCTGATGCCGGGATGACCCCGTTCCGCAACGAGAAGAACTCGAACTGGGAGGGCGCCTACCGAGTTCCGGCGATGGTGCGCTGGCCGGCGCGTATCCCGGCCGGCACGGTGCTCAACGGGATCGTCAGCCACGCCGACTGGTTCGTCACGCTGTTGTCGGCGGCCGGGGTACCCGATATCTCCGACAAGCTCCGCAAAGGCACCAAACTCAACGGCACCAGCTACAAGGTCCACCTCGACGGGCACGACCAGCTGGCCTACATCAGCGGTGCGGCCGAGGAGAGCCCGCGCAAGCACTTCTTCTACGTCTCCGACGACGGCGACCTCACCGCGATGCGGTTCGAAAACTGGAAGTTCGTCTTCCTCGAGCAGCGCTGCCCGGGCACGCTGCGGGTCTGGGCCGAGCCGTTCACCGAGCTGCGGGTCCCGAAGATCTTCAATCTGCGGACCGACCCCTACGAGCGGGCCGATCAAACTTCGAACACCTACTACGACTGGCTGCTCGACCGCGCCTTCCTGTTGGTCCCGGCGCAGGCCTACGTCGCCCAGATGCTGCAGACGTTCGCCGAGTTCCCGCAACGGCAGGAGTCGGCCAGCTTCAACCTCGACCAGGTGCTGGCCAAGCTGCAGGCCGGCGTCCACAGCGACTGAGCGTCATGACCGAAAGGGCCGAACTTCCGTCGTGGCGTCCCGGCGCGGTCCGCGACGCCGTCGTCGCCTTCCTCGACGCGGCGCAGGACGTACCGATCGTCGATCGGGTCGCCTACTTCGACAACGACGGCACGCTGTGGTGTGAGCGACCGACCTATGTGCAGTTCGATTTCTTCCTCGACGCGCTGCGCAGGCGCGCCGCTGAAGACCCGGCGACCGGCCGGCGTGAGGAGTTCGCCGCCCTGCTCGGCGGTGACAAGTCAGCAATCGCGGCCATCGGACTGGAACGCATTGCCCTTGCGCTTGCCGGTCTGTTCGAGGGCCTGACACCGGAGGAGTTCACCGCGCAGGTCCGAACGTTCATGGCGAAGGCGACGCACAGTTCGCTTGGTCGCCCGCTGAAGTCGGTGACGTACCAGCCGATGCTCGAGCTGGTCGACGAGCTACGAGCCCGCGACTTCACCATCGGCATCGTCACCGGTGGCGGCACCGAGTTCGTCCGGGCGATCAGCGACGAGATCTACGGTGTACCGGCCGAGCTCGTCGTGGGCACGCTCATCGGCTACGACTTCATCCGCGACGAGAGCGACCGGC
>CAZDYH010000109.1:0-6235 GCA_964509355.1 uncultured Mycobacterium sp.
CCGCCGCTGAATTGACCCGAGTGCTGGCCGAGGCGGGGGCCACGAGCTGGCAGGGGCCTAGCGCCACGCAGTATGTGGCCGCGCACGTCCCCTGGATGGCCTGGCTCGAACGGGCTTCCGTTGACAGCGCGGCCGCCGCCGCCCAGCACGAGGCGGTCGCCGCCGCCTACGGTGGCGCCCTGGCTGCCATGCCCACCCTGGCTGAACTGGCCGCCAATCACTTCGCCCATGGCGTGCTGATCGCCACCAACTTCTTTGGCATCAACACCATCCCGATCGCTCTCAACGAAGCCGACTACGCCCGCATGTGGGTGCAGGCAGCTGAAACCATGACCGTCTACCAGGCGATCGCCGGGGTGGCGACCTCTGCAGTCCCGTCCGCCCAACCTGCGCCAGCCATCCTTGCCCTCGGTGCCGAAGCCCTCGGTGTCGGATCCCTCGGTGTCGGATCCCTCGGTGTCGGATCCCTCGGTGATGTACCGACGTCGATCAAGCAACTCATCGACGACATCGTGAAATTCATCGAGGATCCCTATAAATACTTTCTGCAGTTCTTCCAGAATCTTGGGCTCGGACCGGAAGCCGCCGCCGCCCTTGCCGCCATCGCATTCGTGTTGTACGACGCCCTTTTCATCCCCTACTACCTCTCCTATTCCCTGTTGCTCCTTCCGCTTTTCAGCCCCGCCTTGAGTGCTCTGAGCGCCCTGGGTGCGCTGCGCTTTCTCCTGGATCCAACGGATGCGGAGCTGCCGGCCGAGCCGCGTCCAGTGCCCGCGACGGCGGAGCCCGTCGCCGGCCCCGCGAGCCAGGTCGACTCACCGATGCAGGCCGGGGTCGCGGTGGCCGCCCCGCCAAGTCCCACCAGTGCAGCCCCACAGGCCGGCACCCCCGCGCCGAACGCATCCGCCTCGGCCCCGGCCGCCAACCCCGCATCTTCCCCGATGATCAGCTACGCCGTGCCCGGTCTGGCGCCGCCCGGGGTGGGTGCCGGCCCGAAGACCGGGACAGGCACGACCGACACCATCGATGACACCGTCGCCGCTGCCGCCGCGGCGCGGGCGTCCGCCCCCGTTCGAAGCCGCGATAGAAAGACCCGGAGGAGCAGGTCCGGTGCGCGCGGTTACCGGTACGAGTTCATCGAGGACCCAGCGACTGCGCACGCCCTGGAGGACCCCGCTGAGACCGGGCCCACCTCAGCAGCGAGCGGGTACGGTGCCGGGCCCCTCGGCTTTGCCGGGGCTGCCCCGACAGCCGCCACCACCGCCGCCGCGGGTCTGACTGACCTGGCGCCGGACGGCGAACGCACCACCGTCCCCCTGCTCCCGAACACCTGGGCGACCGAACCCGACAACACCGAGAACACCCGCGGACGCGACTAGGGAACTTTTTACCGTCTCATCCGACTGTTTTCCTGGGTACCCGCGCGCGCGAGTGCCCCACGACAGTTACGGACAATGCAGGGAGAGGAGATCAGATGACCCTCAATGTGAAAGGCGAGGGCCTCGGGGCGCAAATTACCGGGGTGGATCCCAAGGACCTCGGCGGTCTCTCGAGAGACGAGATCCGCAAGATCGTCTACGAGAACAAACTCGTTGTCCTCAAGGATGTCCATCCGTCTCCGGAGGAATTCATCCAGCTCGGGAAAATACTCGGCGACATCGTTCCCTACTACGAGCCGATGTACCACCACGAGCAGTATCCGGAAATCTTCGTCTCCTCAACCGAGCAGGGCCAGGGGGTGCCCAAGACGGGTGCGTTCTGGCATATCGACTACATGTTCATGCCGGAACCGTTCGCATTTTCCATGGTTCTGCCCCTCGCGGTGCCCGGGCACGACCGCGGCACCTACTTTATCGATCTCAACAAAGTGTGGGAGTCACTACCCGCCGCCCAGCAAGACCCGGCCCGCGGGACATTCAGCACCCACGATCCGCGGCGGCACATCAAGATCCGGCCCAGCGATGTCTACAAGCCGATCGGAGAGGTATGGGCCGAGATCACCAAGACCACCCCGCCCATCAATTGGCCCACGGTGATCCGGCACCCGGCCACCGACGAAGAGATCCTCTACATCTGCGCGTCGGGCACCACCAAGATCCAGGACAAGGACGGCCATGTCCTTGACCCGGCAATCCTGCAGGGACTCATGACCGCGACCGGCCAGCTTGATCCCGAATTCACCTCGCCATTCATCCACACCCAGCACTATGAGGTCGGGGATATCGTGTTGTGGGACAATAGAGTTCTCATGCACCGCGCGAAGCACGGCACCGCAGCGGGCACTCTGACGACCTACCGCCTGACCATGCTCGACGGCCTCGAGACACCGGGATATGCCGTATGACCGCCGCCGAGTTGACGCCGTCCAAGCGCGCCGAGTCAGAATCGGTGGGCATGGCGCCGATCGCGGAGGATCTGCTCGCCAAGGTACTGGAGCCTTACTCATGCAAGGGCTCCCGGTACCTCAATGATGCGACCTACAGAGCCACCGAGGATTCGGTTCTGGCGTATGGGAATTTCAGCATCGGCGATTCCTCGTACATTCGAAGCACGGGCCACTTCAACGCGGTGGAGTTGTTGCTGTGCTTCAACCAACTCGCCTACAGTGCCTTCGCGCCCGCCGTCATCAATGAGGAAATCCCGGTTCTGCGGGGCTGGTCGATTGCGGACTATTTTAACCACCAACTTCCCAGCATGCTGATCAAGACCACGGCATCGCGGTTCAAAAAGCCCATCAACGCCCACAATTTCTCCGCGCGCCTGCTCTGCAAGGATTTCGAGGTCATCGAGCGATCCTGGCGCTATCTCAAGGTTCCGTGTGCCATCGAGTTCTGGGATGAGGATGGCGGTGCCGCCTCCGGCGAGGTAGAACTGGCGGCACTCAACATCCCATAATCCTTCTGGAAGGGGAACAATTCCTGTGACCGACTCACCGCAGACAGTTCTGGAGCGGATTCTGGTGCAGGCGCGCCAGCGGCCCGAGGCAACTGCCTTGCGCCGCTGCGACGGCACGAGCGCAATTCGCTATAAGGAACTGGTCTCCGAAGTGGACAGGCTCGCCGGAAAACTGCGCTCTCAGGAGGTTTCTCGAGGATCCCGGGTGATTGTCATCTCCGACAACGGACCCGAGACCTATCTTTCGGTGCTGGCCTGCGCGAAACTCGGAGCGATCGCCGTCATGGTGGACGGAAACCTTCCGGCGGCCACCATCGAACGCTTCGGGCAGATCACCGAGCCCCGCGCGATTCTCATCGCGCCAGCAAGTCGAATCCAGGCTTCGGATCTGCCTGCTGCCCTCGAGTCGATACCGGTGACCACCGTCACTATCTCCGCCAACTCAGAGAACTTCGCTCCTGCCGTGGCTGCGGAGGATCTTGTCGCCAATCCTGGCCTGGCTGCCGACGATCCACTGGCGATGATCTTCACCAGTGGAACAACGGGAGAGCCGAAGGCCGTGCTGCTCGCCAATCGCACTTTCTACGCCGTCGCAGACATTCTGCAGCGCGAGCGGTTGGATTGGGTCACCTGGGTCGTCGGAGAAACGACCTACTCGCCGCTGCCGGCGACGCACATCGGCGGACTGTGGTGGATCATCAACTGCCTGATGCAGGGTGGGGTGTGCGTGACCGGCGGTGAGGGAGCGTCGTCTCTTCTGACGATTCTCACCGCGAACGAGGTCGCAACGACATGCCTGGTCCCGACTCTGCTGTCGAGACTGGTTTCCGACCTCAAGTCCACCGACGAGCGGTTCCCGGCATCTCTGCGTCTGCTCGGCTACGGTGGTTCCCGGGCGATCGCCAGTGACGTGCGATTCGTGGAGGCTGCCGGCGTTCGCACCGCGCAGGTCTACGGATTGAGCGAGACAGGTTGCACCGCTTTGTGTCTGCCCACTGATGACGGTTCGATCGCCAAGATCGAGTCGGGTGCCGTCGGACGGCCCTACCCAGGCGTGCAGGTCTATCTCGATCGCGACGGCACTGGGCCGACCACCGACTCGGCTTCCTCGGGCACTGGCACTTCAGGAACCCTGTGGATCAAGTCACCAGCCAACATGTTGGGCTACTGGGCCAATCCGGAACGCACCGAAGAGACTCTGGTCGACGGTTGGGTGAACACCGGCGACCTTCTCGAGTTGCACGAGGACGGCTTCTTCTACATCAAGGGCCGGTCATCGGAGATGATCATCTCCGGCGGCGTAAATATCGTTCCAGACGAGGTCGATCGCATCGCCGAGGGGGTGTCGGCCGTCCGGGAGGCAGCCTGTTACGAGATACCCAATGAGGAGTTCGGTGCGCTTCTAGGTTTGGCCGTTGTCCCGTCGGCAAACCTAGACGACTCAGGAGTCAAGAATCTCAAGCACACGATTGCGGCCCGTTTCCGCCAGGAGGCGGAGGCGGCGGCGCGTCCCTCCAAGATCGTGATTGTCGACGACATTCCACGCACGCAGTCCGGCAAGGTCATGCGGGCATCGCTCGCTGCGGCGATATCCGGAGGCGGAGCCATCGTTCGTGGCTGAGACGGTCCGGGGAAAGGTCCTCACCGCACTCTCCGAGGTGCTCTACATCGATGAGTCGGACCTGATCGACGGCGACGCGACCGATCTGAGGGATCTCGGACTGGACTCCGTCCGGTTCGTTCTCCTGATGAGCCAACTCGGCGTGGACCGGGAGTCCGACGTGCCAGCCCGATTAGCGGAGAACCTGTCGATTGCCGGCTGGGTTAGGGAGCTTGAGGGTCTCCGTGACTTCGCCTGACGACCCTCAGATGCCACGGGTTGCGCTTAGCAAGTCCCAACAGAACATCTACAACGGAGTGCTGCAGGACAGCGACCCCGAACTGTATCTGATCGGCCGAAGCTATCGATTCCGCCAGCAGGAGCTGCCGGCGTTCTTGGCGGCACTGGAATTGACGATTTTGAATAATCCCATCCAGCTGTGTGTGCTCGAGGCGCCACCGACGGGGGTCGGCTATCCGGATCTATTGCCGCGACTGCAGTTCGGCGACATCGTGCGAGTCCGATCAGAAAGTGAATGTCAGGCAGACAGCGATGACGAAGGCCTGACCCGCACCTGGGACTTCGGCATCTTGGCCACACCACTCGTGCGCTACACCGTGCGGACCGACGAGCACGGCTGCGTGTCAGGACTCGATGTTCATACCCACCACATCGTGGTTGACGGCGGGGCAACGGGACTCGTCGAGGCCGATCTGGCACGCAACCTTGCAGCCGGCAGTTCGGCCGAGGCCCCCTCTGCCACAGAGGGTTTGACCAAGTTAGCGGATGCTCATCGACGTGAGGCGAGCAAGACTGAGGAGGCGCTTGCGCGCTTCGGCGACCTTGTGAAGCGTGAGCTCGCCGACGAGGCGCACCACGGCGGGTACGGACAGAGCTCTAGTGACGCTGTCGGAACCGCAGCCAAAGGGGTCCTTCGGGAATCAGTCCGGATTTCCGGCGCCCCCTACGACGCAATCCTCGCACTCTCGGAGGAGAAGCAGGTTCCGCTCAATGTTCTGGTGGCTGCGGCGGCAGTTGCGGTGGACGCGAGCCTTCGCCAGAGCACCGAGAGCCTGCTGGTTCACGCAGTGGACAATCGTTTTGGAGAGCCGGATCTCAATGTGGCTTCGTGTCTGGTCAATTCGGTTGCGCACTCGGTGCGGTTTGCGCCATTTGCGTCGGTACAGGATGTCGTTCGAACACTGGACCGGGGCTACGTCAAGGCAGTCAGGCGGCGGTGGCTTCGCGAGGAGCAGTACCGCCGGATGTATCTGGCGATCAACAGGACATCTCATGTGGAGTCGTTGACCCTCAATTTCCTTCGTGAACCATGTGCGCCCGAGCTTCGCCCCTATCTACTTGAGCCGCCGGCGACGACGAACATCGGTCCGGTCGAGAGCATGACGGTGGCAAGCGTCCTCGACGAGCAGCAACGCATTCTCAACCTCAGCATCTGGAATAGAGCAGGTCTGCCCGAGGAGGAAACCCCCTCGGGGGTCGCGGTACGAATCGCCGCGGTGCTGGAGTCGATGCCAGCGATGTGGCACAACCCGATCGCGATGACCGTCGATGAGTGGCTCAAGGTCGACGCACAGGGGAACTGCCGCCAACGCGATGAGGCACACCCAGAGCTGCTGTCGCCCCCAGCATGGTTCCTGGACCGCGCCGGTGGCGTACACCGCACTCTTGAGAGGCGTCGGTACGTCTACCAATGGGTCGCCTGGCTGGTGCAGAACGGCG
>CAZDYH010000109.1:6335-10450 GCA_964509355.1 uncultured Mycobacterium sp.
CCAGGACGGCTTACATCATGCCGACCTCGGGATCGACCGGTCAGCCCAAGCTGGTCCGAGTCACCCATGGTTCGCTCGCCCTCTTCAGCGACGCGGTCAGACGCGCCTACGGATGGGGGCCGGACGACACCATCCTGCAGTGCGCGCCGTTGACATCTGACATCAGCGTTGAGGAGATCTTCTGCGCCGCGCTCTGCGGATCCGATTTGGTCCGATCCACGGCGATGCGAGCGGGCGATCTCCAGGCGCTCGCGCAAGAACTCCTCGCCAGGAGTCCGACAATCATCGACCTGCCGACCGCCGTGTGGCATCTGCTATGCGACGACGCCGAGGCGCTGGACGCGGTCCGCCGATCCCGTCTCCGCCAGATCGTCATCGGCGGTGAACCCATCCGCCCCGCCGCCGTTGACAAATGGATCGATTCCGCTGCCGCCCAGAGAATTTCGCTGATCTCAACCTACGGTCCGACAGAGACCACAGTCATCGCCACCTACTTGCCGATCACATGCGGCGGAACGTCTACGGAGAGCCGTGCCCGGATAAGACTTGGACGGCCGATAGTGCCGAACACCGTCTTCGTCGCCTTCGGCGAAGTCGTCATTGTCGGTGATCTGGTTTCCACCGGCTACCTCGGGATCGACGGCGGCAGCTTCGGCATTGTGACAACCCCTGCGGGTTTACGACGCCGCGCCTTCACCACTGCTGATCGCGTGACCCTTGATGGCGACGGCTTTCCGGTCTTCTCCGGACGACGAGACGCCATCGTCAAGATCTCCGGCAAACGCGTCGATACCGCCGAGGTGATGAGCCGCATCTCGGAGAATCCCTCGGTTTCCGATGTCGCCGTGGAGGTTCACAACGGCGGGCTCGGGGTCTGGGTAGAAACACTTCGCACCCGCGAGGGAGTTGCGGATGCCGCGGCAGTGGCGCGGGTCAGGCGCATTCTCGTAAGTCTCGGCGTGTCCTCGTTCTTCGTCGTCGAAGTGCCGAGCATCCCGAGGAAGCCCAACGGCAAGATCGACAGCGACACCCTGCGGACGATGCCCCAGTCTGGGGAAGCTGCCCGAGTCGATACCGAGACGAGTGAGCGAGCGGCTGGGCTTGCGGAAATTTGGGGCCGACTTCTCGGGCGGGCCATCGGGCCAGACGCATCACTGCTGGACGAGGGCATCGGCTCGCTGGATCTCATCAGAATCCTTCCGGACACCCGGGAGTATCTTGGCCACCACGTCTCAATTCTGGATCTGATCAGCGCTGATACCGCCGCCAACCTGGCCCGGTACGCGCCGGCGGACGACGGGTGGATGGATGTAGGCACAGCTGCCGAAATCGAAAGCGATCTGGCCGCACTCGAGAGACGACTGCCAACACCGGGGTTTCGGGCAAGCGGGCCGCCCAACATCGTCGTGCTGGGCGCGTCGGGAATTCTTGGAACCGGCTTCGCCCAGGCGGTTCTGGAGCTCAAACAGTCTGGCTTGCAGTGTCCTCGGGTAATCATGGTTACGAGATCCCCACTCCCCGAACATGATCCGTGGGCCAGTCTGCGTCTCGTCGAGGGTGTGCAGATCGAACGGGTCTCTGGTGAGCTCGGTCCAGGAGACCTGGACGACCTGATCGGCAACGCCGGCGGCGGAACCGTTGTGAACTGCATCGGAAACACCAGCGTGCTCTCGCCCTACCGCGAGATTCGCTTTGCCAACGTAAAGCTTGTCTCCGCAATCTCGGAAGCGTGCACGGCCCATGGAGCGAGGCTGGTGCACTTGTCGACGTTCGTCGTCAATGCGGATGTCACCGCACCGCGAGTGACAGACCCCCGCGCGGCGCCCTATCCATATGCGGCGTCCAAGTCGCTCGCTGAGTTGGCTGTGGCCGGATCCGCGGACGCGCTCGACTTCACCATCGTTCGTCTTCCCCGGGTACTGGGCGAACCGGAGCAACTGCCCGATTCAGCAGACGTCCTGGTCTCGATAATCGACGCCTGTGTCGCGGTACAGGCCTACCCTGCCGTCACCTTGACCGAAGAGGTCACCACCGGCCGGGCCGCGGCGAAAGGCATCCTGGGCCTGTTGCCGGAATTGACCGAATCGACCGGATTGGGTCGCGGCATCACGGTTCTGCGCGGCGAGGAAGTTGCCTATGCGGAGTTGCTGAGCAAGTTTGCCCGCGAGGCAACCGATCCCCTGGAGTGGAAGCACCGTCTGGATCAGAGCGACTGGGCCAAGCGAAGTCCACGGCGGTGGTCGGTGGTCGATGCCTGGATCACCCTCGGTATGCGGCTTGGCCCGCTCTCCTACGCGGAGTTCCTGGCCTCGTACCCGACCATCGACCTCGGCATCGACGCCGTCGCCGAGGTAAACGCGGCACCCTCCTCACTTGAGGACCTGCTGAAGCACTGACGAGTGGATCGTCGCGGCTCCGGGCGTGCTGGAGACTGGAGACTCCGGGAACCAGGGACCGGGCTCCGACGACCAATAGGGGGTAGGGCGGCGTGGGCCGTGGACAGTGAGGAACGGCGTTGGCAGACGTAGCGGCACCCGAGGACGCGGTGTCAGGTGTCCGGCGGGTTCAACTTGACGTGACCGGGATGTCGTGCGGGATGTGCGCGGCACGGATTCGGAACAAGCTGAACAAGATCGACGGAGTGCACGCGTCGGTCGACTTCAGGACCGGGGTCGCCACCATCGAGGCCAGCCGTGACGTCGAGGTCTCCGACCTCTGCGACGCCGTTCGGCAGGCCGGGTACGGAGCCGAGCAACGCTTCGCGATGATGACCGACAGCGACGATTCCGGTATCCGTTTCGGACCCGGACCGCTACGCCGACTCCTTATGCTGATTCTCCGCTGGATGACATTTCGGTGATGGGGGTACTTCGGCGTTAAGTGTCGCCCCCAGAACAGGGTTCCTACGCCGGTGGCGCAGGGTCGTACTGGATGTACCGGCGGACCTCACGGGCGCGGTCGGCACTGGCGAGTCGAACGATGAGGTGCAATGCCATGTCGATTCCCGCCGATACCCCCGCAGCGGTGACGATGTCGCCATCGTCGACGAACCGTTCGTCTCGCCGGACATCAACTGTCGGGTCGATCTCGGCTAGCTGGTCCAGCGCCGCCCAGTGGGTGGTGGCCGGACGGTGTGAAAGCAGGCCGGCGGCTGCGTACACCAGAGAACCGGTGCACACACTGGTCATCAGTTGCACGGTGTCGCGTTGGCGGCGGACCCAATCCAGTTGGGCTTCGTCATGCAGGTGGGAGACGATCCCACGGCCGCCGGGGTAGAGCAGCACATCCATCGGCGGTGCGTCCGCAAAGGAATGCTCGGCGTGCACCACCAACCCTTTCGCGCACTGAACCACACCACCCGGCCGGGAGAAGCATGAGACGGCATAGCCATCGTCGGCAAAGTGGCGTGTCCACGCCGACAACACCTCCCAGGGGCCTATCGCATCCAGTTCCTCCACGCCGTCGAATAGCAGGATTCCGATGTTCTTCGCCATGGTGGTAATCCTCTACCTGACCTTTCGCGTTGGCAATGAGTCGGCTTCGGCTAATCCCTTCCGGGACCGTACCGAAACTCTCTTTTCTCGCTAGGTGATTCATCGGCCACGGCGATCCCGGAAGCTCACAGCGAGTCCCACAGTACGTGTGCTCCGAATGGCGCGCACGATTGAGTTCTACTGTGCTGGGCATGCCGCTAATCAAGGCACTGGACCCGCCCGACGGTATGGGTCAGCACTTCTTCTTTGACGCCGGCAACGGCGACTGCGTCGCGTTCTTCTGGTCCGCCGACGCCCCCGACGGCCAGACCGGCGAAACCACCCCGGCAGCACTGCCCGGCCTCGGCGCAGGTCGCCGAGAGACTCCACCCCGGCGTCTACATCCGGTCGTTCTATTTCTACGACCCCGACGGCATCATGTTGGAGTTCGCCTGCTGGACGAAGGAGTTCAACGCTGACGAAGCCAATGCCGCACCCCGGACCGCCGCCGACCGCCACCGTCGGACTATCGGGGGAACCCACTGAGACGCGGCAGATGCCACCCGCTGTCGGAATTGCTACCCCTGACTGCTCTCGATGGCGCATTTCGCTTTTGGTGGCGGAAGGATGGGGGATCCGCCG